>NZ_VDFY01000171.1 GCF_006228125.1 Micromonospora orduensis | reverse complement strand
CCCCACACCTGCCCCATCCACCCCAACCCGGCGCGTCGCGGCACCGTCACTCCGCGCCGCCCTCCCGCACCCCTCCGCGCCGATCTTGCGACGTCTGTCGTGCCGGACCGCCCCGAAAGGGACGGTTCGACGACCGAATACGCACGATCGCGGAGGTGCGGGGGTGGGAAACTAGGGGCGCAGCCGGGCCTGGAGGGCTTCGCGGACGAGGTCGGGGACGTGCGCGGAGATGTCGCCACCCCACTTGGCCACGTCCTTGACGAGGCTGGAGGAGAGGAACGAGTAGAGCGGGTTGGTCGGCATGAAGAGCGTTTCGACCCCGGCCAGCCCGATGTTCATCTGGGCCATCTGCAACTCGTAGTCGAAGTCGCTGACCGCCCGCAGACCCTTGATCAGCACGCTCGCCTGCTGCGCCCGACAGAAGTCGACAAGCAGCCCGCGGAACGACTCGACCCGCACGTTGCCGTACGAGGCGGTCACCTCACGGAGCATGTCGATCCGCTCCTCGACGGTGAACAGGCCGCTCTTCGACTGGTTCATCAGCACGCCGACGATCACCTCGTCGAACAGCCGGCTGGCCCGACCGATGATGTCGAGGTGTCCGTTGGTGACCGGGTCGAAGGAGCCGGGACACACCGCACGTCTCATGATCGGCGACCGTACCAAAGAGTGGTCTCGCCGTAACGGCGACTGCGCTCCGGGGTGATCCCCTCCACCCAGTCGAACTCCCTGGTCCGCCGGGACCGCTCCACCACCACCAGCGCGTCGGGCACCAGCCAGCCCTCCTCGACCAGCGTGGTCAGCAGCGCGGTGATCTCCGCGTCCGGCACGGCGTAGGGCGGGTCGGCGAAGACCACGTCGTACGGGCCGCCGTCCGGGCCGGCGGCCAGCACCGTCGCCACCTTGCCGGTGACCAGCCGTACGGCCGAGCCGGCCCGCAGGGTCGTCACGTTCTCCCGGATCACCCGGGCCGCGCGCGGGTCGGACTCCACCAGCAACACGTGCCCGGCGCCCCGGGACAGCGCCTCCAGACCGACCGCGCCCGAGCCCGCGTACAGGTCGGCGAAGCGCGCGCCGTCGAGGTCGACCTCGGACTCGACGGCACTGAAGAGCGCCTCCCGGACCCGGTCGGAGGTGGGTCGGGTGCCGGCGCCGGGTGGCGCGGCGATCCGCCGGCCGCCGAGCGTCCCGGCCACGATCCGGGTCACCGTCTCCTCCTGCTCATGACCTCGACGCTACGCGACCCCGTGGAGCGGGCGTTCGACACGGTCGGTACCGCCACGAGGACGACGTGATCACTTCTCGTATATCAATGATCTCAAGTTAATAACATTCGTCTTAGCAAATCCTGAGCGCTGTATCACGCTCGACGATCTCGCTAGGGTCTGCCGGGTGTCGGCGGCAACCCACCGGCCCACGGCTCGGGAGGGTGCCTCTCCGAACGGACGTGCAGTGACCGTCCACTGTCACTCCCGTGCCACACCCCTGACGCTTCAGCACTCCAGGAGTACCCGTGATCCGTCCCAAGCTGTCGCTCCGGCGACCGCTGGCCATCCTGGGAGCCGCCCTCATCGGCCTCACCGGGGTCGTCGCGGTGGCCACCCCAGCCAGCGCACACCACACCACGATCACCGCGAGCGCCGACTGTGACCGGCTCACCGGCGAGCGCGTGATCACGTGGAAGGTGGTGAACAGCGAGCGCGACAAGGCCGTGACGCTTCAGAGGGTCACGGCGGAGCCGTCGACCGACGTCACCGTTCCCGTCGAGGGCGCCAAGTCTGTCCAGCTTCAGGGCTTCGTCATCCCCAAGGGCGGCACCGTGCTGGCCGTCCAGCGGGTGCCGGGCGACACCGCCACCGCCAAGCTCACGGTGTTCGGCAAGTGGAAGAAGAACGGGAAGGAAGCCACAAACGACGGCAGCATCAACCTCGCCGCCGACAAGTCCTGCGCGCCGTCCCCGAAGTGCGTCGAGGTCGACAAGGCCAAGTACAGCCACACCTTCGACGGCCCGAAGGGCACCGCGACCGTCAAGCTCGACGGTGACCTGCCGCTGTGCGGCGAGGGCAAGCAGTGGTTCACGCTGGTGTCGTACTTCGCACCCCGGCCGCAGTTCGCCACCCCGCAGTACGTCTACGGCACGCCGGACAGCGACTTCGTCAGCGCCACCCAGACCGAGATCACGCTGAACGTCGAGATCCCGGACTGCCACACCCAGGTCGACCTGATCTGGGGCGGCGAGGACCAGGTCATCGACGAGATCGTCGACGGCGGCAAGCGCTACGACAACAAGAAGCTCGGCTCGCCGGGCGCCCCGGGCAACCGGTCCAAGGGCCCGCAGGGCTGGTACAACGGCGGCAGCAAGAGCTGCACCACCCCGGCCTCGACCTTCGCGTCCAACTGCGACGGTTCGGTCGCCGTGTCGCTGAGCAACGACGGCAAGATCAGCAAGTACGCGGTCGAGTTCGAGGTCAAGGGCGAGAACGGCTTCACCAAGAAGGTCTCCGTCGCGCCGGGCAAGGCCGACACCAGCATCGTGGTGCCCGCCGCCGACGCCGGCAAGATCGAGGTCCTGGTCGACGGCAAGGTCATCGAGAACGGCACCTACTCGTGGGAGCGCCCCGAGGACTGCCCGCTGCCGGCCGTCACCACCAAGGCCGACTGCAAGGAGTTCGCCCTCACCGTGACCAACCCCGAGGGTGGTCTCCCGGTCAAGGCGACCTTCACGTACGGCGACAAGACCGAGACCCGTACGGTCGCGGCCGGCGCGTCGGAGACGGTGACCTTCAAGGCCGGCAAGTCCGAGACGGCGGTCGTCGCGCTGCCTGACCTCGACCTGGAGATGGAAGCGGTCTACACGCCGGAGGGCAACTGCGGCGGCGGCGGCGCTGGCGGCGAGGAGCCGGGCCTCCCGGTCACCGGTGCGGCGGCGGGCGGCATCGCCGCCGGCGCGATCGCCCTGCTGATCGCGGGCGCGGTGCTCTTCGTCATCGCCCGTCGGCGTCGGGTGACCTTCACCGCCTGACCTGACCTCCGCTGAAACCCGAGGGCGCGTCGACCATCTGGTCGGCGCGCCCTCGGTGCGTCTCCGCTGAGGCGGTTCGGGTGACTCCTGCTCGGGCTGGCGTCAGCCCTTTTCCAGGTACTCCGCGCGGTCCTCGTCGACCAGGGCCGCGACCGACGCGGCGAGCGCCGGGTTGCGGGTCAGCTCCGGGTCGTCCTCGATGAGGGTGATCGCCTCGGCGCGGGCGTCGCGGATCAGGTCCGCGTCGCGCCTGAGGGACAGCAGCCGCAGATGCGAACGGTGCCCGGACTGGGTGGCGCCCAGCACGTCGCCCTCGCGGCGTTGCTCCAGGTCCAGTTCGGCGAGCTTGAAACCGTCGCCGGTGGACGCCACCGCGTCCAGCCGTTCCCGCGCCGACGACCCCTCGGCGGCCTCGCTGACCAGCAGGCAGAGCCCGGCGGCGGACCCCCGGCCGACGCGGCCCCGCAGCTGGTGCAGTTGGGAGACGCCGAACCGGTCGGCGTCCAGCACGATCATCACGGTGGCGTTTGGCACGTCGACGCCGACCTCGATCACGGTGGTCGCCACCAGCACGTCCAGGTCGCCGGCGGCGAAGGACCGCATCACGGCGTCCTTCTCGTCGGCCGGGAGGCGCCCGTGCAGCACCCCGATCCGCAGCCCGTGCAGCGGCCCCTCGGCCAGCAGGGGGGCCACCTCGGTCACGGCGAGGGGCGGCCGGCGGCCGTTGTCGTCCTCGGGTGGCGGCTCGTCCTCCGACGCCGGACCGTCACCGATCCGCGGGCACACCACGTACGCCTGGTGGCCGGCGGCGACCTCCTCGCGCAGCCGGCGCCACGCCCGGTCCAGAAAGGCCGGCTTCTCGGCGGCCGGCACCACGTGCGAGGCGATCGGCGAACGGCCCCGGGGCAGTTGGGAGAGGGTGGAGACCTCCAGGTCGCCGTAGACGGTCATCGCCACCGTGCGCGGGATCGGGGTGGCCGTCATCACCAGCGTGTGCGGCGGCTGGTCCGCCTTGGCCCGCAGCGCGTCGCGTTGCTCCACCCCGAAGCGGTGCTGCTCGTCGACCACCACGAGACCGAGGTCGGCGAAGTCGACGCCCTCGTACAGCAGGGCGTGGGTGCCGAGCACGATGCCGGCGGCTCCGCTGGCCACCTCGCCCAGCGCCCGGCGGCGGGCCGCCGCGCCCAGCGACCCGGTGACCAGCTCGACCCTCGTGGCGTGCTCGGCGGAATCCAGCTCACCGGCACGCCCGAGCGGCCCGAGCAGGTCGAGCATCCCCCGGTGGTGCTGCGCGGCCAGCACCTCGGTGGGGGCCAGCAGCGCCGCCTGCCCGCCCGCGTCGACCACCTGGAGCATGGCCCGCAGCGCCACCACCGTCTTGCCCGAGCCCACCTCACCCTGCAACAGGCGGTGCATCGGGTGCGGGGCGGCCAGGTCCTCGGCGATCTCCGCGCCCACGTCGCGCTGCCCGGCGGTCAGCTCGTACGGCAGTCGGGCGTCGAACGCGTCCAGCAGCCCGCCGGGGCGCGGCGGGCGGGGCCGGGCCGGCCAGTCGGCGGCCCGGTGCTTGCGCTGCACCAGGGTCAACTGGACGGCGAACGCCTCGTCCCACTTGAGCCGCCGCCGCGCCCGGTAGAGCGCCTCCTTGGTGGACGGTCGGTGGATCTCCCGCAGCGCCGCGCCCAGGTCGACGAGGTTGCGGCTGGCCCGTACGTCGGCCGGCAGCGGATCCTCCGGCGGGGTGAACGTGTCCAGGACGACCCGTACGCAGCGGGCGATCACCCAGGTCGGAACGGCCGCGGCGGCCGGATACACGGGGATCAGCGCGCCCGCGAACTCCTCGATCTCGTCGTTGACCGCCGCCTCGCCCTCACCGCCCTCGCCGAGCAGGACGTACTCCGGGCCGTTGAGCTGGCGTTTGCCCCGGAACTCGGTGACCTTGCCGGCGAACAGACCCCACCGGCCCGGACGCAGCTCGCGTTCGCGCCAGGCCTGGTTGCCGAAGAACGTAAGCGTGAGCAGACCCCCGGAGCCGTCGCCGACGGTCACCTCCAGCAGGTTGCCCCGGCGCTGACGCATCGGTCGTACGGCGGTGCGCTGCACCTGGGCCAGCACGGTGACCTGCTCGCCCACGTCCAGGGAGCGGATGTCGGTGTGCTCGCCGCGCTCGTCGTACCGGCGCGGGAAGTGGTAGACCAGGTCACCCGCGGTGTGCAGGTCGAGGTAGGAGGCCAACGCCTTGGCCGTCTTGTCCCCGACGAGCTTCTTCAGCGGCGTGTCCACGGTGGCCGGCTCGCTCATTCGACCCCCACCAGCAGTGGATAGAACGGTTGGCCGCCCGGGTACGCCTGCACCTCGACGAACGGCCAGCGCCGCGCGACGTGCGCGCGGACGGCGTCGGTGAGCCCGGCCGGGGCGTCCACCCCGGCCAGGAGGGTGACCAGCTCACCGCCGCCGCCGAGCATCCGGTCGACGACGGCGGCGCAGATGTCGGTGAGGTCGGCGCCGATGAGGTGCACCTCCCCCTCGACCAGCGCCAGCACGTCGCCGGGCTGGCACGGGCCGGCGACGGTAAGCGCCTCCCGGCTGGCGTGGCAGACCTCGGCGTAGCGGCACGCGCCGGCGGCCTCGGCCATCGCGATCACGTCGTCCTCGAAGCGGCGGGCGCCGTCGCGGACCGCCAGGGCGGCCAGGGCCTGCACCGGTGAGCGGGTGGGCACCACGCTCACCTTGATGCCGTAGCGGTGTGCCTCGCGGGCCGCCGCACTCGCCACGGCCTCCGTGTTGGCGTCGTTGGGCAGCACCACCACCCGGGCGGCGTTGGTGCTGCGGACCGCGTCCAGCAGCTCGCCCGTGGACGGGTTGCCCGGCACCACCGTGGCGCCCTCCGCGGCGAACAGCTCGGCGATCCCGATGCCTGTGGCGACCACCACGGCCGCCCGGCCGTCCGCCGCCGGGCCGGGCGACGGCTCCGGCTGGTCGGCGAAGCGGGTCACCGAGATCCGGTACGGGCGGCCGGCGGCGACACCCGCCTCGACAGCCGCGCCCACGTCGTTGACGTGCACGTGCACGTTCCAGGTGCCCTCCGGCTCACGCCCGTCACCGACGACGACCAGGGAGTCGCCCAACGCGTCAAGCGTCCGGCGCATCTCGTCGACCGCCCCGGCCGTGGCGTCGAGCAGGAACTGGACCTCGTAGGCGTACTCCTCGGAACCGGTCTCACGGGGGACGGTGGCCGCCGGCCGGGCGGTGCGTGGGGTCGGCGCCACCGGGGCCGCGCTCTCCCCGGTGAGCACCTCGACCAGGGCGTCGAGCAGCACGCAGAGTCCTTTGCCGCCGGCGTCGACCACGCCCGCGCGGGCCAGGGCCGGCAGCTGCTGCGGCGTCCGGGACAAGGCCTCGGCCGCCGCCCGCGCAGCGGCGCGGGCCACCCGGCACAGGTCGTCGGTGTCCGTGCGCTCGGCCGCCTCGGCGGCGGCGGCGACCACGGTGAGCAGGGTGCCCTCCACCGGGCGGCCGACCGCCGTGTACGCGGCGGTGGTCGCGGACCGCAGCGCGGCGGCCAGCTCCCGGCCGCGCACCACCGGCACGGCGGCGACGGCGTCGGCGAAGCCGCGCAGGATCTGCGACAGGATCACCCCGGAGTTGCCCCGCGCCCCGAGCAGCGCGCCCTGGGCCATCAGCCGCGACGCGTGCCCGTGCGCGGTCGACCCGCTGTCGGGCAGCGTGTCCAGGTCCATCGCGAGAGCCTGCTGGGCCGACGTGAGGGTGAGCACCAGGTTGGTGCCGGTGTCGCCGTCGGGCACCGGATAGACGTTGAGCTGGTCGATCTCGCTCTGGTGGCGTTTCAGCGCGGCCAACCCACCCACACACCAGCGGCGGACCGCTGCGGCGTCGAGGGTGTCCAGCACGGCCAGAAGCCTACTGGCGCGAACTGACACCCGTCGGACTCGTCCGGCGTGTCCACTGGACCGGGGCGGTTGGCCGGGTCGGCGGGTCATCGGGTAACCTGACCAGGTTGCCCGGGCAGCACCTGCCGGCGACCCCGTGAACGTATCAATCCCAGGAGTATCCCGTGGCTAGCGTGTGCGACGTCTGTGGCAAGGGACCGGGCTTCGGCCACAACGTGTCCCACTCGCACCGGCGGACCAACCGCCGCTGGAACCCGAACATCCAGTCGGTGCGTACCCCGGCCGGTGGCGGCAACACCAAGAAGTTGCAGGTCTGCACCTCGTGCATCAAGGCTGGCAAGGTCACCCGCGCCTGACGCGCGGCACCACCCTCTTCCAGACGGCTCAGCCGGCGGACCACTGCGGTCCGCCGGCCTTTGTCGTTCGCGCCGAGGGGCGCCGCACCGTCCGGTCCGCGCCCGGCCGTCCGGTTCCCCGGGCAGGTCAGAGGGTACGGCCGAAGGAGACGCAGCCCTCCTCGTCCTTGTAGAAGCCGAAGTTCGGGATGCGCTCGTAGCCGGCGGCCGTGTACATGGCGATCGCCTCGGGCTGCTTGTCGCCGCACTCCAGGACGATCCGCTTGCGTCCCTGCTCACGCGCCGAACGCTCGACCGCCGCGAGGACAGTGCGGGCCACACCCCGTCCCCGGGCCGCCGGGGCGGTGTACATCCGCTTCAGCTCCGCCGTGTCCGCGCCGTGGCTGCGCCAGCCCCCGCAGCCGACCGGCTCACCGGCCAGGTAGGCGACGAGGAACGCACCGTCCGGCGGCTCGAACTCGGTGGCGGCCACCGGGGTGTCGTCGCCGGTGCCGCCGTAGCGGGCACCGAGCTCAGCCAGCGCGTCGCGGATCAACTGCTGCGCCACCGGCGCGTCGAACCGCACCAGCCGGATCTCGATCTCACTCACGGTGTCCAGGGTACGGCGGCCACCGGGCCTCACCGGAAGTGGTCCCAGCCGGTCGGACCGTCGTAGGGCACCCCGTCGACAGTCACGCCGGCACCGTCGGTCACCACACCGATCGCCCGCCACTCCGGCGGCAACGCCACCGCCGGGGGGAAGGTCGCGGCCAGCGCGTGATCGTCGCCACCGGCCAGGATCCAGGTGTACGGGTCGACGCCGAGTGCCTGCGCCGCGTCGGCCATCTGCCGGGGCACCTCGAACGCCTCCCGGCGCACGTCGATCGCCACCCGGCTGGCCGCCGACACGTGCCCCAGGTCGGCGAGCAGTCCGTCCGACACGTCGATCATCGACGTCGCGCCCAGCCGGGCGGCCTGCGGCCCGGCCTGGTACGGCACCAGTGGCCGCCGGTACGCCTCGACCAGCAGCCGGGGCGTACGGAAACCACGGGTGAGCACGGTCAGGCCGGCGGCCGCGTACCCGGTGCGTCCGGCCAGGGCGAGCACGTCCCCCGGGCGGGCGCCCGAGCGCACCACCGGCGGGCGGCCGTCGAGGTCGCCGAGCGCGGTCACCGCGACGGTCAGTGTGGGGCTGGCCGACATGTCCCCGCCGACGACGCTCGCGCCGACCGTGCCCGCCTCCGCCGCCAGCCCGTCGGCCAACTCCTCCGCCCAGCCCGTGGGCAGGTCCGCCGGCATGCAGAGAGCGACAAGCAGGGCGGTCGGGGTGGCGCCCATCGCCGCGATGTCGGCCAGGTTCGCCGCCGCCGCCCGGTGTCCGACGTCACGTCCCGAGGACCAGTCGCGCCGGAAGTGCCGCCCGTCGACAAGCACATCAGTGGAGGCCACCACCCGGGCGTCCGGCGCGGCCACCACCGCCGCGTCGTCCCCCGGGCCGAGCAGGGTCGTCGGCCCGACCGGCAGCCGGGCGGTGATCCGCCCGATCAACCCGAACTCGCCGATACCGGCCACGCTGGCGCCACCGCCGACGTTCCGTCCGTTCTGCCCGGCACCGCCGCGCTCGCTCACCGCTGCTCCTTGACCACCGATAGGGATCGGACCTGCTCCGTAAGGTAGTTTCACCCTTCGGGCCGCCCCGCGGCGGCGACGGACGGAGGTCGAGTCGTGGTACAGGCGTACATCCTCATCCAGACCGAGGTCGGCCGGGCACGTGACGTGGCCGGTCTCATCGCGGACCTTGCCGGCGTGGTACGCGTCGACGCCGTCACCGGGCCGTACGACGTGGTCGTCCTCACCGAGGCCAACACCGTCGACGAGCTCGGCAAACTCATCGTCAGCAAGGTGCAGATGGTGCCCGGCATCACCCGCACCCTCACGTGTTCGGTGGTGCGGTTGTAAGTGGACGAGATGACGACCTCCTCCGCTGCTCTGGACGACGACGAGACGCGCGGCACGACCGGCGGGACGTCCGAGCCGGCTGACGGTATCCGCGAGTCCGGTGAGCCGGGCGCCGACGCGCCGAGCGGCCGGGACCGGACGATCCGTGGAGCCGCGCTGCTGGCCACGTTGATCGCGCTGCCGGTCACCCTCCTGGTCGCCGTGCTGGCCTTCTCGAAGCTCTCGCCGGACACTCCGGCCGCCGCGCCGAGCCCCTCGGCGACCAGCCCGCGGGCGCAGTCCACCGCGCCCGTGGAGATGGCAGCCCCGGCGCTTGCCGACCGCCCGGCCACGGTCTGCCGCGCGCTGGTCTCCCAGCTGCCGCAGACCATCCGCGACCTGGCCCAGCGTCCGGTCACCGCGGGCCCGGAGCAGAACGCGGCGTACGGCGATCCGGCCCTCACCGTGGCCTGCGGCGGCCCCGCGCCTACCGTTCCGGCCACCGACGAGGTCTGGCGGGTGAACTCGGTCTGCTGGCACCCGGTCGAACAGGCCGACGCGACGGTGCTCACCACTGTCGACCGGGAGACACCTGTCACCCTGCGCGTCCCGCGCTCGTACCAGCAGCCGTTGCAGTGGGCGGCGCCGATCTCCAACACCATCGTCGCGACGGTGCCCTCGGGTGGCGCCGTCCCCGCCGGCTGCCGGGGCTGAGCCGACCCGCGCCGGCTCGGCGCGGGCGGGCCGGCGGTCTCAGTGCAGGCCGACGCCGCGCCGCTGCGCGGTGCGGATGAGGCGGTTGACCAGCTTCGGGTACTCCAGGCCGGAGGCCGCCCACATCCGCGGGAACATCGACGTCGGAGTGAACCCGGGCATCGTGTTGATCTCGTTGAGGTAGACGTCCAGCTCGGGGGTGACGAAGAAGTCGGCCCGGGCCAGACCGGCGCAGTCCAGCGCGGTGAACGCGCGGACCGCGTACTCCTGCACCTGGCGGGTCACCCGCTCCGGCAGCCCGGCCGGGATGTCGTACTCGCAGGAGTCGTCGAGGTACTTCGCCTCGAAGTCGTAGAAGTCGTGGTCGGCGACGACCCGCACCTCGGCCAGGACGGACGCCTCGGGCGCGCCGCCGGCCTCGCCCTCCAGCACACCGCACTCGACCTCGCGGCCGACGATGGCCGCCTCGATGATGACCTTCGGGTCGATCTGCCGCGCGGTGGCGACCGCCGCGTCGAGCTGCGCCCAGTCGGTGACCCGGGTGATGCCGAACGACGAGCCGGCCCGCGACGGCTTCACGAAGACCGGCAGGCCGAGCCGGTCCTTGTCCTGTTCGCTGAGCGTCATCCCGTTGCGCAGCACCGCGTACGCGCCGACCGGGATGCCCTCGACCGCGCAGAGCTTCTTGGTGAACTCCTTGTCCATGGCGGCTGCGGAGGCGAACACGTTCGCGCCCACGTAGGGGATGCCGGCCATCTCCAGCATTCCCTGGATCGTGCCGTCCTCGCCGTACGCGCCGTGCAGCACCGGGAAGACCACGTCCACGTCGGCGAGCACCCGGGGACCCTCGGTCGGGTCGAGCACCATCAGCCCGTTGCCGGTGGGGTCGGCGCGCAGCACGATGTCGTCGCCGGAGTCGGCGGTGATCTCCGGCAGCTGGCGGGCGTTGATCGCGAGCTGGGCGGGATCGCCGCTGGTCAGCACCCACTGCCCGGCCCGGGTGATGCCGACCGGCACCACCTCGAACTCGTCGGGGTCCAGGGCGCCCAACACACTGCCGGCACTGACGCAGGAGATGCCGTGCTCCGGGCTGCGGCCGCCGAAGACGATCGCCACGCGGGTCTTGCCTGGGGTGGTCACTCCGGTCACCTCTTCGTACGCGACTGCGGCTGGTCGTGCTCGCCGGTGGCGTTCACCCGGTTGACCTTACTGTGCGTGGCGGTAGGGCGAGGCGATACCCGGGGAGCCACAGCGGTAGGCGGCAATCGGTCAGCAGAGGTTATACGGTGCGTGACGGGAGGAAGGTTGCCACATCGACCGGCGGAGCGGGTCCGCTCAGTCCCGGGCGTGCCGGCGGCCGACCGCGATCACCTTGACCCGCTGCCGGCCGGCCCGGACCATGCCCAGCGCCATGAAGGCCCCGGCGATCCGGTCGGCGGCCTCCCGGCTGTTGGCGCCGACCACCTGCCGGCGCCGTTCGGGGGCGGTCCGCTCGTTGCGCTCGAGGCCCTCGACGGGACGCACGTCGGTGAGCACCACCAGGAAGCGGGTCATCGCCGGCCGCCCAGTTGCACGGCGGGGAGCTGCGGACCGTCACGCACGTCGTCTCCTTCCGGCGGGGCGGGATGGCTGCGGCACGCGGCGATCGGGCACGGGGGAGAAACCCGATCGCCGCGCGCCCCATCCCCTCCGGTCGCTCACCACCACCGTCGCCACGACAACCGGCGGTGAGGACGCGATGACAGATTGACACGTGGACAGCCGTGAATGCAACTCTCATCGACGTTCTCTCATGCAGACGTTCCCACAAATGTGTGCGACCATCGATGCATGGCCCCGAAGACCGCCCGCGCCCGCCGACTCGGCATCGCCCTGCGCCACCACCGGGAAGCCGCCGGTCTGACGCTGGAGACCGCAGCTGACGAGATCAACAGCACCCGCAGCACCCTCTCCCGGTACGAGAACGCCCAGACACTGATCACTCCGGCCACCGTGCGCGCCCTGCTGACCTCGTACGGGGTGAGCGCCGAGGAGGTGGCCTCGGCGGTACAGCTCGCCAAGGACGCCCGCAAACCGGGCTGGTGGGTGTCGTACTCGTACCTGCTGGACCCCCGCACCATCGACTTCATCGCGCTGGAGGCCGAGGCGACGGCCATCGCCAACTTCGAGCCCTCGGTGGTGCCCGGCCTGCTGCAGACCGCCGACTACATCCGCGGCGTGATGCGCGGTGGTCCCCACACCCTCGGCGACGACCTCGTCGAGCAACGGGTCAAGGTCCGCCTCGACCGTCAGCAGCGGCTCACCGGCGACGACCCGCCGATCCTCGACGCGGTCATCGACGAGGGCGCGCTGCTCCGGCCGGTCGGCGACCAGTCGGTGATGGACGGTCAGCTCCGCCACCTCGTCAAGATGGCCGAGCTGCCCAACATCACCGTCCAGGTGATCCCGCTCTCCGCCGGCTACCACCGCGGCACCCGGGGTTCGCTGCACATCCTGGAGTTCGCCGACCCGGAGGACCCGATCATCGCCTCGGTGGAGACCGTCGCCGGGCAGATGATCCTCGACCGGGCCGGCGAGACGCGTACCTGCACCAAGATCATGGAGCATCTGCGCAGCGTGGCGCTCAGCCCGGCGGACAGCCGGGCGATGCTCCTGTCAGTCCTGAAGGGACGGTAGGACCGATGACACCGACGATCACAGCGGCGTTGGCCGTGGCGGCGTGGCGCAAGAGCAGCCGCAGCGGCGATGAGGGCGCCTGCGTGGAGGTGGCCGCGATCCCGCGGCTGGTGGCCGTCCGCGACTCGAAGGACCCCGCCGGTCCGGCCCTGCTGTTCCCGCCGGCCGCCTGGGCCGCCTTCACCCAGGCCCCACCCCGTAGCTGACCGGCCGTCGACGCGGCCGGCCAGGTCCCGGCAGGTCGCTCACCGGCGCGGCCGGACAGGCCCCGGCGGGTCGCTCGCCGATCCGCCGGGGCGCACGGCGGGCCGGGTTCAGGCCACCAGCGGGCGGGACTCCGGCACGGTACGCAGCGCCTCCAGGGCAGCGATCGCCACGCCCCGGGCGCCGGCCATGTCCCGCTCGGGCACCAGGGCGAAGGTCGCCACGGCCGCCTGCTCCTCCCGGAGCACCGTGTGGTCGCGGACCGTCGCCAGGAACCAGTCGCGAAACTCCGGCGCCGCCTCCACCACCCCGCCGCCCACGAAGTACGCGTGCGGGTCGGTGAAGTTGGCCGCCACTGTGAACAACCGGCCCAACGCCATCGCCTGCTGGGCGAACAGGTCCCGGGCCAGCGCGTCGCCCCGCTCGCCGTAGCCACGGACCAGCTTCGCCGCCCGAGCCACCGGTTCGGCGGCGAGCGGGTGGTCAGGGTGGCGGGTCAGCCAGTACGGCAGCAGGTTGCGCTCGATGCCGGTCAGCGAGGCGACGCTCTCCACGTCGCCGGTGAAGCCGCAGGCGCAGGTGGGCTCCGGCTGCCCCGGACCGAGCAGCCCGTTCAGCGGGATGTGCACGTGACCCAGCTCCCCGGCCATCCCGGCCGCGCCGGCGATCACCCGGCCGCTCTCGACCACCCCGCCACCCAGGCCGGTGCCGACGATCGCCGCCACCGACGAGCGGTTCATCGCCTCGGCGCCGAAGAACACGTGGTGGGCATAGAGCGCCGCCGCGTTGCCGTCGTTGTGGTAGATCACCGGCAGGCCGAGCCGCCGCTCCAGCGCGCCCCGCACGTCGAAGCCGCGCCAGGCCGGCTGGGAGAAGTTGGTCGAGCCCCGCGAGGAGATGACACCGGCGGCGCTGGCCGGGCCGGGCGTGTCCAGCCCGACCGCCCGGACCAGCTCGCGCGGCACCCCGGTGTGCGCCAACGCGCCGTCCAGTGCCCGGGCCAACGCCTCGATCGCCGCGTCCGGCCCGGCGCGCACCTCGCTGGGGATCTCCAGCAGGCCGTCCACCAGGAACCGGCCGTCCACCGTCAGCACTGTGGCGTTGTTGCTGGTGCCGCCGTTGTCCAGCCCGACGACCACCGGCACCCCTGCGCTGCCCACCGAAACCGCCTCCCGCCGTCATGAGTGTGAGCCGAGGCTAGTGCCAAGCCCTCTCCCCCGCCACGCCCACCATCTCCGCGATCTTGCACCTACTGTCGCGGCACAAGGCGTATCGCACCCATGTCGACAACCGAAACCGCACGATCGCGGGTGGGGGGGTCAGGGGCGGCGGGCGGTCAGGGCCGTGGCGTCCAGGTCTTCGTCGTGGCGGACGCTTGTCAGCAGGCCGACGGCGGCGAACGCCTCCCGGAGCGCGTCCACCTGGGTGACACCGACCTCGACCACCAGGTGTCCACCGGGGGTCAACCAGTCGACCGCCTCGGCGCCCACCCGGCGCAGCACGGAGAGCCCGTCCGGGCCGCCGTCGAGCGCCACCGGCGCCTCGTGCAGCCGCGCCTCCGGCGGCATCAGCGCCACCGCGTCGGTCGGGACGTACGGGGCGTTGGCGACCACCAGGTCGAGTCGCCCCCGCCAGCGCGGCGGCAGCGGCGCGAACAGGTCACCCTCGAACACCTCGGCCGACAACCCGGCGAGGTTGCGGCGGGCGCACGCCACGGCCGCCGGGTCGATGTCGGCGGCGGCCAGCCAGCGCGGCGCGAGCCGGTGCGCCAGCGCGACAGTGGTGGCCCCGGACCCGCAGCACAGGTCGACCACGGCCGGCGCCGGGCCGGTCAACGCCGCCGCCGCCTCGACCAGCAGAGCGGTCCGGCCGCGCGGCACGAAGACACCCGGGTCCACGGCGATCCGCCGGCCGCAGAACTCCGCCCAGCCGAGCAGGTACTCCAGCGGTTCGCCGGCCACCCGACGCTCGGTCAGGTCGGCCACCGTCGCCGGATCGTCGGCGGCGGCCAGCAGCAGGTCCGCCTCGTCCTCGGCGTAGACGCAGCCGGCGGCGCGCAGCCGGTCCACGAGGGCGGACCGGTCGGCGGAGACGGACTCCACTCAGGCCTCTCCGGCCGCGTCCAGCGCGGCGGCGATGTCGGCCACCAGGTCCGGGGTGTCCTCCACACCGCAGGAGAGCCGGACGAAGCCGGGCGCGGTGTCGTCACCCCACTGCGCCCGCCGGTCCGCGGTCGTGTGCAGGCCGCCGAAGGAGGTGGCCGCCGCCACCAGCCGGGCGGCCTCGACGAACCGGCTCACCCGGTCGGCGTCGCCCAGGTCGAACGAGAGCACCCCGGGCATCCGGCGCATCTGCGCCGAGGCCACCGCGTACGCGGGGTCGTCGGGCCGGCCCGGCCAGCGCAGACCCGTCACGTCCGCGCGGGCGGCGAGCAGGTCGGCGACCGCGGCGGCGTTCGCGCTCTGCCGGGCCAGCCGCAGGTCGAGGGTGGCCAGCGACCGGTGCGCCAGCCAGGCGTCGAACGCGCCCGGCACCGAACCGGTGGTGGTACGCCAGAGCGTCACCGCCTCGACCAGCTCGGTGTTCCGGCTGGCCAGGTACCCGAGCAGCAGGTCGGAGTGCCCGGTGAGCGCCTTGGTGCCGGAGGCGACCACCAGGTCCGCGCCGAGGTCCAGTGGACGCTGCCCGAGCGGGGTGGCCGTGGTGTTGTCCACCGCGAGCAGCGCGCCGGCGGCGTGCGCCTGCTCGGCCAGGGACGCCACGTCGACCACGTCCAGACCCGGGTTGGCGGGGGTCTCCACCAGCACCAGCCGGACGCCGTCGAGTGACGGGTACGGCCCGACGGTCGGTACGAAGACCACCCGGACGCCTGTCGTCTCCAGCACGCCGGTGGCGAACGACCGGACCGGGAAGTAGCCGTCGCTGGGCAGCAGCACCGTGTCACCCGGGCGCAGCAGGGCGAGCAGCATGCCGGTGATGGCCGCCTGACCGCTCGCGAAGACCCGGCACTCGCCACCCTCCAGCTCGCCCACTGCCGCCTCCAGGAGGCGTCGGGTCGGGTTGTCGGGGCGGCCGTAGCCGTTCGGCGAGGCGGCGGGCCCCTGCCACGGGTCGAGGTGGTACGGCGCGGCGAGGACCGGCCCCGGCAGGAACGGATCCCCCGGCGCCGGCTCGGGCAGGCCGGCGCGTACGCAGCGGGTGCCGTCTCCCAGGTCAGTCATCGGATCCTCACTCGTACGACTCGGGTTTGGCGGTCCGGCTCATCAGCGTGTCCACGGCCAGCCGGGGGTCCATCCCCTCGTGGCAGATCCGCTCGACGTGCTCGGTGATCGGCATCTCCACACCGTGCGCCCGGGCCAGGTCACGGATCGCCAGGCAGCTCTTCACGCCCTCGGCGGTCTGCCGGGTGGCGGCCTGGGCCTGCTCCAGCGTCTCCCCCCGGCCCAGGTGCTCGCCGAAGGTGCGGTTACGGGCGAGCGGGGACGAGCAGGAGGCGACGAGGTCGCCCATGCCGGCCAGGCCGGCGAAGGTGATCGGGTCGGCGCCCAGCGCCACGCCCAGGCGGGCCGTCTCGGCCAGCCCCCGGGTCATCAGCATGGCCCGGGTGTTGTCGCCGAAGCCCATCGCGGTGGCGATGCCGTACGACAGGGCGATCACGTTCTTGACAGCCCCGCCCAGCTCGCAGCCGATCACGTCGTCGTTGGTGTAGGGGCGCAGGTAGGGCGTCCGGATCGACGACTGCACGAGCACCGTGCGATGGCTGTTCGTCCCGGCGACGACGGTGGCGGCCGGCTGCTCGGCGGCGATCTCCGGGGCCAGGTTCGGGCCGGACACGACCACCACCCGGTCCGCGGCCACGCCGGCGGTCTCCACGATGACCTCGCTCATCCGCTTGGTGGTGCCGAGTTCGATGCCCTTCATCAGCGACACCAGGGTCGAGTCCGGGTGCAGGTACCCGGCCCACTCGGCGAGGTTGCCGCGCAGGGTCTGCGAGGGCACAGCCAGCACCACCAGCTCGGCGCCGGTGATCGCCTCGGCGGCGTCGGCGGTGCCTGTGACCCGGGCCGGCAGCAGCAGGTCCGGCAGGTACTCCGGGTTGCGGCGCAGGGTGCGGATGCTCTCGGCCACCGGCGCGCGGCGGGCCCACACGGTCACGTCCCGCCCGGCGTCGGCGAGGATCTTGGCGAACGCGGTCCCCCAGGAGCCGGCGCCGAGCACCGCGACGTGGCCGCTCACGCGGCTTCACCCTGCTGGTGCCGGACGGACGGTCGGGCCGGCCGTTCCCACAGCGGCGGCGGGGTGCCGCCACGGATCTCGGCGAGCATGTCCCGCAAACGCAGCATGATGGCGTCCGTCATCTCCTCCAGGGTCGCCCGGGTCGGCGGGGCGTCCGCCCACCGGCTCAGGTCGATCGGTTCCCCGGCGACCACGGTCACCGGGATGCGGGGTCGTGGGTTCAACCGGCTGGTCCGCGGGTCGAAGATCCGCTCCGGCCCCCACATCACCAGCGGCACCACTGGCGCGCCGGTGGCCAGCGCCAGCCGGGCCGCCCCGGTCTTGGCCTTCATCGGCCACAGGTCCGGCTGCCGGGTGGTCGTGCCCTCGGGGTAGATCACCACAGCGCCACCCTCGTCGAGCGCGGCGACCAGTGCGTCCAGCGAGCGGACGGCGTCCACGCTGCCGCGCTCGACCGGGATCTGCCGGCAGCGGTGCAGGATCCAACCGATCACCGGCACCCGGAACACGCTCGCCTTGCCCAGGTACTGCGGCCAGCGCCCGGAGTCGTAGATGAAGTGCGCGGACACCAGCGGGTCGGCGTGTGAGATGTGGTTCGCCACGATGATCACGCCGCCGTCACGGTGGAGATACTCCTGGCCACGCCAGGTACGCCGGGTCCAGACGATCATCACCGGCTTCACCAGCGCCACGGCGAACCGTTGCCAGAACCCCAGCCTCCGCCGTGCCACTGTGCCTCCTCGTCGCGCCCGACCCCGCCGCGAACCCCGCCCGCGACACCCGCAGCGGAAATCATGCCTGCTCGCCCCCCGTACGGCCAGCGAGGGTCCCGTCGTCCTGCTGGCAGGATTGCGGACGTGAGTCAGCCGAGGTGGGCAGTGGTGGTGCCGGTGAAGCGTCTGACGGCCGCCAAGAGCCGGCTGCGGGGCGCGCTGCCCGGCGTACCCCATGAGGAGCTGGCACTGGCGCTGGCGGCCGACACGCTCCACGCGGTGCTGGCCTGCCCGGCGGTGGCCGAGGCCCGGGTGGTCACCGACGACGCCCGCGTGGCGGCGGTGGCCCGGGCGGCCGGCGCGCGGGTGCTGCCCGACGAGCCGGACGCCGGGCTGAACGCCGCCTTCCGGCACGGCGCGATGGCTGGGCCCGCCGGCTGGGTGGCCGGGCTCACCGCCGACCTGCCGGCGCTGCGCCCGGCCGAACTGGCCGCCGCGCTGCTCGCGGCGCAGGCCGACCCCGGCGGGGTACGCCGGTTCGTGCCGGACGCGCCCGGCGACGGCACCGTGCTGCTGGCCGCGCCGCCCGGGGTGGCGCTGGACCCGCGCTTCGGGGTGGGCTCGGCGGCGGCGCACGCGGCGAGCGGCGCGCTGCCGCTGACCGGGGACTGGCCCAGCCTGCGCCGCGACGTGGACACCGCCTCGGACCTGGGCGCCGCCGCGCGGCTCGGGCTCGGGCCGCGCACGGCCGCGCTGCTCGACGCCGGCTGCCCGGCCGCCTCCGCGAGCTGACCCACGGGTGTACGGTGCCAGCATGCAGGGCACGGTGGCCAGCTACGACGCGGCGACGCGCAGCGGCGTCCTGCTGCTCGACGACGGCACCGAGCTGCGCTTCCCCGCGCGGGCGTTCGACGCCTCCGGGCTGCGGTTGCTCCGGCTCGGCCAGCGGGTGCGCATCGACACCGATCCCGACGGCGAGGTCGTCCGGGTGACATTGCCGACGATGATCTGAGCCGGCGAGCCCAAGTTCATTTTGCGTTAACCCGAATCGGGTGATTATGAGCGGGTGAGCACCCCTCGCGAGCACCCCGCCACCCCTTCAGCCACCGACCCCCTCAACGGCGCCCGTATCCGTGGCGCCGACGGCCGTTTCCGTCCGTCCCGGGCCGAACGGGCCGGCGCCGCCCGCGCCGACACCCTCGGCGACGACCCGGGAGCCGCCTCCTCCGGACTGGACGAGGTCCTCGACCCCGCCGTCGGCCCCATTGGGACGGAGGGGCCGGCCGCTGGTGGAGTCGTCCAGCCCGCCGCGCCGACCGTCGTCGCGCAGGACGACGAGGCGCCGGCCGTCCCGCCGCTGCCGGAGGACCGGTTCCTCAACCGGGAACTCTCCTGGCTCGACTTCAACGCGCGGGTGCTCACGCTCGCCGAGGACCAGCGCACCCCCCTGCTGGAACGGGCGAAGTTCCTGGCCATCTTCGCCAGCAACCTCGACGAGTTCTACATGGTGCGGATCGCCGGGTTGAAGCGGCGGCTCTCCGCCGGCCTGCCGGTACGCGGCGGGGACCGGCTGCCGCTGCGGACCCAGCTGGAGCTGATCGCCGAGCGGACCGCCGAGCTGGTGGCCCGGCACGCCGCCTGCTTCGTCGACGACGTGCTGCCCAAACTGGCCGACGAGGGCATCCGCATCCTGCGCTGGGCCGAGCTGGGCGATCCGGAGCGGGAGCGGCTACGAACCTACTTCCGCGAATACATCTTCCCGGTGCTGACCCCGCTCGCGGTCGACCCGGCCCACCCGTTCCCGTACATCTCCGGGCGGTCGCTGAACCTGGCGGTGGCGGTGCGCGACCCGGACGGCGGCTCGGAGCTGTTCGCCCGGGTGAAGGTGCCCAACAACGTTCCCCGTTTCGTCCGCGTGGACCGGGACCAGCCGGGCGTCCGGATGCTGCCGGTGGAGGACCTGATCTCGGTGCACCTGGGGCAGCTGTTCAGCGGCATGCAGGTCGTCGAGTGCCACCTGTTCCGGGTCACCCGCAACGCCGAGGTGGAGGTCGACGAGGACCGTGACGAGGACCTGCTCCAGGCCCTGGAGCGGGAGCTGGCCCGGCGGCGGTTCGGCCCGCCGGTCCGGCTGGAGGTCGCCGCGTCGATCTCCGACCACATGCTGGAGCTGCTCGTGCGCGAGCTGGACATGGACCACCAGGACGTGCTGCGGGTGCCCGGTCTGCTGGACCTCTCCGCGCTGTGGCAGGTGTACGGCGAGGCCGACCGCCCCGATCTGAAGGACCCGCCGTTCGTGCCGGCCACCCATCCCCGGCTCGCCGAGGGTGAGGTGCCGCGCAGCGTCTTCTCCACCCTGCGCGACGGGGACATTCTGGTGCACCACCCGTACCACTCGTTCGCCACAAGCGTGCAGCGCTTCATCGAGCAGGCCGCCGCCGACCCCGACGTGCTGGCCATCAAGCAGACCCTCTACCGCACAAGCGGTGACTCGCCGATCGTCGACGCGCTCGTCGACGCGGCCGCCGCCGGCAAGCAGGTGGTGGTGCTGGTGGAGGTGAAGGCCCGCTTCGACGAGGTGGCCAACATCGGCTGGGCGCGGACGCTGGAACGCGCCGGCTGCCACGTCGTGTACGGCCTGGTGGGCCTCAAGACGCATTGCAAGACCGCCCTGGTGGTCCGGCAGGAGGGCAACCAGATCCGCCGGTACTGCCACATCGGCACCGGCAACTACCACCCGAAGACCGCCCGGCTGTACGAGGACTTCGGCATGCTCACCGCCGACCCGGAGATCGGCGCCGACCTCACCGACCTGTTCAACGTGCTCACCGGGTACAGCCGGCAGACCGCGTACCGGCGGCTGCTGGTCGCGCCGCAGGGCATCCGCAGCGGCCTCATCGAGCGCATCGAGCGGGAGATCGCGCACGTCCGCCTCGGCATGCCCGGGCTCGTCCAGTTCAAGGTCAATTCGCTTGTCGACGAGGGCGTGACCGACGCGCTGTACCGGGCCTCCCAGGCCGGCGTGCACGTCGACCTGCTGATCCGGGGCATGTGCACGCTGCGCCCGGGGGTGCCGAGGCTGTCGGAGAACATCCGGGTCCGCTCGATCCTGGGCCGGTTCCTGGAGCACTCCCGGGTGTTCCGGTTCGGCAACAACGGCGAGGCCGAGTTCTGGATGGGCTCGGCAGACCTCATGCACCGCAACCTGGACCGCCGGGTGGAGGCGCTGGTGCAGGTGAGCGACCCGGTGGCGCGGGCCGAGCTGGACCACGTGCTGAACCTGGCGATGAGCCCGGACGTGGACGCGTTCGAGCTGGCCGGCGACGGCACCTGGACCCGGCGTGCCGGGGGCGACGAGGCGGCCGGTACGCATCTGCAGGAACTGTTGCTGCGCCGCGTCGGTGGCACGGCCGGCTGAACGATCGCGGCATAGGCTGAGCTGATGGTGGAGGAGGAGCAGAAGTACGAGGTGGACGACACCTACGTGCTGCCGGACCTGTCCGCCGTGGCCCCGGCCGGTGGCCGGGTCCGGGCGCTGCCGCCGGTGACGCTCGTGGCCCGCTACCTCGACACGGCCGACCTGCGGCTGGCCCGGGCCGGAGCGTCGTTGCGGCACCGCAAGGGCGACGAGCTGCCCTGGACGGTGAAGCTGCCCACCGGCACGCCCGGTGTCCGGCACGAGATCTCCCGACCCGGCCCGAAGGGGCAACCACCGCCGGAGCTGGTGGAGCTGGTCACCGCCCTGCACCGGGGCGCTCCGCTGGCCCCGGTGACTGTGGTACGCACCGTCCGGCACGCCCACGAGGTGTGCGACGAGGCCGGCACGGTGCTCGCCGAGGTGGTGGACGACCGGGTGCGGGTGCAGGACACCTCCGGCACCGCCACCGGCGCGTTCCGCGAACTGGAGGTGGAGCTCAAGGCCGGCGACCGGGAGCTGCTGGAGCGGGCGGGCTCGGTGCTGCGCGAGGCCGGCGCGCGGGGCGGTTCGTTCACCCCGAAGCACGTACGCGCCCTGGGCCCGGCGGCGCAGGCCGACCCGGACCTGGTCGCGCCGGCGGGCCTGCCGGACGACCCGAGCGCCGGCGACGTGGTCACCGAGGCGGTCCGCAAGGAGGTACGCCGCCTGCTGACGCACGATCCGCTGGTGCGGTTGCGCGCCCCCGCCGCCAGCGGTGACACCGCAGTGCACCAGATGCGGGTGGCCTGTCGGCGGCTGCGCAGCGACCTGCGCACCTTCCAACCGCTGGTCCGCAGGAGCTGGTCCCGTCCGCTGCGCGACGAGCTGCGCTGGCTGGCCGGGGTGCTCGGCCCGGCCCGGGACGCCGAGGTGCTGCGGGAACGGTTGCGCATCACCTCGGGCGCCGACCCGCTCAGCCCGCTCGACGCCGGTGCGGTGGACCGGCTGGACGAGGCGCTCGCCGCACGGCAGCGGGTGGCGCACGCCGCGATCGACGAGGCGCTGCGCTCCCCGCGCTACCTGGCCCTTGTCGACGCGCTGGTGCTGGCCGCACGCGCGCCCCGGTTCACCCGCCGGGCGGCCACCCCGGCGGTACGGGCGCTGCCCACGCTGGTGGCCCGTCCGTGGCGGCGACTGACCGGTCCGGACGGCGTCGACGGGCTCGACCCGTCGTCGCCCGACGAGCGCTGGCACGCCGTCCGCAAGCAGGGCAAGCAGACCCGGTACGCGGTGAACGCGGTGGCCCCGGCGGTCGACAGGGCCGCGCGACGGCTGTCCCGCGCGCTGGCCGGCGTACAGGACGTGCTCGGCGAGCACCAGGACGCGGCCGTCGCGGCGGACACCTGGCTGGAACTCGCCGCCGAGCGGCCGGCCGACCACGAGGTGGCGGTCACCGCCGGCCGGCTGGCCGAACGGGAACGGGAGTCGGTACGCCGGATGCGGGCCCGGTTCCCGGCCGCCTGGCACCGGGCGACCCGGCGGCGGCGGACCCGTTGGCTGCCGTGACGGGCATCCGGGCGGCCGGCGGGGTGGCCTGGCGCCCGTCCGACGACGGGGTACGGGTCTGCGTGGTGCACCGCCCGCGCTACGGCGACTGGACGCTGCCGAAGGGCAAGCTGGAGCCGGGCGAGCACCCCATGGCCGCGGCGGTCCGTGAGGTGGCCGAGGAGGCCGATGTGCGGGGCGTACCGCAGGTGCGGCTGCCGTCGGTGCGCTACCGCAGTGAGGGCCAGGCCAAGCTTGTCGACTACTGGTCCATGCTCGCGGTCGCCAGCGGTGGTTTCGAGCCGGGCACCGAGGTGGACGACATCCGGTGGCTCGCCGTGGACGAGGCGATCCGGCTGGTCAGCTACCCGCACGACGCCGAGGTGCTGGGCGCGTTCGCCGCGCTGCCGCAGGTGACCGC
Source organism: Micromonospora orduensis (assembly GCF_006228125.1). Taxonomy (GTDB): domain Bacteria; phylum Actinomycetota; class Actinomycetes; order Mycobacteriales; family Micromonosporaceae; genus Micromonospora; species Micromonospora orduensis. The sequence goes on along the minus strand of NZ_VDFY01000171.1, from coordinate 7,820 downwards.
GACTGTCGCGCTGGTCCGCCACGCGCACGCCGGAAAGCGCGCCACCTGGACCGGCCCGGACACGGCGCGGCCCCTGGACGCGGAGGGCTGGGCCCAGGCGTCCGCCCTGGCCGGCCTGATCGCCCTGGTCCGGCCGGGCCGGCTGGTCTCCGCGTCGCCGCGCCGCTGCGTGCAGACCCTCGACCCGGCCGCCGCGCTGCTCGACCTGCCCATCGAGATCTGCGGCGACCTGGACGAGCCCCAGCCGGGCCAGCAGGGCGACGAACAGGCGCTCGCCACCGCCGCCCGCGTGCTGGAGCTGGCCCAGGCCGGCGGGCAGGTGGCGGTGTGCAGCCAGGGCAAGGTGCTGCCGAGGGCGTTGGAGCGGTTGTCCGGTCGCACCGACGAGGACTTCACCACGCCCAAGGGCGGCGGGTGGCTGCTCGCCTTCACGGCTGACGGGCTGCTCGCCACCGACCGCCTGTAGCGACAGGTCAGCGGGGCGGCAGGGTGAGGGTCACCGCGACCGGCAGGTGATCGCTGGCCGTGCCGCGCGGCGCGACCGGTGCGGACGCGGTCAGGCCGGGCGAGACGAAGACGTGGTCGATCTGTTGCCGCGGGTCGTCGGCGGGGCTGGTGGCCAGCGGTCGGGCGCTGGTCAACGCGTCCACCAGGCCGGCGGCCGTGAACTGCCCGAACGCCTCGTCGCCCGGCTCGGTGTTCAGGTCACCCGCGACCACGAGGGGACGGCCGGCCGCGTACCGGATGGCGAAGTTGGCGACCGCGCGGGCCTGGACCACAGGCCCCTGGCCGGGCGGCGGTTGCAGGTGGGTGCTGACCACGGCGGTCCGCACGCCGTCGCCGAGGTCCAGGGTGACGGCGAGGGCCTGCGCTCCGGTGGGTGCGCCGACGGCCGGCAGTGGCAGGGTCCGCGGGTCGGTCACCGGCCACCGGCTGAGCACCGCGTCGCCCCAGACGGGGTCGGCGGCCGGCCCGAAGACGTACGGCATGCCCAGCCGGTCGGACAGCAGGTCGAGGGTGTCGTGGCCGCCGTTGAGCAGCCACGCCCGGTCCACCTCGCTGAGCAGTACGACATCGGGCCGCTGCCGCTCGATGGCGCGACCGAGCCCGGCCAGGTCGAACCGGCCGTCCAGCCCGAAGCCCATCCGGATGTTGTACGCCACCACGGTCAGCCGTTGCGGCGGCCCGTCCCGGTTGCTGGACACCGGCAGTTCGTCGGCGAGCAGCGGGGCCAACAGCGCCACCGCGGCGACGGACGCGGTCGTCCGCAGCACCGGGAACGGCCCGGCGACCCGGGGTGTGCTGCGGTGGGCGGCGAACGCCACCACGGCGACCAGTCCGGCGACCACCACCGGCACCGCCCCGTTGGGGTAGCCGATGTCGTAGGCGGAGTAGTAGCCGACCGCCCCGAGCGCGAAGACGAGCATCCCGGCGGCGGCCGCGTACCCGCGGCGGGCCGCCGAGCGCGTGTCGTCCACGGTGCCGGCGCCCGTGGTGTCGTGGCCGGCGTCGTCGGTCAGGGCCAGGCAGGCGCCGAGACCGACGGCCGCGAGACCGACCGCCGCGAGGAGCAGGTCGCCCCGGTCGAGGGCGAAGAGCACCGCGCCGGCCAGCAACGCCACCGGGCCGAGCACCCGAGCCCACCGGGCGGGTGGCACGGCCAACGCCGCGAGGAGGAACACGGCGACCGCGACCGGCACCGGCGCCATCCCGAACAGCGGAGAACGGGCCACCCCGTCCCCGCCAGCCAGATACGACATCCCGGTCTGGGCCAGCGCCGGCGCGAGAGCCACCATCCCGGCCAGCAGCAGCGCCGGCCCGGCCAGCAGCCAGGCCCGCGCCCCGGTGGGGCCGGCCGGCGGGGCGGGCCGCGTCGCGCCGAGCAGGAACAGCGTCACCGCCACGGCGCTGAGCAGCCACGCCAGCCAGTCGCCGCGCCAGACGAGGTCGTAGGTGTCGAGCACCGCGTGGACGGACGCGTTGACCGCCAGGCCCAGCGCCAGGCCCGGCACCGGCCGGTCGGTGCCGGCGGCGACGCCGACCAGCCACACCAGCCCGGCGAGCAGGCCGGCGGTGGCCAACCAGAGCTGCGGACGCCCGCCGGGGGCGGCGGTGAGCGCGAGGCGGGCGCCGGCAAGCACGACGGCCGCGGCGGCGGTGACCGGGCGGGCGCCGAGGCGGCGGACCACCGCCGGCGCGGCCAGCGCCAGGACGAACCAGCCGAGGGCGAACGCGCCCATCAGCTCGGCCGGGGTCGACGCGGCCTGACCGAAGATGGTGATGATGCCGGGCAGCCACACCCGCAGCACGTCGATGAGCAGGAGTACGCCAAGCGCGAGCGACGCGGTGGCGAGTTGGCGGTAGCGCACCGGCGCCCCATTTCCCGTCGGCGGGCCGGCGGAGGGGGCCGGCACGGCGATTCTGCGCGTACCCGCCGGTGCGGTCAACGGCCCGCCTGTGCCGAAAGGGCGCCCACCACACGGGTGGACGCCCTTTCGGCAGGGTCGGTCAACGCTTGCTGGCCGCCTTCTTGGCCGGAGCCTTCTTCGCGGGCGCCTTCTTGGCCGCCGCGCTCTTGCTGGCCGCCGCGGTGGTCTTCTTCGCCGCGGTGGAACGGGTCGCCGCGGTGGTCTTCTTCGCCGCCGTGGTCTTCTTGCTGGCGGCCGTCTTGGTCGCCGTCGCGGTCTTGCTCGCCTTGGCCGGGGCGGTCTTCTTGCTGGCGGCGGTCTTGGTCGCCGTCTTGGTCGCCTTGGCCGGGGCGGTCTTCTTGCTGGCCGCCTTGGCGGCGGTGGCCTTGGTGCCCGTCGCCTTGGCGCCGGCGGTCTTCGCCGTCGTCGCGGCGGCGGTCTTCTTCACCGCTGCCGTGGCCTTCGGCACCTTGCCGCTGGCCACCATCTCCTTGAACCCGGCGCCGGGGCGGAAGGTCGGCACAGATGTCTTCTTGACCTTCACCGCCTCGCCGGTACGCGGGTTGCGCGCTGTTCGCGCGCCACGCACACGCTTTTCGAATGCTCCGAATCCGGTGATCGCCACCTTCTCGCCCTTGGTGACCGCCGCCTGGACCTCGGTGAGGACCGCGTCGAGCGCGGCCGTCGCCATCTTCCGGTCCCCCAGGCGAACGGCGAGCGCCTCGATGAGCTCGGCCTTGTTCACGACTTCCTCCCGATTGTGCAACTGACTCGACGCGAGCCATTCTGCGCGCACGGTATGCCCTGTGCTGCCGGGACACAAACATTCGGTGGAAAAAAGCCCTTGTGTCGTAACGGATTCGCCCCCACCGGTTGGACCGGTGGGGGCGGAATCGGCTGTGCGGGCGGACGTACGGCTATGCCACAGAGGGCAGGAACGGCAGTCGACGCGCCTCGTACGAGTCGATGTCGGCCGCGTTGCGGAGGGTGAGTCCAATGTCGTCCAGGCCCTCCAGGAGGCGCCAGCGGCTGAAGTCGTCCAGCGGGAACGACCAGCTCGCATCACCTGCCCGGAGCTGGCGGGCGGTCAGGTCGACGGTCACCTGGGTGGTCGGGTCGGCCTCGACGAGGTCCCACAACTCTTCGACGGCTTTCAGTTCCAACTCGACCGGCAACAGCCCCTCCTTGAGGGCGTTGCCCCGGAAGATGTCGCCGAATCGTGGGGCCACGACCGCGCGGAAGCCCCAGTCCCGCAGCGCCCAGACGGCGTGCTCCCGAGAGGATCCGGTGCCGAACTCCGGCCCGGCGATGAGGATCGACGCCCCGGAATAGGATTCATCGTTGAGCACGAATGCGGGGTCTTCCCGCCACGCGCTGAAGAGCCCGTCAGCGAAACCGGTCCGGGTCACCCGCTTGAGGTACACGGCCGGGATGATCTGGTCGGTGTCCACGTTGGATCGCCGCAGCGGCACTGCCGTACCGGTGTGGGTGGTGAACTTGTCCATCTCCTGAAGTCCCTTCTACAGGTCGGCGGGGGCGGCCAGCCGACCGACCACGGCGGTGGCGGCGGCGACCGGTGGGGAGACCAGGTGGGTACGCCCACCCCGGCCCTGCCGGCCCTCGAAGTTGCGGTTGGAGGTGGACGCGGAGCGCTCGCCCGGCTTGAGCGTGTCGGGGTTCATGCCCAGGCACATCGAACAGCCGGCGAACCGCCACTCGGCCCCGGCGTCGGCGAAGACCTTGTCCAGCCCCTCGGCCTCGGCGGCCTCGCGGACGGCGGCCGAGCCGGGCACCACGAGCATCCGGACCCCGTCGGCGACCCGGTGGCCGCGCAGCACGTCGGCGGCGGCCCGCAGGTCCTCCAGGCGGCCGTTGGTGCAGGAACCCACGAAGACCACGTCGATCGGCAACTCCCGCAGCGGGGTGCCGGGGCGCAGGTCCATGTACTCCAGCGCCCGGCGGGCCGCGGTGCGCTCCGAGTCGGTGGTGAACTCCTCCGGGTCGGGCACCGGCGCGCTCAGCGGCGCACCCTGGCCCGGGTTGGTGCCCCAGGTGACGAACGGCGTGACCCGGCTGGCGTCCAGGGTCACCTCGGCGTCGAAGCGCGCGCCCTCGTCGGTGGGCAGCGTCCGCCACCAGGCCAGCGCCGCCTCCCAGTCCGCGCCCTGCGGCGCGTTGGGCCGACCCTTGAGATACGCGAAGGTCGTCTCGTCCGGCGCGATCATGCCGGCCTTGGCGCCCCACTCGATGGACATGTTGGCGATCGTCATCCGCCCCTCCATGGAGAGGGCGCGGATCGCCTCGCCGCGGTACTCGACGATGTGCCCGCGGCCGCCACCGGTGCCGACCTGGGCGATCAGCGCGAGCACCAGGTCCTTGGCGGTCACGCCGGGCGCGAGCCGGCCGGTGACGTTCACGGCCATCGTCTTCGGCCGGCTCTGCGGCAGCGTCTGGGTGGCCAGCACGTGCTCCACCTCGCTGGTGCCGATACCGAAGGCGAGCGCGCCGAACGCGCCGTGGGTGGCGGTGTGCGAGTCGCCGCAGACGATCGTCATGCCGGGCTGGGTGACCCCGAGCTGCGGACCGATGACGTGCACGATGCCCTGGTTCTCGTCGCCGAGCGGGTGCAGCCGCACGCCGAACTCGGCGCAGTTGCGGCGCAGCGTCTCGATCTGCGTCCGCGACGTGGGGTCCGCGATGGTGAGCAGGTCACCACGGCGGGACCGGAACGCCGGGTCGGCGTACCCGGTCGGGGTGTTGTGGTCCTCGGTCGCGAGAGTCAGGTCGGTACGGCGCACCCGGCGCCCGGCGAGCCGGAGCCCGTCGAACGCCTGCGGGCTGGTCACCTCGTGCAGCAGGTGCAGGTCGATGAAGAGCAGGTCCGGCTCACCAGCGGCGGACCGTACGACGTGCGCGTCCCAGACCTTCTCGGCCAGGGTCCTCGGCTCAGGAGTGACTCCCACCATCTGGACATCCTAAATTCTGGGAGGTAAGTTTCGGCTTGTGGGACACAGTATGAGCGGTGTCGGCGTTCTCGACAAGGCGGTGGTCATCCTGGCCGCCTGCGTCGACGGCGCCAGCCTGGCCGAACTCGTTGAACGCACGAAGCTGCCCCGGGCCACCGCGCACCGGCTGGCACAGGCACTGGAGATCCATCGGATGCTGGTCCGGGACACCCAGGGCCGTTGGCGTCCCGGGCCCCGGCTCGGTGAGCTGGCCAACGCCGCCCCGGACGTCCTGCTGACCGCCGCCGAGCCGCTGCTCGCCGCGCTGCGTGACGCCACCGGGGAGAGCGCCCAGCTGTATCTGCGCCGCGCGGACGAGCGGATCTGCGTGGCGGCGGCGGAGCGCGCCAGCGGCCTGCGGGACACCGTTCCGGTCGGCTCGGTGCTCCCGATGACCGCCGGCTCGGCGGCCCAGATCCTGCTCGCCTGGGAGCCACCTGAGGCGGTCATGCCGCTGCTGCCGCGCAGCAAGTTCACCGGCCGCACCCTGGCCGAGGTACGCCGCCGGGGCTGGGCCCAGAGCGTCGCGGAACGGGAGGCCGGTGTGGCGAGCGTCTCCGCCCCGATCCGCGACCGCACCGGCAGAGTGATCGCCTCGGTGAGCATCTCCGGCCCCATCGAGCGCCTCGGCCGCCGCCCCGGCGAACGCCACGCCATGGCGGTCGTCCGAGCCGGCCAACGCCTCTCCGGCCTCTGACCCCCGCAGCCCTCCCCTGCTCCCTCCGCGCGTTGATCATGGAGTTGTTGCCGTCGACGTCGGCATGTCGCGACAACAACTTCATGATCAATCGGGACGGGGGCGGGTACGGCAAAGCCCGTCCTGCCGAGGTCGAGACGGGCTGTGCACGATGTAGCCCCGACCGGATTCGAACCGGCGCTACCGCCTTGAGAGGGCGGCGTCCTGGGCCGCTAGACGACGGGGCCAGAACCACTTCTGCTCCCCCACCCTCGCGGGCGGAGGAGCTGCACTCTACCAGAGACCACGCTCCGCCCCCGAAGGGGCGGAGCGGAACTCCGTCAGAATCCAGCGTCCGGAATTCTCACGAATTCCAGCTGCGCTGGGGTACCAGGACTCGAACCTAGACTAACTGAACCAGAATCAGTCGGGCTGCCAATTACCCCATACCCCATTGGCCCCTTGCGGCGCCGGGAGTGAACTTTACCCTCCCGGTGCCGGCAGGCCAAATCCGATCCCCCCGAACCACCCGTGAGCTGCGGAAACAGGGGCATCTGGCGGATCAGGCGACGGGGACCACCGGGTTGCTGAGCTCGCCGATGCCCTCGATCCGCACGGTGACGGTATCCCCCTCCACGAGTGGGCTAACCCCCGCCGGCGTGCCGGTGAGCACCACGTCGCCGGGCAGCAGCGTCATCACGTGCGAGATGTACGACACCAGACCCGGTACGTCGAAGACCATGTCCTTCGTCCGGCCGAGCTGGCGTACCTCCATCTCGTCCGGGTTGCGGCCCACCTCACACCGGATCTCCAGATCGGAGACGTCCAGGCCGGTGGTGATCCACGGGCCGATCGGGCAGAACGAGTCGAAGCCCTTGGCCCGGGTCCACTGCCCGTCCGAGCGCTGAAGGTCCCGGGCGGTCACGTCGTTGGCGCAGGTGTAGCCGAAGATGGCGCGTTCGGCGGCGGCCCGGTCGGCCCGGCGCGCGCCTGGCGCACCGATGACCACCGCCAGCTCGGCCTCGTGCTCGACCTGCTTGGAGAAGATCGGCAGCCGGATGGCGTCCCGGGGGCCGATCACCGAGGTGGACGGCTTGAGGAAGAGCAACGGCTCCTTGGGCACGTCGTTGCCGAGTTCGGCGGCGTGGTCGGCGTAGTTGCGACCCACGCAGACCACCTTGCTGGGCAGGATCGGCGAGAGCAGCCGGACGTCGGAGAGGGCCCAGCGGGCCCCGCTGAAGGAGAGCTTGCCGAACGGGTGACCCTCGATCTCGGCGATGGTCAGGCCCTGCGGCCCGGCCTCCGGTTCGCCTTCGACGGCCCCGAACGACATTCCCTTGGCATGAGCGAAACGAGCGATACGCACCCGGCCAATCTAGCCCCGCGGACCCGTCCACCGGCCAGGACGGGCCGGTGGGTGTGCGCAAGCCGTCAGCGCGCGGCACCCTACCCGAGGCGCTGGCGACGGGGGCCTACTTCCGCACTTCGTACCCGCACGGAGGCGACCCGCCCCTAACGTCGGCTCCGGAGGTTCGTTCGTATGCCTGCATCGACACGACACCACAGAGCCCTCGCAGTGATCGTGCACTGCCTCGGCATCCTCGCCGCCGTGCCGGCGCTGCCGTCGGCGGCGCCGGAGGAGGCGGCAGCCGCGCCCCGACCACCGGCGGCCACGTCACAGCCGTCGGCGGCGACGCCACGGCGGCCGGTGGTCGGGGCGCGGCTGCCGCC
>NZ_VDFY01000089.1 GCF_006228125.1 Micromonospora orduensis | reverse complement strand
GCCCAACCGACCAGCCCGCCGCAGACCGGCCTGGTCGGTTGGGCCACCCAGAACGGTGGCACCACAGGCGGCGGGAGCGCCGCGACGACCACCGTCACCAACGCCTCGGCGCTGTCCAGCGCGCTGAACGCCACAGGCGCCGCGGTGATCCGGGTGTCCGGGACCATCTCCTGCTCGGGCATGCTGCGGGTCCGGTCCAACAAGACCATCCTCGGCAACTCCGGCGCGACCATCGCCGGCTGCGGGCTCAACATCAGCGGTGACCGCAACGTCATCATCCGGAACCTGACCTTCCGGGACTGGAACGACGACGCGATAAACGTGCAGGAGTCAGCCACCAACATCTGGATCGACCACAACAGCTTCAGCAACGGGTACGACGGCGCTGTCGACATCAAACGCGGATCGGACTTCGTCACCGTGTCCTGGAACCGGGTCTTCAACCACGACAAGACCATGCTGCTCGGCCACAGCGACGACAACGGCAGCCAGGACATCGGTCACCTGCGGGTGAGCTACCACCACAACTGGTTCGACGGCAGCAACCAGCGCAACCCCCGGGTGCGCTTCGGCAACCCGGTGCACGTGTTCAACAACTACTACCGGGCCAACGGCGGCTACGGCGTCGCGTCCACCGAGAACGCCGGCGTCCTCGTCGAGGGCAACTACTTCGAGAACGTCGACGACACGTACCACCTCGGCGAGGGTGACTCGGGTCCCGGCCGCCTGGTGGCCCGGAACAACCACTTCGTCAACTCACCCGCCGGGCAGACCGGCGGCAGCGTCGCCAGCATCCCGTACTCCTACCAGCTGGACACCGCGAGCACCGTCAAGTCCATCGTGACGGCCGGTGCCGGCGCCGGCCGGATCACCGTCTGAACGGGCGGCCCCTTGTCGTCGCGCGACGACAAGGGGCCCTGCGGCGCTCAGTGGGTGGCGCAGCCGGCGGTGGGCGCGGGCACGACCGGCGGCGCGCCGATCGTCGGCAGACCGAGCAACACCCCGGGGGTACGCGGGGAGCGGCCGGCCTCGGCGGCGTCGCCGGCCCGGGTGCGGCGGTGCGACAGGGGCGCCCCGTCGGCGTTGAGGTGATGCGGGGCGGCGTACGTGATGGCGGTGTGCACGATGTCACCGGGCCGGATCGACCCCGCGAAGCTGCCGGCGTCGAAGTGCACCAGCCGGCCGTCGCGCGCCCGGCCGGACATCCGCCCGGTCCGCTCGTCCTTGCGGCCCTCGCCGACCGCGACCAGCACCTCGACGGTCTCCCCCACCAGGCGCTTGTTCTCCGCCCAGGTGATCTCCTCCACGCAGGTGATCAGCCGCTCGTAGCGTTCCTGCACGACCTGCTTGGGCAGCTGGCCGTCCATCGTCGCGGCGGGCGTGCCGGGGCGCTTCGAATACTGGAACGTGAAGGCCGAGGAGAAGCGGGCCTCCCGCACCACGTCCAGGGTGCGCTGGAAGTCGGCCTCCGTCTCGCCGGGGAACCCGACGATGATGTCCGTGGTGATCGCCGCGTCCGGCATGGCCGCCCGGACCTTCTCGATGATGCCCAGGTAGCGCTCCGAGCGGTAGGACCGGCGCATCGCGCGGAGCACGTCGTCGGAGCCGGACTGCAACGGCATGTGCAGCGAGTGGCAGACGTTCGGCGTCTCGGCCATCGCGGCGATCACATCGTCGGTGAAGTCCTTCGGGTGCGGGCTCGTGAACCGGACCCGCTCCAGGCCGCCGATGTCGCCGCAGGCGCGCAGCAGCTTGCCGAACGCGTACCGGTCGCCGAACTCCACGCCGTAGGAGTTGACGTTCTGCCCGAGCAGCGTCACCTCCAGCACACCCTCGTCGACCAGAGCGCGCACCTCGGAGAGGATGTCGCCGGGGCGGCGGTCCCGCTCCTTGCCGCGCAGCGACGGCACGATGCAGAACGTGCAGGTGTTGTTGCAGCCCACCGAGATCGACACCCAGCCGGCGTACGTCGACTCGCGGCGGGTCGGCAGCGTGGACGGGAACACGTCAAGCGACTCGAGGATCTCCACCTCGGCGGCGGCGTTGTGCCGGGCCCGCTCCAGCAGCACCGGCAACGAACCGATGTTGTGCGTGCCGAAGACGACATCCACCCAGGGCGCCTTGCGGACGATCTCGCCACGGTCCTTCTGGGCGAGGCAGCCGCCGACCGCGATCTGCATGTCCCGGTGCTTGTCCTTCACCGGGCGCAGCCGACCGAGGTTGCCGTAGAGCCGGTTGTCGGCGTTCTCCCGCACCGCGCAGGTGTTGAAGACGACCACGTCCGGGGTGTCGTCGCCGGCGGGTGCGCGCACGTACCCCGCCTGCTCCAGCAGGCCGGAGATGCGTTCGGAGTCGTGCACGTTCATCTGGCAGCCGTACGTGACGACGTTGTAGGTCCTAGCCACCCTGTTGGCGCCCCTTCCCCTCGGACTACCAGGGTAGCGGCCCGGTCGGCAGGGCACGGAGAGCGGCATTGACCCGGGACGGGGCGCAATCAGGGCCGGCGTCAGAACGGGGGGTCGATCGTCAGGACGACGAGCCGCCGCTCGCGCAGTGTCCGCACGCTCGGATGCTCCTGGCCGATCGCCCCGGCCAACCGGTCGGCCACCACGTCAAGGTCCTCGGTCACCGTGCCGCCGGGTCCGCGCTCCGACACCAGGGCGAGGTCACCGAGGCAGCACAGCGTGTCGGGGTGCTCCGTGCCGAGCACGCTCGACAGCCGCTCGGCGGTCTCGCGCAGGCGGTCCCGCGCCGCGATCCACCCCCCGTCCTCGGCGACGCACACCGCCTGGTTCACCTCCGCCACCAGCGTGTGCGGATGATCGGGACCGAGCACCTTGCGCAATTCGCCGGCCACCCGCGTCGCCGACGCGCGGGCCGCCGACCCGCGACCGATCGCGCGTTCGGCCGCGGAGATGTTGCTCAACGTCGCCAGGGTGTGGGGATGGTCCGGACCGAGCCGAAGCTCCTCGTCGTACGCCCGGGTCACCGCGGTCATCTCGGCCAGCGCCCGGGCCGCGTCGCCGACGGCCAGCAGGTTCGCCGCTCGGCTCGACCGGCACGCGATCGTGTCCGGATTGTCTGGTCCGAAGCGTTCGTCGAGCGTCCGGTAGGCCGTCTCGAACAGCGGCGCGGCCTCGTCCGGCCGGCCCGCGCCGCGCAGGGACACCGCCAGGTTGACCTGGGCACCGAGACTCAGGAGATCATCGGGGCCGAGCACCTCGCAGTACGTGTCGTACACGGTCGTCAGCAGGGCGGCCGACCGCTCGTAGTCGCCGGCCTCCCGCAGGTCGCTGCCCAGACGGACGGCGGAGAGGAGCGTATGCGGGTGGGTGGGACCGAGCACCAGCCGCTGCCGCTGGTGCACCTCGTCGTCCCAGCGGCGAGCGGACCGGTAGTCGCCGATCAGCCGGTACGACACGGCGAGGTCGCTCGCCGCGCTCAACGTCCGAGGGTGGTCCTCGCCGAACACCTGGAGCCACGAGGCGTAGGTGGACCGGTCCCGTTCCAGCGCCTCGGCGTAGCGGCCGAGAGCCCGCAGGTCACCGGCGAGGCTGCCGGCGGTCATCAGGCTGTGCGGATGCAGCGGGCCCAGCAGGCGGCGCTGCTCGGCCAGCACCGCCTCGTCCAGGTCCCGGGCCTCGTCGAACCGCCCCATGCGGCGCAGGATGTTCGCCCGATTGAACCGAAGGTGCAGCAGCTGTCGGCCCAACGTCTCGGCGCCGGCGGTGTCCTCAAGACCGCGCAGCCGCTCCGACCAGGTGTCGTCCACCTCCTGGCTGAACCACTCGGCCTGGGTCAGGCCGCCGCGCTGGCACAGGTAGCGAACGCGGTCGATCAGCAGCTGGCCCACCGATTCGTCGGGGCAGGTGAGCGCGTCGGAGACTTCCAGGTGCGGCCAGAGCATGCGCAGCCGGGGCCAGCTGGAGGGGTCGTCCACGTCACCGCGTGGCCGCGACGCGGCCAGCACCACGTGCACCTGGTGCCGGGCGGCGATGATCTCCTCGTCGGCCATCCGGTCCCGCACCACGGCCTGCAACAGCCGATGCACCTGGACCCGGCCACCCTGCACGTCCAGCTTCAACAACGCCAGCCGGTTGATCTGCTGGATGAGGGCGCCACGCATGAGCCGCTGCGACACCGAGGGGTCGAAGGGCACGAGGGCCGCCGCCATCTCGTCGCTGTAGATCAGGTCGAGGGCGATCTCCGGTGCCAGCACCGAACAGAGCTGGAGCAGCCGGTACGCGGCGGGCGCCTGGTCGAGCAGCCGGTTCAACGACAGGTCCCAGGTGGCCTCGACGGAGAGCGTGCTGGGGCCGTGCCGTTCGATCTGCCGCAGGTAGTCGGCGACGGACGTGCCGGTGTCGGCGAGCCACGCGCCCGCCGCGGCCACCGCGATCGGCAGGTCGCCGAGCGCCTCGGCAACCCGGTCGGCCTCCTCAGCGCTGATCATGGGAACACGCTCAGCGAGGTGGGCGACGCTCTCCGCCCGGTCGAAGACGTCGACCTGGATCGGGTTGGCCCGGTCACCCCACGCACGGTTGCGGGAGGTCAACAGAACATGCCCGGGGCCCTGGGGCAGGAAGGGCTCGATCTGGTCGAGTTCCTCCGCGTTGTCGAGGACGACCAGCCACCGCTCGTACGGCTCTCCCCGACCCAGTGCCTGGAGCACCGACCGGACGGTGTCGGGCAGGGTGGGCCCGGCGACGATGCCGAGTCGACCGGCGAGGTCGGCCAGGGCGGTGTCGACGAACTGCGGTGGGTCCGCGACGATCCACCAGACGACGTCGTACGCGGACTTGAAGCGGTGCACGTACTCGAGGGCCACCTGGGTCTTTCCGACGCCGCCCAGGCCCTGCAGGGCGACCGGCAGCACCACCGCGCTGCCGCCGCCCCGCAACCGTGCCCGCAGGTTCGCCAGGTCGTCCTCGCGGCCGGTGAACCGGACGTTGCGGTTGGGGGCGTTGAAGATCAGCGGCTCGGCGCCGGGATAGCGGACGGGACCGTCGACCGAGGGCGGCACCGGTCGGCCGACCAACCGCGACACCCGCTCCACGGCTGTCGCCGCCGTCACATTGACAAGGTTGGCGGAATTCTGGGCCGGGAACTCCGCAAGCGGACGCAGATCGGCGACGTACACGGCAAGTGGGTCAGGACCGGTGTCCAGCATGCTCCCGGCGCGCATCGCCACGTACGCCGGCGAGACCACACTCAGCGCGCGTGGCGCGGGCGAACCGGCGGACCCCACGGCCGTGTCCGGCTCGACCACCCGCATGCCGGCCGAGGTGAGCACCCGTTCCAGCCACTCGGCCCAGATGGCGTCCTCCGGAGCGCAACGGAGCACGATCTGGTCGTCGATCGCCTCGGTACGCCGGCGGAAGCGAGCCTTGCCGCGCTCGCGCACCGACTCGTCCATCAACGGCAGCGCGGTCACCGCACCGTCGGTGAGGATCCCGGTCAACGTCTCGAACGCGGCCAACAGCGACGTCGGCGAGCCGGGCGGGTCACCGAACGTCGCCAACGTCTCCTCGTACGCGTAGAACGGCCGGTACGGGACCTCGACCGCGGCCCAGTACCGCCGCCGTTCCGCCTCGGTCATGCCCGCTGGCAACCCGGCGAACCGACGCATGGCCAGCAGGCGACCCGCCTCGGCCCGCTCCTTCTCGGCCTGGTCGACCCGCATCGGCACCGGCAGGACGCGGATGTCCCGCCGCCGGTAGCGGTCCCGCACCGAGTGCGCGACCCGGGCCGCGCCGTCGATGCCCTGGTCACTGAGGGTGAAGCAGTCGACAAGCGTGTCGGGCAGATGCAGGGTGCAGATATCGGCGATGTCACCCAACCCCGAACGGCTGTCGATCAGGGTGACGTCGTAGTGCCGCCTCATGTCCGCCCGCAGCTCCTCGAAGAACCGCGCGCCATCCAGCCGGTTGTAGAAGGCGTCCCAGTCCAGGCCACTGACCGAGGCGGCGTAGTCGCTGTTCTGCCGGCCGGCGGAGAGGAAGTCGAGCCGACCGCCGTCCGGGAAGTTCCACCGCAGCGAGAACGCGTGCCGCCCGACCCGGGCGTACTGCTCCATCCAGCGATCCGGCCGGTCGTCGACGCGGGTGGACTCCCACTCGTAGCCGCGGATCATGTCGATCACGCCGCTGGTGCCCTGGATCGCCTCGGCGTCGAGGAACGGGTGGAAGAAGCGGTGCAGGCCGGGTGACTCCAGGTCCCAGTCGGCGACGAGCACCCGCCTCCCGTTGGCGGCCAGGATCCACGCGACATTGGCCAGTGCCATCGTCCGGCCTGTCCCGCCCTTGAACGAGTAGAAGGTGACGACCCGACCTTCACGGTCAGTGCCCATGGATTCACTCTCCGACCCCGGCATCGCCGGTCAGAACGGGTGAGGGTCGATGATCCGGGCGACCAGCCTCCCCTCGCGCAGCGCCCGCACACTCGGGTGTTCAGCCGCGACCACCTCGCCCAGCTCCATGACCGGGGCGGTGATCGTCGCGGACGGTCGGTCGCTGGCGCTCTCCCGCAGGACGAGCGCCAGATTCGCCAGGCAACGCAGAGCGTCCGGGTGGCGCGGACCGGAGGTGGCCACCCACCGGTCGGCGGTCGCGCGGAGGCATTCGAGTGCGGCATCCCGGTCGCCCTCCTCGGCGAGGCAGATGCCGAGGTTCTCCTGAGCGGCGAGGGTGTGCGGGTGGTCCGGGCCGAGCACCTCACGCAACGCGGTGGCCGCCCGTTCGGCCGTCGCGCGGGCCTGATTCACCCGGCCCACGGCCCGCTGCGCCGCGGCGAGGTTGCTGAGGGCACCCAGGGTGTGCGGGTGCAGCACGCCCAGCCACTGCTCGTAGATCCTCGCCACCTGCTCGGCCTCGGTCACCGCGCGATCGGTCCCGCCGAGCGCCAGCAGATTGGCCACCAGGGCGGCCCGGCAGATCAGGGTCTCCGGATTGGCTCGGCCGAACTTCTCCTCGAGTACCGGGTACGCCGCGTCGAGCAGCCCGGCCGCCTCCGCCGGGTGGCCCGCGCTGCGCAGCGACACGGCTAGGCTGACCTGGGCGTTCAGGGTGTCCCCCGCCTCGCTGCCGATCTCCTTGAGGCTGGCCAGCTGGTGATGCACGGTGCGCAGCAGCACGACCGACTTGTCGTACTCGCCGGCCTCACGCAGGTCCCGCGCCAACTGCGCGGCCGAGTGCAGGGTGTACGGATTTTCCGCCCCCTGGACCGCCCGGCGGAGCTGGAGCACCGCCTCGTCCCGAACCCGGGCCGATCGGAAGTCACCCACGAGGCGGTAGGAGTGCGCGAGGTTGTTGGCCGCGGTGAGCGTACGCGGATGTTCCTCGCTGAACTCCTCGCGCCAGGCGTCGTAGGTTTCCCGGTCCCGTTCGATCGCCTTGGCGTACCGGCCGAGAGCCCGCAGGTCGGCGCCCAGGCTGCCGGCGGTCATCAGGGTGTGCGGATGCCTGTCGCCCAGCAGCGCCCGCTGCTCGTCGAGGACCTGCTCGTCCAGGGCGAGGGCGTCGTCGTAGCGGGCGAGTGCCCGCAGCACGTTCGCCCGGTTGAAGCGCAGGTGCAGCACCTGTCGACGCAGGGTGGCCAGCTCGTCCGTGCCGTAGAGGCGGTTCAGTCGCGTCGACCACACCGCGTCGACCTCCTCGGCGAACGCGTTCGCCAGGTCGAGCTCACCCTGGCGCCAGAGATACCGCACCCGGTCGATCATCAGCTCCCGGGCGGACTCGTCCTGGCAGCCCACCGCGCCGGACGCCTCGATGTGTGGCCAGAGCGTCCGGAACCGGTCCCAGGTCTGCGGATCGTCGGCGTCGCCGCGAGGCCGGGACGCCGCCAGCACCAGGTGCACCTCGTGCCGGGTGTCGGCAACCTCGTCCGGGGTCATCCCCTCCCGGACCACCGCCTGGAGCAGCCGGTGCACCAGCACCCGGCGCTTCGGCATGTTCATGGTGAGCAGGGCCGACCGGTTGATCCGTTGGACCAGCGCCCCCCGCACGAGACGCTCCGAGACCGACGAGTCGAACGGCGCCAACGCCTGCGCCATCTCGTCGCTGTGCAGCAGATCCAGGTCGATCTCCGAGGCCAGCACGGAGCAGAGCTGCAACAGTCGGTACGCCGCCGGGGACTGGGTGCGCAGCCGCGCCAGGGAGAGATCCCAGGTGGCCTCCACTGACAGGGCGCTGGGACCGTGCCGTTCGATCTGCTCCAGGTACGCGTCGACCGACGTGCCGGTGTCCGCCAGGTACGCGCCGGCGGCGGCCACCGCGACCGCCAGGTCCCCGAGCGCGTCGGCGATCCGGTCCGCCTCCTCGTCGGTGAGGGAGGGCACCCGGCGCCGCAGGTGGGCGACGCTCTCCGCGCGGGCGAAGACGTCGACCTGGATCGGGGTGGCCCGGTCCCCCCAGGCCGGGTTGCGGGAGGTGAGCAGCACGTGCCCACCTCCGCGCGGCAGGAAGCGTTCGACCGGGTCGACCTCCTCGGCGTTGTCGAACACCAGCAGCCACCGCCGGGGTTCACCCCGCCCGAGCGCCTCCAGGATCGCGTGCACGTCGTCTGCCCGGTTCGGGTGGCCCCCGAGGCCGAGCCGGGTGGCGAAGGTCGCCAGCGACCTCTCCACGTCGGCGTCGGCCGACTCCGCGCCGACGGTGATCCACCAGACCGCGTCGTACGCGGACTTGAAGCGGTGCACGTACTCCAGGGCGAGTTCGGTCTTGCCGACGCCACCCATCCCCTGGAGAGCGACCGGCACGGCGGCGGCCCCGCCGCCGGTCAGGTGCCGGCGCAGGATGGCCAGCTCACCTTCCCGGCCGGTGAACCGCGCGTTGCGGTTCGGGGCTTCGAACACGGCTGGCTCGACGGCAGGGAAGCGCAGGCCGGCGTCGCCGGGACCGTCGGTGCGCAACGGGGGCGGGCGATCCACCAGCCGGAGCAGTCGCTCCGCCGCGGTCGCCGCGCTGACGTTCACCAGGTGGGTGGAGGAGGCCACCGCGAACTCGGCGAGCGGCCGCAGGTCGCTCACGTAGACCGCGAGGGGAGTGGTGCCGGCGGCCGGGTCCCGAGGGGGCAGCGCGGTGGGAGGCAGGGCCACGTAGGCGGAGGAGAGGATGGTCAGCGTACGGGCCGGTGGCTGGGCGCCGGGCTCGGCCGGCTGCGTCCCGTCGACGACCCGCACACCTGCCGAGCTGAGCACCCGCTCGATCCATTCCGCCCAGACCGCGTCCTCCGGGGCGTAGCGGAGCATGAGATCGTCGTCGGGGAGTTCGTAGCGGCGCCGGAAGCGCGCCTTCTCCCGCTCGCGCACCGACTCGTCCATCGGCGGCATCCCGCGTACGGCACCGTCGGTCAGCTCCGCTGTCAGGGTCTCGAACGCCGCCAGCAGCGAGGTGGGCGAACCGGGGGCGTCGCCGAAGGTCGCCAGCGTCTCCTCGTACGCGTAGAACGGCCGGTACGGCACCTCGACCGCCGCCCAGTAGCGCCGACGGTCCGCCTCCGTCATGCCGGTGGGGAGCCCGGCGAACCGGCGCATCGCAAGCGCCCGTCCGGCGTCGGCCTTCTCCTTCTCCGCCTGGTCGACCCGCATCGGCACCGGCAGGATCCGGATGTCGCGGCGCGGATAGTGGTCGGCGACGGCTCGGGCGACCTGTGCGGCACCCTCGATGCCCTGGTCGCTGAGTGTGAAACAGTCGACCAGGACGTCCGGCAGGTGCAGGGTGCAGATGTCGGCGACGTCGCTGAGCCCGGTCCGGCTGTCGATCAGGGTGTAGTCGTACTCGCGCTTCATGTCCGCGCGCAGCGCCTCGAGGAACCGTTCGCCGCCCAGACGGTGGTAGAAGGTGTCCCAGTCCAGGCCGCTCACCGAGACGGCGTAGTCGCTGTTCTGACGACCGGCGGAGAGGAAGTCCAACCCGCCGCCGCCCGCGAACTGCCAACCCAGGGAGAACGCGTACCGGTTGACCCGGGCGTACTGCTCGACCCAGTCCGCCGGCCGCGCCGCGTCGCGCATGGTCTCCGACTCGTAGTCGTGGATGAGGTCGATGACGCCGCCGGTGCCGCCGATCGCCGCCACGTCCAGGAACGGGTGGAAGAAGCGGTGCAGGCCGGGCGACTCCAGGTCCCAGTCGGTGACCAGCACCCGCTTGCCGTTGGCAGCCAGGATCCACGCGACGTTGGCCAGCGCCATCGTCCGGCCCGTTCCGCCCTTGAACGAGTAGAAGGTGACTATCTGACCGTCGCGCTCATTGCTCATCGGGCATCTCCGGGGCTTCGATCGGTGGCGAGACCGAGGTACGCAGGCTGGGTGGCCGGGTGCTGGGCACCGATGCCGGGAACACCGCGCCGTGCTTCAGGTACAGCCGTCGGGCCTCGGTCACCAGGGTCGGCATCAGTCCCGCGAACTCGTCCATCCGGCCGACCCACCGGGCCCGCGTCGCCCCGGAGTCCTGGAGGACGCCCAGCGCCAGCCGTGCCAGGTCGGCGCCGCGGTGCGCGTCGCGCGGATCGTCGGCGTCGGTCACCAGGAGTGGAACCGCCCATGGTGGAAGCGCCCGCGCCGCGGCCCGCAGGGCCGCCAGGCCGCCGGGCCGCTCGGTGATCCACGGGTCGATCAGGACCACACCCGGACGGATCTCGAGCAGATCCTCGGCGTCGGCGAAGTCGGTGGTACGCACCGGCAGTCCCAGTCGCTCGGCGGTGCTCGCCGCGTACTCGGCCAACGGGAGTTCCTGCCGTGCCCCGAATGGTCGCCACAGCCGACTGCGGTCGGCGTACGACGACGCCTGCCGTCCCTGCGGCAGCTGGTCCCTGGTGGGCGCGAGCACCGCCACCACGAACGCCGGGTCGGCCGAGGCCTGCCGCGAGACCTCGTCCAGGGCGGGTGCCCGGGACGGCCGCAGCCAGAACCGGCGGGTGGGCTCCACGATCCGCCAAGCCAACCGCCCCAGCAGGAGCTGGTACTGCTCCCGATAGGCCCCGAGCATGCAGAGCGCACGCATGCCGTTCTCGGCGTACGCGGGGACGTCCCGCCCCAGGTCCAGTGCCGCGTCCAGTTCGGGATGGTCCTCCCAACTGGGGACCGGGATCCAGAGGACCGGCACCACGTGTTGGGACGGCACGACGGGCGGCACCGACCCGGCGTCCGCGGCGGCGTCCAGCCGGGCAAGGAAGGACTCCTGTTCGCCAAGTGCCCACGGCCGGTTGAAGTAGCCCGGCGAGTAGAGCGGCACGAACACCTGGGCCGCGCCGAGGGCACCCGCCAGGGCCGCCTTCATGTCGGCGCCGGGCGGAATGTACTGGTCGATGAAGCCGATCTCCACGCCCGGCCGTGGTGACGCGAGCCGACCCACCTCGCCCGACAGATCCGCGAAGAAGCGTCCGACCCAGACGTCGGTGTCGGTGCGGGCGCTCTGCACCGGCGCGGAATGCGCGTAGCTCAGGAAGAAGTAGGTCTCACGCGTCGGCGCCGTCCCGGCGGCGGTGCGCGGCATCATACGGCTGCCTCCTCGCCGAAGAGCGTGTGCAACTCGTCGACTCCCTTGGGCACCAGCGGGTGGACGCGGTAGGTCCGATGGATCGCCACCACCCGCTGGGCGAGACGCCACACGACCGCGCGGTACGCCTGCTCCAATTGCATGGTCAGCAATCCGTAGACCCCCTCCTGCTCGTACTGGCGCGCAACGGTGTTGTCGTCCGGTATCGCGGTCGGCGAAAACCGTTGGATGGCACGGATGCTCGGCGGCAGTGACGCCTCGGCCGTCGGCGACCAGTTGACGGGAACGATTGCCGTCTCGTGCGCGGAGGCACCCGGACCGCGAGGTTCGATCCGGCGTCGCGCGAAGGCGTGCCACTCCATCGCGCACCACGGGCTGCTGATGAAGGAACTGGACACCAGAGGGATGAAGACCTGGCAGGTGCCGGCGGCGTGCAGCAGTTCCGGGGTCCATCGCTCACCACCGGAGAGCGTGCTGTCCATGAAGCCGGGGTCGACACCGGTCGGCAGTCCGACCAGCTCGCTGACGTGCGTGGAGAGGTCGTCGAAGAACCGGGAGACGTACTCCTGGGGATTGTTACCGGCCCGGCGGACCGTCGGACGCGAATAGCTCACGAAGAACAGCGGGGTTCGCGTATCCGCGATCGCTACCGCTTCGCTCACCGTCGTTCCTCCGCCGTCCGGAAAGCGACCGAGTTCTCAGCGTAAGGCGTACGTCAATGTCGCGGGCTGATCCGGTTGCCCACGAACCACTTTACGGCGAAGTCCACTGTGGGACGTATCGGGAACAGCCGAGTTGCCGCCTGCCCCACCACGCCGGGACGCACGAACGGCTCGTCGTCCAGGCTCGCGCCGAGGGCGTCGAAGTCGCTGTCGTCCAACTCCGGTGCGACGAAGTCGCAGCGGAGCCGCCGTTCGCCGGCCTGACGGTAACAGCGGTAGGCCTGGACCGGAACGTTCGACAGGCGGTACTCGGCCAGGTGCAGGGCGCTGCACGCGTCGTAGCCGACGCCGAGGAGCAGAACGTGCCCGCCGGTGTCGTACATCCGACCAATCGGGGACCGCGACCCCAGGTGGGAGCCCAGGGCATGGTCGGCGGTCAGGAACGCCGCCCGGCGTCCGACGGCCGCGAACGAGGTCTGCGGATGGTCACTTCGGACAGCTCCCGGCAGGAGCCGCACGTACTCGGCGAACGCGCCGACACCCTGCGCGGCGGTGCGCTCGCGGTCCCAGCCCGGCAGGCTCGCCTCGTACCGGAGCCGCTCGTGGGCGCTCATCCCCCGGGTCGCCTCGTGCCAGGTACGTGAGGTCGTCGAGTTGCCCGCGTTGTGCGTCGGTACGACAAGCGTGCCGTCCGGACCGAGCACCGCGCTGAGCGCCTCGACCAGCGTCTCCGCCCCCTTCGCCAGGGGGCCGACCCGGCGCAGCGAGGAGTGCACCAGGACGTCCTGCCCGGCGGCGACACCCGACGCCCGCAGGTGGGCGGCGAGAGTGCCGACGTCGAACGGGAGCGCCGCCGGATCGGTCACACCAGCTCCGCCAGCGCGCGTCGCATTCCCTCGACGAAGCGGTCCCCGGCACCGGTCAACGAGCCGCTCGCCGCCAACGCGTCGAGCGCCTGGCCCGTCCAGGTGCGGTAGCGGGCGGCGAGGGTCGCGGCCATCGGGTCGGCGGGTCGGTCGGCGACCGCGCGGGCATGCCAGACCTCGGCAACCGCCAGGTGGGCGTACGCGCCCTGAAGCACCCCCTCCAGGGGGCGCGGATCGGGACGCCAGGCCACCCGCAGCCGGGCCGGCGACCCCGGTTCGACCAGGTCGTACAGGTCGAGTGCCGCACCGAGCTTGGAGTGCTGCCACTCGTGCACGAGCAGCACGGCGAGGGTCGCCGGGTCGGCGATCGGGCCCACCGCCACGGCGCCGAACGCGGCGCGGGCGGTGGCACTGCGCAGCGCACCCGTGGGAGGGGTGTCCAGCGGGACGACCGCTCGCATGCCGATGCTCATCGCCTCGGCGTGCCGGGGGACGTCCCGCTCGGCGAGCTGCCACGCCGTGGCCACCGTACGGCCCAGCTCGGCCGCAGGACCCCCGGCCAGGCGTTCGCGCACCCGATCCCCGTAGCAGTCCCGCGCCGGATCGAGGTCCTCGATGGTCAGGTCATGATCGGGAAGCGGGCCAGGTTGGGTGGGCAGCCAGCCCGATGGCCAGGTGGTCGGCTCGTCCAACCTGACGTCGTGTGGATCCCCTCCGGCGACCAGTCGGAAGCCGCCGGGGCGAACGGTGAGCAGAGCGGCGTCGACGCCGGCGAACGGCAGCCGGAAGACGCCGAGCGTGGGCAGGAACACCTGCCCGCCCAGGACGGGGACCCGCAGCTCGGCGGCGACTCCCGCCCGGACGGCAACCGCCGCCGCGAGCGCGGCGACCGGGTCCGGTTCGGGTGTACGCGGCACCGGTCGGGCGGCCGCCTGAAGCCGCCGGATCAGCCGGGGGCGGACGAACGGATGGCGGAGCACGGCCCGGACCGTGTCCGGCACGGTCGCGTCCAGGTCGACGAGGAGGTCCCATCCGGAATCGGGCGCCGCCGTCTCCCGGCTGGCCGCCAGCAGCGCGCGGACGATGGCCAGTTGGGAGTCCACCAGGAACGTGATCGACTCCGGGTCGCCGTGACCGCCCGCGATGTCGTCCAGCGTCCGCTCCGCGTCGGACGACACGACCGCAAGGGACAGCACCGGCTGCCGCTCGGCGGGGATTCCCCCCGCCTGTCGCGGCACCGCAACCGGGGCGGTCCCGGGCGCTCGCCGGTCGATGATCGAGATCAGCGCCCGGAGGTCGGTGCAGTAGACGGACGGATTGTCGAAGCCGGCGCCGGACCGGTAGCGGTGCGCGTACAGGCCGCCGCCGCAGCGGACGACGACCGGGCAGGACCGGCAGATCGCGGAGAGCCCCGCCAGCCCGCTCTGCCGGGTCGCCACACCGGGATGCCGCGCCGCCTCGTCCACCGTGTGGTCGAAGACCGTCAGGCCCGTCCCGGCGGCACCGTCGTACGCCACCTTCAGCGAGTCCGCCTGCTCCCAGGTGCCGTCGGTCTCGACCACCACCAGGTCCGCCGGCCCGAGGCCGACGGCCTCCGTGCCGGCGGACGTCCCGCGCGGATCCAACGCATCGAACAGGCGGATCGACACCGGTCGTCCGTCGTCCACCCACCGCCGGTGGATCCGGCCGAGCCAGTCCGCGTACGGGGTGGGGGCACCGCCCGGTCGGACCGGCGGATGATCCCAGGTGTGGTGCGGCAGCAGCAGGTCGATCCGGGGTGGTTCCTCGGCGAGCAGGGCGTCGTAGACCGCATCCGGGTCGTTTGCCACGTCCACAGTGCAGAGGATCCCGGCGTAGCTGTCGCGGTACTCGGGGCTTCGGAGCAGGGCCAGGGCCCGCCGGACCGGATCATGACTGCTGGCGCCGTTGGCGAATCGGCGGTGCCGGTCGTTGGCGACACGGTCGCCGTCCAGGGAGATCCCCACCTTGACGTCGTACTCGACGAAGATGTCGCAGAAGGTGGGGTCGAGCCGGACCCCGTTGGTCTGCATCCGCAGGTCGAGCACGGCGGTCGGCTCGATCGCCGTCCGCAGCCCGCTGAGGATCCGCCGCATCCGTGCCGGACCGAGCAGCAACGGCTCGCCGCCGTGCAGCACGACGTGCACCACCGGCAGGTCGTGTGCGCTGGCGTGCTCGGCGATCCGGGCCGCGGCGGCGTCCAGCGTCTGCGTCGCCATCTCGCGTGGGCGACCCCGCCAGGTCTGGTCGGCGTGCTCGTAGACGTAGCAGTGGTCGCAACTCAGGTCGCAACGGCTGTGCACCTTCAGGACGTACTGGCTGATCGCGGCGCCTGGCGGGGCCGGCACGGATCGCCCGGCCGTCATAGGGTCAGATGGCCGAATTGAAGGCGGTGACGGGTACGACCGTCTCCGCCGGACCGGTGATCGGGGGGAGGACGCGGCGCAGGAGCACGTCGACCGTCTCGGGGTGCTCGGTCGCGACCTGGTCGAGCCGAGTCCTCAGGATCGACGCGATCGGGTCGGGACTCCGACCGGCGGGCGGTGCGGGCTTCTGGTCCACAGTGAGTCTCCGGGTCCCGTGGGAACCCCACGGGAGGTGTGATGGACGGCCCGAGGGCCCTGACGCGCCACCAGAATAGGCAACAGCCCCAACGATGTCATCGTTGGTCAAGTAGCGCACGAGACGAGGAGAAGCGCCCATGTGCCGGAGCATCAAGACGCTGCGTGAGCCGTTCACCCCGCAGGTGACGGAGACGGACATCGAGGCGGCGGCGTTGCAGTACGTCCGGAAGATCTCTGGCTTCCGGGCGCCCGCCGCGCACAACGCCGCCGCCTTCGACGCCGCGGTGGCCGCCGTGGCGGAGGCCACCCGCACCCTGCTCGCCCAGCTCGTGGTCCGGGGTGCCGGGGCAGGCGCCGTGGACCGGCCGACCGCCGCCCAGCACCGCGGCTGACCGTCGGCGCGGGGCGTCGGCCGGGGCCTGACCGGTGGGTCAGGCCGCGGCGAGCGCCGGCGCGACGGTGTCCGGTGCCCACCGCGAGCGGTGACACTGCGACCAGCCCCGACAGCCGGGGTCGCCGAGCGTGCAGAGCCGCTGCCGGCTGAGCACCTCACCGTCGTCGGTGTCCCGTACGTCGAAGTGCACCGGGCGGACCGTCCCGTCCGGGACGACGAGCAGGTGCCGCGTGGCGTCGAGCGTGTCGTCGCGCAGTAGACAGTTGCGGCCCAGCAGCCGGGCCAGCGCGGCGATGCTGGCGTGCTCGGGGAGCCGCTCGGGCACCCCGTAGCAGTCCACCACCGTCGAGAACTCGCCTGGCGCCTGCCAGACGTCACAGACGACCGCGTACGCCGGCAGCCGGGCCGGATCTGCCGCCGCCAGGGGCATCACCACCCGACCGAGCGCCTCGGCCAGTGCCGGGTAGACCTCCACGGGTCGTACCCGGTCGATTCTCCAGTTCCACAGCTCGGTCATTCCGCCTCCTCGCTGCGTTCGTCCCACCGGCCTCCGGATCGGGCCTTACTGACGATGGTGGGGGGCATTTGACCCCAGCCGGGGGCAAGTTACCGGTCTGTGACCATTCCGGGCAAAATTTCCCTGAGCGGCATTGCTCCGAGTAGCGGGAAGGTGACAGTTTATCGGGTACGGTGTGCGATCCGCGCCACCGCCACCGCGTGTCCGACGTCCGTCCCCGCGACGGTCAGCGCAGGACGACGAGGTGCTCGCTCCGGGGCAGCAACTCGCCCACCACGGGAGCGCCCGGCACCTCACCGGCGACCAGCAGGCCACCGGAGGTCTGGGCGTCGGCCAGCAGCAACCGTTCAGCCTCGTCCGCCGCTCCGAAGTCGGTCCACGGGGTCACCCAGTCCAGGTTGCGCCGGCTGCCGCCGCTGACGTACCCGTCGCGCAGCGCCTCCCGGGCGCCCGCCAGATAGGGCACCCGTGCGGTGTCGATGGCCACCGTGAGCTGGCTGGCGCGGGCCAGCTTCGACGCGTGCCCGAGCAGCCCGAACCCGGTCACGTCGGTGCCGCACCGGATGCCGGCGGCGACCGCCGCGCGGGCGGCGTCGGAGTTGAGCGCGCTCATCGTGGCGACCGCCTCCGGGAAGCTCTCACCGGTGGCCTTGTGCCGGGTGTTCAGCACGCCCACACCGAGCGGCTTGGTCAACGACAGCGGCAGCCCGGCCCGACCGGCGTCGAGAGTGATCAGCTCCTCGGGGCGGACGGTGCCGGTCACCGCCAGCCCGTACTTGGGGCCCTCGTCGTCCACGCTGTGCCCGCCGGCCAGGTGGCAACCGGCCGTACGGGCCACGTCCTGACCGCCACGCAGCACCTCGCGGGCCAACTCCAACGGCAGGACGTCGCGCGGCCAGCAGAGCAGGTTGAGCGCGACAAGCGGGGTGCCGCCCATCGCGTACACGTCGGAGAGCGCGTTGGCCGCGGCGATCCGGCCCCAGTCGTACGCGTCGTCGACGACCGGGGTGAAGAAGTCGGCGGTGCTGACCAGGCCGGTCCGCTCGTCCAGGCGCACCACTGCCGCGTCGTCGCCGTGGTCCAACCCGACCAGCAGCTCGGCGGTGCCGGTCGCCGGGCCGAGACCGGCCACCATGATCTCCAGCTCGCCCGGCGGGATCTTGCAGGCGCACCCACCACCGCGGGCGTACGCGGTCAGCCGTACCCGATCGGTCATCCCCCCATGATCTCGACAACGGGGGCGTCCCGCCACCGTTGCGCCTCGCACGGTCAGCGGAATCGGACGACCGACAACGATCGTGACCGGTGTTACCGCTCCGTGACCCGCTGGGTTGCGTTCTGCCACATCACGCCGCCTACAGTGGCCGCACCGGGGGTCAACCGACCCCGCTCCGGGAGACGACAGGGACGGTGAACGACGTGACGACGGGCGAACCGCTCATCGTGCTGGACGCGGTCAACAAGTGGTTCGGACCGCTGCACGTGCTGGACGACGTCTCACTGTCGGTGGGTCGGGGCGAGGTGGTCGTGGTGATCGGCCCGTCCGGCTCCGGCAAGTCGACGCTGTGCCGCGCCATCAACCGACTGGAACCGATCAACTCCGGCACCATCACCTTCGACGGGCAGCCACTGCCGGCCGAGGGCAAGCCGCTCGCCAAGCTGCGCAGCGAGGTGGGCATGGTGTTCCAGTCCTTCAACCTCTTCGCGCACAAGACCATCCTCGAGAACGTCACTCTCGGCCCCGTGAAGGTCCGCAAGGAGAAGCCGGCCGCCGCCCGCGAGCGCGGCCTGGCCCTGCTCGACCGGGTCGGCATCGCCAACCAGGCGGACAAGTTCCCCGCCCAGCTCTCCGGCGGCCAGCAGCAGCGGGCGGCCATCGCCCGCGCGCTGGCCATGCAGCCCAAGGCCATGCTCTTCGACGAGCCCACCAGCGCCCTGGACCCGGAGATGGTCGGCGAGGTGCTGGACGTGATGACCGCGCTGGCCCGCGACGGCATGACGATGGTCGTGGTGACCCACGAGATGGGCTTCGCCCGGCACGCCGCCAACCGGGTCATCTTCATGGCCGACGGCAAGCTCGTCGAGGACGCCTCCCCGGCGGAGTTCTTCGAGAACCCGCGCAGCGACCGGGCGAAGGACTTCCTCTCCAAAATCCTCACGCACTAGGCGTTCGTAGTGGAGCGCGCCGACCACCGGCGGGCTCGTCGAAGAAGGAGAAGAGTATGCGTATGAAGCGCGTGGCGGCGGTCGCCATGATGGCGTCCCTCGCCCTGTCGGCCGCGGCCTGCGGCAAGGAGGGCGAGCCGACCCCGAGCGCGGGCGGCAACGCCTCCGGCGCCGCCCAGTCCGACACCTGCAAGAGCTCCGGCGCGACCTTCACCCCGAAGACGGACGCGGCCATCGCCGGCAGTCCGACCTTCGAGAAGATCAAGGCGGCCGGCAAGGTCTCCGTCGGGGTCAAGTTCGACCAGCCGAACCTCGGCTACAAGGACGCCCAGGGCAAGCGGTGCGGCTTCGACATCGAGATCGCCCAGTACGTTGCCAGCACCCTCGGCATCGACCCGGCGAAGATCGAGTACAAGGAGATCGCGTCGGCCAACCGGGAGACCGCGATCAAGGGTGGTGAGGTCGACTACTACGTCGGCACCTACTCGATCACCGACAAGCGCAAGAACGACATCTCCTTCGCCGGCCCGTACTTCGTCGCCGGTCAGGACCTGCTGGTCCGCAAGGACGAGACGTCGATCACCGGCAAGGACACCCTCAAGGGCAAGAAGGTGTGCTCGGCCACCGGCTCGACGCCGATCCAGAGGGTCCGCGACGAGGGCCTGACCGAGCCCGACAACATCGTCGAGTTCAAGACCTACTCGGAGTGCGTCTCGCAGCTGCTCGACAAGAAGGTCGACGCCGTCACCACCGACGACGCGATCCTCAAGGGCTACGCGGCGCAGAGCCCGGGTGAGCTCAAGGTGGTCGGCCAGCCGTTCAGCACCGAGAAGTACGGCATCGGCCTGCCGAAGGACGACAAGGCGCTGCGCGACTACGTCAACAACCAGATCGAGGCGTCGTTCGGCAACGGCACCTGGCAGAAGATCTACGACGGCACGCTCGGCCTGTCCGGCTCGGCGGGCACCCCGCCCACCCTCGAGCGGTACTGACCGACCGGCTCGACACGAGTTGCGGCGCCGGGCGGGGTTCGTCCCCGTCCGGCGCCCGTCCGAGGACTGAGAGCGAGGCATGGGCGAGTTCTTCCGCGTACTGACGGACAACGGGCAACTGTTCGTTGACGGGTTCACCAACACCGTCAAACTTTTCCTGATCGCCGCGGTCGGCAGCCTCGTCCTCGGCACGCTGCTCGGCGCGATGCGGGTCTCCCCCGTGCCGGCGCTGCGGTCGTTCGGCGCCACGTACGTCAACCTGGTGCGCAACACCCCCCTGACGTTGGTCTTCGCGTTCCTCGTGTTCGCGGTGCCGAAGCTGGACGTCAACATCGACTACTTCGCCAGCGCCGCCATCGCGCTGACCGTCTACACGTCGGCGTTCGTGTGCGAGGTGATCCGCTCCGGCGTCAACACGGTCGCCGCCGGGCAGGCGGAGGCGGCCCGCGCCCTGGGCATGACCTTCGGTCAGGTGCTCACGCTCATCGTGCTTCCGCAGGCGCTGCGGGCGATGGTCCCGCCGATGATGAGCGTCTTCATCGCGATGCTGAAGAACACCACAATCGCCGCCGGTTTCTCGGTGCTGGAGGCCGGCGCGATCCCCGCGTACATGGCCGAGCGGGGCGAGCCGCAGTTCGCCGTGCTGCTCTGGATCACCATCGGCTTCCTGATCCTGATCCTGCCGCTTGTGGCGTTGCAGCGCTTCCTGGAGCGCAAGTGGAGAGTGGCCCGATGAGCGGGCTGGCGAGCCGCACGGCCGCGAACGAAGGGTGGCTGAGTTGAGCCAGGCGTCGATCCTCTACGACCTGCCCGGTCCCCGCGCCAAGCGGCGCAACGCGATCCTGGGTGTCGTCTCCACGGCCGGCATCATCGCCCTGCTCGCCTTCATCGGCTACAAGTTCGCCGACACCGGCCAGTTCGAGGCCCGCAAGTGGGAGCAGTTCCAGTACGCCTCGGTGCAACGCGAACTGCTCGGCGGCCTGTGGGCGACGCTGAAGGCCGCCGGCATCGCCGCGGTCCTGGCGCTGCTGTTCGGCGCGGTGTTCGCCAGCGCCCGACTGAGCGACAAGTGGATCCTGCGGACCCCGGCGACGTTCGTGGTCGAGCTGTTCCGGGCCATCCCCCTGCTGATCCTGATCTTCTTCGGCTACTACGTGCCGTTGCAGTACGGCTGGTCGATCGACAAGCTGTGGGCGCTGGTCATCGGGCTGATGCTCTACAACGGCTCGGTGCTCGCGGAGATCTTCCGGGCCGGCATCAACGCGGTGCCGTACGGGCAGACCGAGGGCGCGTACGCGATAGGCATGCGCAAGAACCAGGTGCTGCGGCTGATCCTGCTGCCGCAGGCGGTCCGGTCGATGCTCCCGGCGATCGTCAGCCAGCTCGTCGTGCTGCTCAAGGACACCGCGCTGGGCTTCATCATCACGTACCCCGAGCTGCTCTTCGTCGGTAAGCAGATCGGCGGCCGGTTGCCGTTCGGGCTGCCGTACGTGCCGACGTACCTGATCGTGGCGGCGATCTACATCGCCATCTGCGGCGCGCTGTCGGTGCTGGCCTGGTGGTTGCAGAAGCGGATGGGCCGCACCCCGCGCACCGCCGCGAAGGTGCTGCCCGCCCAGGACGCCGGCGAGGACGCCGCGCGGATGATCTGACCGGAACCGCAACAGACGACGGGCGGGTGGCGATGCCACCCGCCCGTCGTCTGTTCGTGGGTCAGCGGGCGATCTCGGTGACCCGGGACTCGCGGACCACCGTCACCCGGATCTGACCCGGGTAGGTCAGCTCCTCCTCGATCTGCTTGGCCACGTCGCGGGCCAGCACCGCCGCCCCGATGTCGTCCACGTCGTCGGGCTTGACCATCACCCGGATCTCCCGGCCGGCCTGCATGGCGAAGACCTTGTCCACGCCGAGCTTGCCGGCCGCGATCTCCTCGATCCGCTCCAGCCGCTTGACGTACGCCTCCAGGCTTTCGCGCCGCGCGCCCGGCCGGCCGCCGGAGCAGGCATCGGACGCCTGGGTGAGCACGGCCTCGATGGTCTGCGGCGGCACCTCGTTGTGGTGCGCCTCGATGGCGTGCACCACGTCCTCGTGCTCGCCGTACTTGCGGGCCAGGTCGGCGCCGATGATGGCGTGGCTGCCCTCCACCTCGTGGGTGAGGGCCTTGCCGATGTCGTGCAGGAACGCCGACCGCTTGATGATGGGTACGTCCAGTCGCAGCTCGGCGGCCATGATGCCGGCGATGTGCGCGGTTTCCACGAGGTGCTTGAGCACGTTCTGCCCGTACGACGTGCGGTAGCGCAGCCGGCCCAGCAGGGTGATCAGCTCCGGATGGATCTCGGTGATGCCGACCTCGACCAGGGCGTCCTCGGCGGCGCGCAGGCAGAGCTGCTCGACCTCCTGGCGGGCCAGGTCGTAGACCTCCTCGATGCGGTGCGGGTGGATCCGTCCGTCCAGCACCAGCTTCTCCAGGGTGAGCCGGCCCACCTCACGGCGGACCGGGTCGAAGCAGGAGAGCAGCACCGCCTCCGGGGTGTCGTCGATGATCAGGTTGACCCCGGTCACCGACTCGAAGGCGCGGATGTTGCGCCCCTCCCGGCCGATGATCCGGCCCTTCATCTCGTCACCGGGCAGGTGCAGGACGCTGACCACGCTCTCCGCGGTCTGCTCGCTGGCCACCCGCTGGATGGCGTCCACCACGATGTGCCGGGCCCGCTGCTCGGCGGTGCCGCGCGCGTCGGCCTCGATGTCGCGCACCAGGAGCGCGGCCTCCCGCTTGGCCTGCGTCTCGATCGCCTCGATCAGCTCCAGCCGGGCCGCGTCGGCGGTGAGGCCGGCGACCCGTTCCAGCTCCCGGCGGCGCAGCTCCTCCACCTCGGCCAGCTCGGCCTCCCGCTGGGCGAGCGCGGACTCCCGGGCGGCGAGCGCGGCCCGCGCCTCGGTGAGCTGCCGCTCCCGCTCGGCGAAGCGCTCCACCTCCTCGGTGTGCAGCCGCTCCCGCTCGTCCATCCGGGCGGCACGGCGCTCCACCTCGGCCGCCTGCTCCCGGGTGGTGGCGGCCAGCACCGCGACCTCCCGCTCGCCGCTGCGCCGGGCGGTGGCGCGGAGCTGCTCGGCGTCCGCCTCGGCCTGCTTGTGCGCGCGTTCCAGCACCGTGTCCGCTTCGGCGCGGGCGTCGTCGAGCACCCGCCGGGCCTCGGCCCGGGCCGCCTTCGCCTCGGCCTTCGCCGCCGCCGCCTCGGCACGCGCCGCGGCCGCGGCGGACTTCGCCACGTCGATGGTGCTGTTCGCCTGGTCGGCCGCGTTGCGCAGGGCGGCCAGGGACTGCTCCTGCCGGTCCTTCTCGGCGATGAACGCCGGGTCCTCCGGGGCCGGCGCCGAACCCATCCGGCGCAGCGTCCGGACGCCGACGAGCACCGCCCCGATCACCACCGCCGCGAGGATGAGGACTGCCGCGAGGAGCGCGACGTCGAAGGCGTTCATGCCGGGACCCCGTGGGGTCTACCGGTGAACCTGTGCCGCCGCCCCGCCATGGCCGCCTCCCCTGAACGTTCGCCACCGCAGCGACCGTGCCCGGCGGGCACACTCCTGCGGCTGTGGACGCCCGACCGGAGCGGCTGGCCGTGGGTAGCTCTCTCCGCCGGCGGTGCCCTCGGGCATCGTCGGCGACCGGGTGCAGTTGTCGCGGAGCACCGGACCGGCCTGTCCGGACTGCCGCCAAAGGCCGTGGAGTCGGCCAAAGTGATGCTGTTCTGTTACGCGATCTATGTTGTGCGCTTAGCCTGCGCTGGTCGGGCAATGTGAGCCTGTATGGCGAGGCTAGGTCGCCGGGGGTGCTCAGGTCAAGGACTCATGATCAAACCCCCCGAACGGAGCGAAGTTGCGACGTCACTCCATGCTGATACCGGGTCGGACACCGGGGGACAAACGCGGCGAGGCGGCGGCCTCGACAGGGATGTCGTGCCTGTTCAGTGCCGGAGTGGAGTCTCGCAGGCAGCCGACGTGTGACACCAACGACCCCTCCGCGCGCACCCGGCTCCTCGTCGGACTCGGGCCGCGCCAAGATCGTGCTCGACCCGCCAAGATCGTGCTCGATCCGGGTATCCAGGCACCGGTGCTCACCCCCACCGGCAGGCCCGGCCGGGCGGTACGGATCGCCGTGAGCGCGTCGGCGATCACCGCCGGGCGCAGCGACTCGACGCCGGCCGCGTCCCTGGGGTGGACGTGCACGGCCGCGACGCCCAGCGCGGCGCAGCGGGCCGCGTCGGCGGCCAGCTCCGCCGGGGTGACCGGCACGGCCTGATGGCAGCTCGGCTGCGCTGGCCGTTCAGACACGCTTTCAGCATCGGGTCATCCCCACCGCACCACTCAGTCGAGCGGACGGCTGTCGCGTTCCAGGTCGCCCTCGGCGTCGGCCAGCGCGTCGGCGTCGATCTGCTCGGCGAACTCGGCCGCCTCGGCGCTCTGCGCGGCGAGGGCGTCCTTCACCGCCCGGATCGCCACGCCAGGCGGGTAACCCTTGCGGGCCAGCATGCCCACCAGCCGACGGAAGACCGCGTCGGGCTCACCCCGGGCGGTACGCAGCTTGCGGTCCACCAGGGCACGGGCGGTCTCCGCCTCGGTCTCCTCGTCCAGCTCGCCGAGCGCCTCGGTGGCCACCTCGCCGTCGACGCCCTTGCGGCGCAACTCGTTGGCGAGCGCGCGGCGGGCCAGACCACGCCCGGAGTGCCGGCTGGACACCCAGGCGCGGGCGAACGCCGCGTCGTCGATGATGCCGACCTCGTCGTACCGGTCGAGCACCTCGGCCGAGACCTGCTCGGAGATGCCCCGCTTGGCCAGTGCACCGGCCAGCTCGGCGCGGGTACGCGGTCGAACGGCGAGCTGGCGCAGACATATCTCGCGGGCCACCTCCGACTCGTCGCGCGGCGGCGCCGAAGGCGCGGCGGCCTCACCCTCATCGGAGCGGTCACGGCGACCCCGGCGGGGACGCGGCGGATCGGCGGCGTCGCCCGTACGGGGTGGGCTGGCATCCCAGCCCCGCCCCGTACGGGCGCGTCGTCCTGCCATCGGTCAGCGACCGGTCAGAAGTCGACAGGCGGCAGCTCGGGGCCACCGGCGGCGTCGCTCGCGCCGACCCCGACGCCGAGCTTCTCCAGGATCTTCTTCTCGATCTCGGCGGCCACGTCCGGGTTCTCCTTCAGGAACTCCCGGGCCTTCTCCTTGCCCTGGCCGAGCTGGTCGCCGTCGTACGTGTACCACGCTCCGGACTTGCGGATGATCGCCTGCTCCACGCCGACGTCGATCAGCGAGCCCTCACGCGAGATGCCCTTGCCGTACATGATGTCGAACTCGGCCTGCTTGAACGGCGCGGCCACCTTGTTCTTCACGACCTTGACCCGGGTGCGGTTACCGACCACGTCGGTGCCGTCCTTGAGGCTCTCGATGCGTCGCACGTCGAGCCGGACCGAGGCGTAGAACTTCAGAGCCCGACCACCGGTCGTGGTCTCCGGGCTGCCGAACATCACGCCGATCTTTTCGCGCAGCTGGTTGATGAAGATCGCCGTGGTGCCGGTGTTGCTGAGCACACCGGTGATCTTCCGCAGCGCCTGGCTCATCAGCCGGGCCTGGAGACCCACGTGGCTGTCGCCCATCTCGCCCTCGATCTCGGCACGCGGCACCAGGGCCGCCACCGAGTCGATCACGATGATGTCCAGGGCGCCGGAGCGGATCAGCATGTCCGCGATCTCCAGCGCCTGCTCGCCGGTGTCCGGCTGGGAGACCAGCATCGCGTCGGTGTCGACACCGAGGGCCTTCGCGTACTCCGGGTCGAGCGCGTGCTCGGCGTCGATGAAGGCCGCGATGCCACCGGCTCGCTGGGCGTTGGCCACCGCGTGCAGAGCCACAGTGGTCTTACCGCTGGACTCGGGACCGTAGACCTCGACCACCCGGCCCCGTGGCAGGCCACCCACGCCGAGCGCCACGTCGAGCGCGATGGAACCGGTCGGGATCACGGCGGTCTGGATGACCGGCCGCTCCCCCAGCCGCATCACCGAGCCCTTGCCGAATTGCTTGTCGATCTGAGCGAGAGCAAGGTCGAGTGCCTTCTCCCGGTCAGGCCCTGCTGCCATGGTTGCCACCCCTGCCTTCGCCGGCGTCTTTGCTGAGCTTCGCGTCACGCGGACACGCTAGGCGCTGGGTCCGACAGAAAACCAGCCGACGGGCCGCGAGCTGTGGACGAGCACCCCGCTGTGGACAATAGCCGAACAGGTGTACGACTCGGCAAGCGACACGCGGAAGCGGCGAAAAGGCTGCTCAGCGTAGTCGCGCGGGCACCCGGTCGGGGTACGCGGCGCAGACCGCCCGCCACACCACGTGGGTCTGCTCACCCGACGCCAGCGCCTGCTCGACGGTCCGTCCACCGAGCTGGGACAGCACCTGGTCGCGGGCGATGCTGGCCGCGTACCCCGGCCCGAACGCCTCCTCCAACCGCGCCCAGAAGTCGGTCAAGCGCACGTGATCAGCCCTCCTCGTCCGGCGCCCCGGTCGGCACCGGGCGCAACGCTAGCGCCACCAGGGGCACGGTCGCGACCGCCGCGAGCAGGGCGAGCACCGGATAACCGGCGATCTGCATGACAAACCCACTGAGCACCGCGGCGCCGGCCCCCGCCAGCCCCATGACCAGGTCCGAGAAACCCTGGACGCTCGGCCGCACACCGGCCGGCACCGACTCGGAGAGCAGCGTCGAGCCGGCCACCATGGTCCCCGACCAGCCCAGCCCGAGCAGGACCAGGCCGACCGAGAGCCGGGGCGTGTGGTGCCCGGCGGTGCCGGCGACCGCACAGGCGGCCAGCAGCAGCCCGACCCCGCCGAGGATCACCGCCCGCCGGCCGAGCCGGTCGGTGAGCCAGCCCACCACCGGCGAGAACGCGTACATGCCGGCGATGTGCAGACTCAACACGATGCCGACCAGCCGCAGCACGTCGGCGTCGGCGTGCGACTCACCGAGCCGGACCGGGGTCATCGACATCACCGCCACCATCACCAGGTGCCCCACCGCCACCGCGGCGATGCCGAGGCGGGCGGCGGGCCGCCCGCGTACCACCGACCAGGCCAGCCGCATCCCGGCGCCGCGCGGCGCGCGCACACCGACCGGCGCGGCGGCCGGCGGCACGGGCGCGTCGACCGCCGCGAGCCGGCGCGCGGTGAGCAGCGGGTCGGGCCGGAGCAACCCGAGGAGTACGACGGCAGCCAGCACGAACGCGGCGGCGCTGAACGCGAACGGGCCGGCCAGCGGCGGCAGCCCCCAGCCGGTGGTGGCCCGGTCGGCAAGCGCGGCGAAGTTCGGCGCGGCCACCGCGCCGATGGTGGTGGCCCAGACGATCAGGGAGAGCTGCCGGCCACGGCGGGCGGGCTCGGCGAGATCCACCGCCGTGTAGCGGGCCTGGAGGTTCGCGGCCGTGCCCCCGCCGAAGAGCAGCATGCCGAGGAAGAGCAGCGGCACCGAGCGGGTGGCCGCCGCCAGCACCACCAGGACGCCACCGACGGCGCCCAGGGTGTACGCCAGCACCAGGCCGGGCCGGCGGCCGTGCCGCGCCATGATCCGGGTGACCGGGACGGCCAGCAGCGCCGCGCCGACCACCCCGGCGCTCTGCGCGACACCCGCCATCGCGGTGCCGGCGATCCGGGCGGCGAGCAGCGCGCCGACGGAGATGCCGATGGTGACGCCGATGCCGCCGATGATCTGGGTGCCGAAGAGCAGTCGCATGGTGCGCCGCTGGATCGGCGCGACGTCGGACCGGACGGTGATCTGCGGCGCGGTCAGGTTGGTGGCCATCGTGCGCTCCTCAGGATGGGGATTACCCATCCTCGCGCACCCGTTCCGCCGCCCGCTGCCCGCACCGCCGCGCCACCGCACCACCTGCAAGATCCGCGCAACTTCAGGAAAGCTGCTGCCTCAGCGCGCCGGGAAGCAGCATTTCCCCTGAAGTTGCGCGGATCTTGGTGGGGCGCGGTTGGTCGACGCAACGGTGGGGCGGACGGGCACCCGTGAGACGTCGTTCAGCTGCCTCGTTCTGGTGTGTCGGCTGGGGCGAGCAGGGGTGTCAGCCGGCGGGCGTCCCCGGCGAAGTTCAGCAGGGTCAGGACGAACGGTTGACCCGCCGCTTCCCAGCGAGCGCGCGGGCGGCGACGGTGAGGTCGGCGACCAGGCCCTCGTACGCCTTGTCCTGGTCGTCGGCGCGGAGCACGGCCGACGGGTGGATGGTGGCCAGCAGCCGGGTCGGTGGCGCGTCGGCCACCTCTCCGGCGTTGTCCACCGGCACCCGCTGGAAGTCCTCGGGATGCTGGGCCGACGCGGGCCAGGGCAGCAGCTCGCCCCGCTGCCGGGTGACCCGGAACGACGGGCCGAGCAGAGCCTTGGCGGCGGTGGCGCCGAGCACCACCACGACGTCCGGGCGCAGCCGGGCGAACTCGGCCACCAGCCAGGGCCGGCACGCCGTGATGTGCACCTGGTCCGGGGTCTGGTGGATCCGCCGCCTGCCGCGCAGCTCGAAGCGGAAGTGCTTCACGGCGTTTGTCAGGTAGAGCTGCTTCGGGTCCAGCTTGGCGTCGTCGACGGCGCGGCGCAGCAACCGACCGGCGGGGCCGACGAACGGCAGGCCCTTCTGGTCCTCCATGTCGCCGGGCTGCTCACCGACCAGCACCACCCGGGCGCTCTCGTCACCCCGGCCGAAGACCGTCTGCGAGGCGTCCCGGTACAGCTCACACCCCCGGCAGCCACCGGCCGCGGCCCGCAGCTCGTCGATGGTGTCCGCGTCCGGCGGGATGAACCGCTGGGCGCCTGGGGCGGTCTGCTCGGCCATGCCGACTGTTATATACCCGTTTCGGGTCCGCTGCCGGATACGGGTCAGTACCCGTTGCCGCCTCCGTCGCCACCGGACGCCACCGCGATCAACACGATGACGATGATGACGATCACGGCCGCCACCGCGATCCAGATCCCCTTACGACTTGCACCATTGGCCATGCCCCCACACCTCCGGGCGCCGGCATACCCGTACCGGCCGGTCCGAACCGCGCGGATCGCTGGTCGGGGTGGGGGTCAGGCCGCGAATCCGGGCGGCGGCGTCGGGCGGGCCGCACCGGCCAGCGCGGCGGCCAGGACGGGCAGGTCGGTGTTGGTCAGAGGGCTGATGGTGATGCGCAGGGCCGGCGCGGCGGCGATCCGGTAGAGCGCGCCGGGGGCCACTGCCCAGCCGGCGTCGCGCAGCGCGGTCACGGCGCTGGTCTCGTCCGCCACCGGCAGCCAGACGTTGATGCCACTGCGGCCGTGGGCGGTCAGGCCGTGCTCCGCCAGCGCCGCCAGCAGTCCGTCGCGCCGCCGGTCGTAACTCTCCCCCGCCCGTCGCACCAGGTCGGCGACCGCCGGGTCCCGCCAGAGGGCGAGGACCAGCCGTTGCAGCACGGTGGAGACCCAGCCGGCGCCGACCCGCGTCCGGCCGGCCACCCTGGCCACGGTGGTCTCGTCACCGACCAGGACGGCCAGCCGCAGGTCCGGACCGAACGGCTTGCTCACCGAGCGCAGGAAGGCCCAGCTCCGCGTCGCGCCGGCCAGGGGATGCAGCGGTACGCCGGCCAGCTCGGCGGCGTGGTCGTCCTCGATCAGCAGCAGGTCGGGCCGGTCGGCGAGCAGCGTCCGCAGCGCCTCGGCACGGGCGGCGGACACGGCCGCGCCTGTCGGGTTCTGCGCCCGGCTGGTGACCACCAGCGCCCGCGCCCCGGCGGCGAGCGCGGACGCCACCCCGGCCACCAGCGGCCCCTCGTCGTCGAGCGGTACGCCGATCGGGCGCAGCCCCAGCGTGGCCACCAGGTCGAGCAGGTTGGCCCAGCCCGGGTCCTCCACCGCGACCGCGTCGCCGGGGCGCAGGTGGGCGCCGAGCAGCCGCTCGATGCCGTCCAGCGCGCCACCGGTGAGGGTCAGTTCACCGGCGGGTACGCCGTCGGCGGCCAGTCGGGCGCGGGCCGCCTCGGCCAGCTCGGGCAGCACCCCGGCGTGGGAGTAGCCGACCGGCGCGCCGACGTCGACGGCGAGCGCCGCGAGGTGCGGGCCGAGCGGGGGCAGCAGCAGCGGGTCCGGTTCGCCCCGGGACAGGTCACGGGCTCCGGGCAGCGGGGACGGGCGCAGCGCGGAGCGACGGGCGGCCACCGGAGGGCGGGGACGCACCCGGGTGCCGTGCCGGCCGGCGGTTGCGAGCAGGCCGCGCTGGCGCAGCTCCTGGTAGGCGCGGGCGACGGTGGCGGGGCTGACGCCCAGCTCGGTGGCGAGGGCCCGCACCGGCGGCAGCGTGGTGCCGGGCGGCAGGGCGTCGGTACGGATGCCCGACTCGATGCTGGCCGAAATCGCGACGGCCGTGGACCCGGTGAACTGATAGCGTGCTGACACAAATCAAGGATTGTACTAGCACGAAAGGGCGCGCGATGTACCCACCCACCGCCCGCACCATCCCCCACCGCTCCCGGGACCGGATGAGCTACGACCGCGAAGCGGCGCACGCCGTACTCGACGAGGCGTACCACTGCGCGCTCGGGTTCACCGTCGACGGCCAGCCACGGGTGCTGCCCACCCTGCACGTCCGCATCGGCGACACCCTCTACCTGCACGGCTCCACCGGCAGCCGGCCACTGCTCGCCGCCCGGGGCGACGGCCTGCCGGTCTGCGTCGCGGTGACGTTGCTCGACGGTCTGGTCTACGCCCGCTCGCAGTTCCACCACAGCGCCAACTACCGTTCCATGGTCGCGCTCGGCACGGCCCGGCTGGTCACCGACGAGCACGAGAAGAGCGCCATGCTCACCGCGCTTGTCGACAAGGTAGGCGCGGGGCGCAGCGCGGACAGCCGCCCGCCGAACCGCCGCGAGCTGGCCGAGACCGCCGTGCTGGCGCTGCCCCTGCGCGAGGTGTCCGTCCGGTCCCGCACCGGCGGGGTCCGCGAGGACGACGCCGACCTGCACCTGCCGCACTGGGCCGGCGTCCTGCCGCTGCGGCTGACCGCCGGTCTGCCGCAACCCGCCGCCGGGGTCACCGCGCCCCTGCCGACGTACCTGCGGACCGCCCGCACACCGTGGCACGAGCCGGCGCCGCTGCGCGGTGGGCACGTCCTGCTGGAGCCGCTGGACCTGGCGCACACCGACGACCTGCACGCCGCCACCGCCGACGACGAGGTGTGGCGGCACCTGGGCGTCCGGCGGCCCACCACGCCGGCCGGCACCGCCGAGGTGATCGCCGCCGCCCTGGACGCCCAGTACCGCGGCGAGCGCGTGCCCTGGGTGCAGCGCTGCGCGAGGACCGGGGCGGTGGTCGGCACCACGTCCTACTACGAGATCGACCCGGAACGGCGGTCGGTGGCGATCGGACACACCTTCCTCGGCCGACCGTGGTGGCGTACCGGCATCAACACCGAGGCCAAGCTGCTGCTGCTCGGCCGGGCCTTCGACGAGCTGGGAGCGGTACGGGTCGCCTGGCACACCGACATCCGCAACGACCGCTCGCAGGCGGCGATCGAACGGCTCGGCGCCACCCGGGAAGGCGTGCTGCGGATGCACCGGCAGCGCCCGGACGGCTCGTGGCGGGACACCGTGCAGTACGCGATGACCGTCGATGAGTGGCCGAACGCACAGCTCAGGCTGCGGGAAAAGCTTCGACGCACGGCACCGGCGGCGTGATGATGGCGGGCGTGCTGGGGATCACCGACATCTGGACGTACGTGCTGGGCACCGTGGCCATCATCCTGCTGCCCGGGCCGAACTCGCTCTTCGTGCTCTCCACCGCGGCCAAACGCGGTGTGGGGGCCGGTTACCGGGCCGCGGGCGGGGTCTTCGTCGGCGACGGGGTGCTGATGTTCCTCTCCGCCGCCGGGGTGGCGTCGCTGCTCAAGGCGTACCCCCCGGTGTTCCTGGTGATCAAGTACGTGGGTGCCGCGTACCTCGGTTATGTCGGGGTGACCATGCTGCGCGGCGCCTGGCGGCGCTGGCGCGACCGCAACGACCCGACCGCGCCGCGGCTCATCGACGCCGCCGAGCCGGCGGAGATGCGCAGCCCGTTCCGCAAGGCGCTGGTGATCAGCCTGCTGAACCCGAAGGCGATCCTGTTCTTCATCTCGTTCTTCATCCAGTTCGTCGACCCCGGTTACGCCTGGCCGGCGCTGTCGTTCCTGCTGCTCGGCCTGATCGCGCAGGTGACCAGCGCGCTCTACCTGACCGCGTTGATCTTCGCGGGCACGTTCCTGGCCGCCCAGTTCCGCCAACGCCGCCGGTGCCGTGCGTCGAAGCTTTTCCCGCAGCCTGAGCTGTGCGTTCGGCCACTCATCGACGGTCATCGCGTACTGCACG
>NZ_VDFY01000180.1 GCF_006228125.1 Micromonospora orduensis | reverse complement strand
GCGTCGGCGGCCGCGGTCTCGGCGTCGTCGCGGGCCTCGTCCCGTTCGGTCTGCGCCGCCGCGATCTCGGTGGCGGCCTCGGCGTGGGCCTGGGCGAGCTGGCGCTGCACCCCCACCGGGGACAGCTCGGCGTGCAGCGCCTCGGTCAGCGTCTCGACGATCTGATCGAGCCGGTCCACCGCCTCCCAGGTGCGGGCCACCTGCCCGGGCAGGCCGGGGGCGTTGCGGTGACGCATGCGGCTGTTGCGCGACGCGCGCTGGCAGGCGCCGTCGTTGTCCCGGCAGTAGCGAAACGGTCGACCCGCGCCGACACGCTGCGGCACCGGACGTCCACAGTGGGCACACGGACGGGTCTCGGCGGGGGTGAGCTGCGCGTCCATCGAGGGCGAAGTCTAGTGCCGGCCGATCAGCTCGTCGCCCGGGCCGTCGCGTCCAGGGTGTAGCGGCGTTGCAGCAGCACCGCGGCGAGCATCGTCACCGCCGGCAGCAGCCCGAAGCCGTAGCGGACCGCCGCGAGCGCCGCGTCGGGCTGTACCGGAGACTCACCGGCCGTCGACGCCACGAAACCGCCCACGGTCAGGCACAGGGCGTACGCGTAGGGCCCGAGTGCCGCGCCGGTGGCCTCGGTGGCCGTCCACACCCCCGTGTAGGTGCCCGCGCCGGTCCCGGTGTCGGCGGTGGCGGCGGTGGCGGCGCGGATCACGTCGGGCAGCATCGAGAACGGCAGCAGCTGCATGCCGGCGAACGCCACCCCGAGCACCGCCACCGCCCCGATGAGCACCACCAGTCCGGCTGGGCGGCCCACCGCCAGCACCAGCGAGCCCACCGCGAACGCGCCCTGCGCGCCGAGCAGCGCCCGCTGCTTGCCGACCCGACGGGCCAGCACCAGCCAACCGGGGGTGACCAGCAGCGCCGGAGCGACGAACGCGGCCACCAGCACCGTGGTCAGTCCGGGCGCGCGCAGCTCGTACTCGGCGTAGTAGGGCACCCCGGCCAGCACCAGGTGCGTGGTGGTGGACATGGCCAGGTAGGCGGCGACGAGCCAGCGGAACTGCCTGTCGCGCAGCGCCGTGCGCAGCGCCCGCCACCCGCCGTGCCCCGCCGGGGTCGGGTCGGCCGCCGAGCCGCGCAGCCGGGCGATGCCGGCGACACCGACAAGCATGGCCACCAGCATCCCGACCGCGAGGACCAGACCCATCCGCTGGTAGCCGGCGCGGGTCGCGGCGTCGCCGCCGGTGAGCAGCGGGGCCAGCAGCCCGGAGAGCAGGATGCCCAGGGTCAGCACGACCATCCGGAACGCCATCAGCCGGGTGCGTTCGTGGTAGCCGATCCGCAGGTCGGCCGGGGTCGACAGATAGGGGACCTGGTAGGCGGCGAACAGCAGGTTGCCGGCCACGAAGATGACCGCCACCCACGCGGCGGCCGAGGCGCCGGTCAGACGTCCGGGCACCGCGAACAGCGCGGCGAACGCGAGCGGCAACGCGCAGCCGAGCAGCAGCAGCCGCCGCCGGTCACCCCGGCGGGCCTGCTCGACGTCGGCGCGATGCCCGACCCACGGATGCAGCACCACGTCCGCGATCTTCGGCAGCAGCAGCGCGAGGCCGGCCAGCCACGGCCCGACGGCCAGCACGTCGGTGAGGAAGTAGAGCAGCAGCAGGCCGGGCACTGTCACCCAGACGCCCATGCCGAGCGAGCCGGCCGCGAAGCCCGCCAGGGGGCCACGGGGCAGTGCCGTGTCGGTGGCGGCCGCGGGCCGCCGGTCGAGCCCGGTCATCGCCGCATCCTCTCCGCAATCCAACGGTTGCTGGATTCTAGGGGCACAATGGCGGCTATGACCATGCCCCGCCGTCGACCGGGTCGGCCCCGGCGCGACGAGACCCGACCGACGCGCGAGGTGGTGCTCAACGCGGCCACCGCGCTGTTCGCCGAGCGCGGCTTCGACGCCGTCGGGCTGCGGGAGGTCGCCGCCGCCGCCGGGGTCGACGTGGCAACTGTCGCCCACCACACGGGTACGAAGGCCGCGCTCTACGACGCCTGCTTCGCGCGCGTCTTCACCGCCGAACAACAGGTGCTGACCGAGGCAGCCGAGCAGGCCCGCTCGGCGCTGCGGGCCGGCCCGGACGCGGCGCGGCGGGCGCTGCACGATCTGGTCGACGTGTTCGTCGACTTCCTGGAGGACCGGCCGGAGACCACCGCGCTGTGGCTGCGCCGCTGGTTGGAGCCGCAGCGGCACGCCGAGCTGGACGAGAGGTACGCCGAGCCCCTGTACCGGTTGGTGGCGGAGCTGCTCACCGCCGCGGCGTCGGCCGGCGCGCTGGCGGAGCCGACCCCGCACGTCACCGTGCGCAGCCTGGTGTGGGCGACGCACGGGCACGTGGTGGCACTTGCCGCCGGTGCGCCGGGCGCCCGGGAGCGGCGCGAGTTCCGGGCGTTCGTGCACCGGCTCCTGGACGGGCTGTACGGGCCGCCGACCCCTTGACGGGCCGCCCCCGTCCGACGATTATCCATCGGACGTTGGATTAAGTGGGGGGCAGCGATGCAGGCACCACCCAGGGTGGCGGTGATCGGCGCCGGCGCGGCGGGACTCGCCGCCGTCAAGGCGCTTCGCGACGCGGCCGTGCCGACAGTGTGTTTCGAGTCCACCGACCAGGTCGGCGGACTGTGGGTGTACGGGGCACCCGACTCGCCCGCGTACCGCACCCTGCACCTGAACACCAGCCGTGGCCGCACCGAGTTCGCCGACCACCCGATGCCCGCCGACTGGCCCGACTACCCCGACCACCGCCGCGTCGCCGGCTACCTGGCCGACTACGCCGACCGCTTCGGCCTGCGCGACAGCATCCGCCTGCGGCACACCGTCGAGCGGGTCACCCGCGATCCCGCCGGCCGGTGGACGGTGCGCGCGGACGGACCCGACGGGCCGGTCGAGGTCACCGTCGACGCCGTCGTCGTCGCCAACGGCCACAACCGGGTACCCAGGCTGCCCGAGCCCCCGTACGCCGGCACGTGCACCGCCGAGCAGCTGCACAGCCACGACTACCGCGGCCCCGAGCAGTTGGCCGGCAAACGGGTCCTCGTCGTCGGGGGCGGCAACTCGGCGATGGACATCGCCGTGGACGCCTCGTACGCCGCCGAGCGGACCCTGCTGTCGCTGCGCCGGGGCGTCTGGGTGGTGCCGAAGTACCTGCTGGGCCGCCCATCGGACACCCTCAACGGGGCACTGGCCCGCCGGCTGCCG
Source organism: Micromonospora orduensis (assembly GCF_006228125.1). Taxonomy (GTDB): domain Bacteria; phylum Actinomycetota; class Actinomycetes; order Mycobacteriales; family Micromonosporaceae; genus Micromonospora; species Micromonospora orduensis. The sequence goes on along the minus strand of NZ_VDFY01000180.1, from coordinate 29,497 downwards.
TGGCGGCTGCGCCAGCGGATCACACAGACGATGCTCACCGCCACCGTGGGCAGTCCCACCCGGTACGGCCTGCCGGCGCCCACCCACGGCTTCCTGCAGGACCATCCGACGCTCTCCGACGGGCTGCTGTCCCGGCTCACCCACGGCGACGTGGAGGCGCGGCCCGGCGTCGCCGCCCTCGACGGCGACCGGGTCGAGTTCACCGACGGCCGCAGCGACACCGTCGACCTGATCATCTGGTGCACCGGCTACCGGGTGGAGATCCCGTTTCTCGAACCGGAACTGCTCGGCGGCGGCGCCGACACCCTGCCGCTGTACCGGCACGTGTTCCACCCCGACGCGCCCGGCCTGACGTTCGTCGGGCTGATGCAGTCCACCGGCTCCGCGTTCCCCCTGGTGGAGGCGCAGGCCAAGCTGATCGCCGCGCAGCTCGCCGGCCGGTACGCGCTGCCCGAGCCGGACCGGCAGCGCGCCGCCTGCCGGGCGGAGCTGCGCGCGGCGACGGCCCGCTGGGGTCAGCGCCGACCGGCGATGCGGGTGGACTTCGACGCCTACCTGGCCGAGCTGACCCGGGAACTGGCGTCCGGCGCCCGCCGCGCCCGCGCCGTGACCCCGGCCGGGGCGAAGCAGTGACCGGCCTGACCGGCCGGCGGGTGCTGGTCACCGGGGCGAGCGGCACGTTCGGCCGGCACCTCGGCGCCGCGCTGCGTGCCGCCGGCGCCCAAGTGGTCGGGCTCGACCTGCGCCTGAACACCGACGACGAGTTCCCCGTGCTCGGCTGCGACCTCACCGACCCGGCCGCCGTACCGGCGGCGGTGCACGACGCGGTCGAACGGCTCGGCGGGCTGGACCTGCTCGTCAACAACGCCGGGGTCGGTGGCCCCGCCCCGGCCGAGCTACCGCCCGACGAGGTGGTACGTCAGCAGTTGGAGGTCAATCTGCTCGCCGCGTGGCGGACCACCGCCGCCGCGCTGCCTCCGCTGCTCACCGCACGCGGTCGGGTGATCTTCGTGGCCAGCCGGATGGCGGTGCTGCCGCTACCCCTCGCCGCCGCGTACGGAGTCAGCAAGCGGGCCCTGGTCGCGTACGCCGACGCGCTGCGCCACGAGGTGGGCACCCACGTCGGGGTGAGCGTCGTCTACCCGAGCATGGTGGCGTCACCGATCCACGACAGCACCGCCGAGGCTGGCCTGTCCCTGCGCGGGGTGTCCCGCCCGGAGCCCGTCGACGGCGTCGTCGCGGCGATCCTGCGGGCCGCCACCGCCCGCCGGGCGCCCCGGGACGTGGCGACCACCAGGCGTGGACGCCTGGAGATGGCCGTGGCCCGGCACGCGCCGGCGCTGGCCGACCGGATGGTGCGCCGTACCCTCGCCGCCCGGCTCGCCGCCGGTGACCTGGACGCCGCGCCGCTGGCCGCCGGGATGCTGCGCCGCCACCGGGGGCGGTGACCGCCGGGTCAGGGGGTGGCGACCGCGGCGCGGGAGCGATCGGCGGCGATGCGCACGGCCAGAGCCGCGAGGGCCGTCCCGGTGACCCACCGCTGCACCCGCAGCCACACCGGCCGGCGGGCGAAGAACCCGGCCAGGGTGCCGGCGCTGAGCACGATCAGCGCGTTGAGGCTCAGCGCGACGGTGATCTGGGTCAGGCCCAGCAGCAGGCTCTGCGCCGCCACGTGCCCGCGCGCCGGGTCGACGAACTGCGGCAGCAGCGACACGTACAGGATGGCGATCTTCGGGTTGAGCAGGTTGGTGACCAGGCCCATGGTGAACAGCCGCCGCGGCCGGTCCGGCGGCAGCGGCTCGGGCGTGAAGGGTGACCGGCCGCCCGGGCGTACCGTGCGCCAGGCCAGCCACAGCAGGTAACCGGCCCCGGCCAGCTTCACCACCGCGTACAGCGTCGGCACCAGGACGAACACGGCGGCCAGGCCGGCGACCGCCGTGGTGAGGTAGACGCCGAACCCGGCGGCCACCCCGAGCAGCGAGATCAGCCCTGCCCGGCGGCCCTGCGCGACCGAGCGGGAGACCAGGTAGACCATGTTCGGGCCCGGTGTGAGCACCAGCCCCAACGCCACCAACGCGATGCCCAGCAGTGCACCCGAACCGACCATGACGATTCCCCCCCCGTTCCACCGCCGTCCGGAACGACCGTAAGCCCGCGGCGGCGGGTTGTCCCGGGCCACCTGCCAGGCCGTGGCCTCGGATCCGGGTCACCGGGGCGCACACCACACCCGCGGGTGTGCGGCGGGAATGGCCACGGGCGCGGGCGCGCTGATCCGTCGCAAGCGCGTGTCGCCGGCCGGCGGCGGCGCGATACGGTGGCCAGGGGAGGTGGCGCAGGGTGACCGAGGCGTGGGACGCGGCCGTCGAGGCGCAGATCCGGGGAGCCGTGCAACGCGGCGAGTTCGACAACCTGCCCGGCATGGGCAAACCGATCCCCGGGCGCGGAACGGCGTACGACGAGTCGTGGTGGATCAAGAGCTTCCTGGAGCGCGAGAAGCTGCCCAGCGACCTGTTGCTGCCCACCCCGCTGCAACTGCGCCGGCGTATCGAGCAGGTCCCCGACGAGGTCCGCGACCTGCCCACCGAACAGTCCGTACGGGATTTCGTGGGCCAGCTCAACGCCCAGATCGTGGCGTGGCTGCGCAACCCCGAGGGCCCCCGCGTGGTCGTCCGGCCGGTGAACGCCGACGAGGTGGTCCACCGCTGGCGCGCCGAGCGCGCCCGGCCCGAGGTCACCACGCCCGCCGTCGAGCCGGTGACCGCCGTCGCGTCGCCGCGCCGGACGCGCCGGCGCTGGTGGCTGCGCTGGCGTCGCCGGGGCTGAGCCGCGACGGGCAGGGCACCCGGATCGGGGCTCGCGGCGGCAGACTGTGCGGATGCTGATCGAGCTACGGGCGCCGGCCGTTCCCCCGGCGCGGGAACTCACCCTGCGGCCCTGGTGCGCCGACGACCTGAACGCCGTCGTGGACGCGTACCGGGATCCGGTGTTGCGGCGGTGGACCCGCCTGCCCGTGAGCAACGCCGCCGAGGGGCGGCGGTGGCTGGACCGGGCGCGACGGGACTGGGACGACGGCCGCCGGTACACCTTCGCCGTCCTCGAGGACGACCCGGACGGCCCACGGATCGTGGCGAACGTGGTGCTCAAGTACCCCACGCCGGACGGCCCGACGGCCGAGGTGGGGTACTGGACAGCGGCCTGGGCCCGCGGTCGTGCAATCGCCCCCCGGGCGGTCGTCGCGCTGAGCGGGTGGGCGTTCGACCGGTTTCCCGGCCTGACCCGACTCGACCTGCTGCACCAGGTGGACAACGTGGCGTCCTGCCGGGTGGCGCAGAAGAGCGGCTACGCGTTCCGCGAGGTGCTGCCACCCCGACCGCCGTTTCCGCTGGACGGCCACCGGCACTCGCTCGACGCGCCCTAGTCCACGGCGGCGCGCCACCTCCAGGAGGTGCGGCGCGCGCGGCCCGGCAGCTCACCGCGACCGGTCATCCACAGCAGCACGTCGGGCGCGGCGCCGGTCGGGGCGTCCGGGAAGAGTCGCCGCAACACCAGCGTGCTCAGCTCCGGAGGCGGCTGCCACGGCACGCCGAGGCCGACTGTGATGTCGTGCGTGTGCAACAGCGTCTCGGGCACCCCCATGGCGACGAAGCCCGCCGGGTCGCAGGGCCCGAAGTGCCAGGCCCGCGCGTCCGGTGCGGCCGCGTCGACGGCGGTGGCGAGCATTCCGGCGCAGGCGCGCACCACGGTGAGCACCTGCGCCGGGGTCGCGGTGGAGGAGACCCGCAGGTCGTACGGGAGGTACCCGCCGTCCGGGCTCGCGGTGACCTGGCCGGCGTACGCGAGCAGGTCGTGCGCGACGTGGGCCGCGGTGGTCCAGCAACTCCACGTCAGCGTGCCGGCCGGCACCGACCAGTCGCGCTCGTGGTGCGGGCGCAGCACGCGCGTCATCTCGTCGGCCGCCGCACGCACGTCGGTGCCGGTCACCGCTGGCATCCGTCGACCCTCGCAGGCGCCCGGCGGGGGTGCAACCGGAATCGTCAGCCGGGATGCGACCCGAGACGCTCGGTCGAACCCGTCGCCAGCGCCTGGTCGACGTGCTGGATGCCCGAGCGGATCAGGTCGCCGTACTGGTCGGCCGGCAGGGACGCGACCAGGTCACGGGCGGTGCCCAGGTGCGCCCGGGCCCGGGTGGTGTCGCCGAGTCGCCGGTGCACGTCGGCGAGGTTCAGGTGCAGCGACGGCAGGAAGCCCCGCACCTGAAGCGTGCGGTCGTACCGCTGGGCGCGGTCGTCGGTGAGGTCGGCGACGGCGGCGAGCGCGCGTTCGTCCCACACCAGTTCGGCGGCGGCGGTGTCCTGAAGGTCGGCGAGGTGGTGGGCGAGGGTGCAGCGGTGCAGCGCGTCGCCGGTCGGGCCGATCTCGTCCCAGAGGGCGGTGAGCAGGTCCCGTGCCCGTGTCGGATCGCCGCTCGGGCCGAGCTGGACCGCCTCGACGATGCGCGTCATGGTCGGGTCGGGTGTCGACTGGTCGTTCATGCCGTCGATGCTCGGGCCTCGACCCGGTCGAGGGTCAAACCGCCTGTGGTGTCACCGGGTGCGGTGGGCCGAGGTCCAGCCCCGCTGTCGCAGTCGTTCGATGCCGTCCAGCAGCAGGTCCAGTGCGAACTCGAACTCGAACTGGTCGTCGCAGCCCTGCCCGACGGTCGACGCGTCGTCGTGCGACGCCGCCGCGGAGATCTCCGCGAGGTGCGGGAACCGGGCCGCGATCTCCGGCGGGAGAGCAGTCGCCGCGTCGGCCTCGGCCACCCCGGTCTGGCCGGCGCGGCGGGAGGCGTCGAACAGTTCCTGGCTGAAGCCCAGGATCCGGCTGCCCATCGCGTGCATGACGTGGTGGGCCAGATCGGCCGAGAACCCGCCGGCCCGCAACGTCCCGACCATCGAGTCGAGGTAGTCCAGCAGGGCCATCGTGGCCATGTTGCGCGACTCGATGGCCAGCGGCGCCCACGGGTGGCGGATCAGCATCTGCCGTGCCGAGAGGGTCCGCAGGCGGACCGCCTGCTTCCAGTCGGTGTCGACACCCAGCCGCCCGCACCTGGAGGCACTGCGCGCCCACGCCGAAGGCCGGTCGCCTCATCCCGGTCATCGACCGCAGCTATCCGCTGCCCGAGACGGCCGATGCCATCAGGTACCTCGAAGGCGAGCACGCACGGTCGAAGGTCGTCATCACCATCTGACCGACCCACAGGACGCACCCGCCGCGCGGTGTCCGTCGGGCGTGGACGGCCCGAGACCGATTATTAGATTGTCAGTAACAGTAATCCGATAATTCATCGCCCAAAACAGGACGTAACGTACACACATCATAATGACAGTTCTTGTGCGTAATGAATGAGGATGGTGTCGAGACCGCGGAGAGCGGCTGTTCCCGCTCCAGCTGTGTTGACTGACACCGCGATGTCCCCGCTTCTGACATGGAACGTCAGTGGAAATGACACGGAGTGTCAGTAACCATTTGACATGGGGTGAGGTCCCCCCGGTTTCACGGAGTCTTCTGATCATGGTCTGATGGGCCATGGGGAGGAGTCTTTGTGGCAGCACCCAAGAAGTACCCCGATGAGCTGCGGCAACGTGCCGTTCGGCTGTATCGGGAGTCGGATCCGAAGCCGGTGATCAAGCGGCTGGCGGAGCAGCTGGGCGTGCATCCGGAGGCGTTGCGGAACTGGATCCGGCAGGACCAGGCCGACCGCGGTGAGCGCGAGGACCGGCCGACGACCGAGATGGCCGAGGAGAACCGAAGGCTGCGCAAGGAAGTCGCGGAGCTGCGGCGGGCGAACGAGATCCTGAAGGCGGCGAGCGCGTATTTCGCAGCGGAGCTCGACCCGACCCGGCGACGGTCATAAGGTTCATCGACGAACACCGTGACCAGTTCGCGGTCGCGCTCCTGCTACGGGTCCTGAACATCACCACCTCGACCTACTACGGCTGGCTGCACCAGGCCGCACAACCGTGCGACCGGGACCTGGTCGACCGAGGCTTGCTGAGCAACATCCACGAGGTCTGGGAGGCCTCGGGCCGCACCTACGGCGCTGACCGGGTCCACCAGCAGCTACGCCGCGACGGCATCCGCGTCGGCCGTAAGCGCGTGGAGCGATTGATGGCCGGCCAGGGTTGGCAGGGCGCGTTCCTGCGCCGGGGCTGGCGCGGCGGCTCCACCCGCCAGGACCCTCGCGCCACGCCGGCGCCGGACCTGGTGAACCGGCAGTTCACCGCGGCAGCGCCGAACCGGCTGTGGGTCGCTGACGCCACCCGCATCCCCACCGGTCAGGGCGTGTTCTGGGTCGCCGCCGTGCGGGACGCGTTCTCCAACCGGATCGTCGGCTGGAAAGCCGGCGAGCGCTGCAACACCGAACTCATCCTCGGCGCGCTGGAGTACGGCATCTGGTCCCGCGACGTACGTGACCAGGAGTTGATCCACCACAGCGACCGCTGGTCGAACTACACCTCGATCAAGTTCGCCGAACGCTTGTCAGACAACGGAATCCTGCCCTCGATGGGCTCCGTCGGCGACTCGTACGACAACGCGCTGATGGAGAACTTCTGGTCCACCCTGAAGATCGAACTCGTCTACCGGAACTCGTGGCGCACCCGCGACGAAGCCGAGAACGCGATCTTCGCCTACATCGACGGCTGGTACAACTCCCGCCGCATCCAGAAAGAACTTGGCTACCTCAGCCCCGACGAGTACGAAACCACCTGGCACACCCGGCAGAGCACCCACCCGCCGACAGCTATCGTTCAGCCTGAGCCAACCGGCGCCAGGTAACCACCACTCCGCGAAAGCGGGGGGGAGCTCAGCTCGACCGACTTGAGTAATTCGGTCGCAAGGTCACGGCAATCGTGTGTGGTCGGCCGACCGACGTCCAGCGGTGAGATGCCCCGACTGCCTGAGCTCGCGGAGCGCCCGGCGGGATCATGTACGTCGTGGTGGTCACGGTGACCATCCATTGCTGCCTCACAGGTCGGGGCGCGACCGACCTACGAGTTCCAGCCGGAGGGCGTTGGTTACCTCCTCGGTCAGCTCGCCCTCCGCGCCGACCGAGATCGTGCCCTGGTCGGTGACCCCGAAGACGAGTTCGACCGTCGCGGTCTCCAGGACGAGGGGGTCGTCGCCTCCGGCGCCGGCGGCGACCGCGGCCCGGACTGTGGTGATCGCCTCGACAAGGGCCTCCTCGACGGCGTTTTTGCGCCGCTCCTACCGGTTTTGCAGAGCCTCTGGAACGAGCGTGAGGTCGATCGTGTGGTTCCGCTGCCGGGATCGGCTGCCACCGACCTTCACCTTCCAGCCGATCACCGGGGCCCGGAGTCGAGGCCGCCGCCGAGCTTGGTGGTGACGACCACGTTCAGGGTCAGCTGGACCGAGCTGATCCGTAGGTCCCGTCCCGCGTCGGTGGTCGAGATACCGGCCTGCTTGACCGCGTCCTTGACCGCCGCGACCAAACTCTTCGACGGGCACGCTGTAGTCGATCACGTCCATGGTGGAGCCTTTCAGGCAGCGGTGGCGAACGGGTCGCCGTAGACGGTGAAGGCGAGCCATGTCGGGTCGAGCGGGTCCTCCTGCTGCTCGGTCCGTGCGGCCATCTACCGGAGGCCTCACTGCGTATCGATCACCGACACGCCCACGACCCTGATCAGGGCCAACCGCCAGGCTCCGCAATGAAACACGGCCTAGCGCCACCCGGCTGGCCGCCGTACTCGCCTTGTTGTTCGACTGGCGCCTCTCTCACATCGCGATGCTCGCCCACACGGCGTTGACGATCGACGACGACGGCCGGGTGAGCCTGCCCTTGTTCGGCACGCCGGTCCGGGTACGTGAACCTCTCGCAGGTCTCGCGCTCGGGGCCGCCGACGACGCCGCAGCACGCGGGTCGGCGTGGTTGTTCCCCAGCAGCCAGGGCAACCGACCGCTGTCACCGGACGGGCTTCGCGAACATGTCGCCGCGCTGGGGCTGCGCCGGGCACTTCTGGCCCGCAACGGCGCCGTCGGTGCCCTCGCCACCCACTGCCTCCGGCGCTGCCGGCCGACCAGCTCGGCCTGTAGCTCTCCACCGCGTCCGCCTGGTTCAAAGCGACCGGCACGCCCCGGGGCGGTGGCCGATAGCCGGTCCACGGGACGGCCCGCATCGGCGTCGATGGCGCACCTGTCTTTTAGCGATCATCGGGCTCGGCCGGCAGCGGATGGAATCGCGTGGAGCAGGCACCAGGACAGATGCACGGCCAACCATCGCGGGCAGGCCGAAGATCCATCCAAAGGAAGCTCAAGGATCGTTCGGCACTCTCTTGCTGGCGACGGCCAGACGGATTACGTATCGGGAACCCACCGCTGCCACCTGACGTGCACGTCAACAATCTGCGACTCCGCGGCGACCGTCCAGGACGGCTGCCCGCAGCCGTGCGACGCCATCCACCCGGCGCTGCCCTCGGCCGCCTCGGCGATCGGAATCAGATCCGGTGACGCGACCACCTGCACCCTGATCTGTTCCTCGCCGAGGGCCCGCCACCGCACGAAGAACTGCTGGTGAGCGCAGCCGTTCATCTTCGCCGGGAACCCGTCGACGACAACGGGCCCCTTACCGCCGAAGATCCGCACCGATGCGGACCCTTCGCTGTCGTACCGGTAGCCGGGGTAACTGACCGGCCAATCCGGCAGATCCTCAAGGCGACCGGTTCTAGTGACCACGTCCCCAGATCCCCACCGATTGTCTGCCGCCGCGGCCAGCGTGGCGGCAGGGGCTGCCCGGTGCCGATGCAGCCAGCCAAGACAGGATATGACGGCCAACAGCAGTCCGAGGGCGACAGCGGTGATACTGCTGATCTTGTCGGCCCGGTCGAGGCCCGCGTTGCTCAGCAGCCACGCGAACCCGGCAACGGCGACGAGCATCCCGCTGGCGGACGCTGGCAGGAGCCAACGCGGATGGTTGCCGGCCTGCGGCACGCTGTCGGGCACGAGATTCTCCTGCCGTATTTGTTTGGGGTGCGTGCGGCAGTGTATGACCGGATGCCGCACCGGGCCGGGCTGCCCGGCAGACACCGCTCTCACCTCGGTTTCCGACACAGGCTCTGGTCAGTCGGCGAGATCGAGCATTAGTTGGACGGCGCTGGGAGTCGCGCTCAGAACGGCCGAGCCGGGAGCGCGGTGTCGTGGATGACGGCGCACGGCTCTGACGATGCGGACCAACCGTTCGAGTGTCGACGCCACCGAACAAGATCACTTACCGTCATCGACATCCTCCTTCGGCCTGGCCAAGGGCCGACTCGGGCCATAGGCCAGCAGGTGTTCCGATGTGCGCTCAGGGTGAGGTTAGTCCGGCGAGGGCACGACAAAGAGCCTCGGTGTCGGCGATGGCATGACGGCAGAGCTCCTCGGTGATCGTCAGGCGCTGCCCTATCCGCGCTGCGCTGGCCGGTACCTTCGCCAGGTACCTCGCATCGACCAGCCCATCGTTGTGGGTAAAGACGTGCCGGGTCGCCCAGAACTGGATGAGCCGCTGCCATCTGTCCGGATCGACCTCGGTGCGCACGTCTCGGTAGCCGGCATCGACGAACAGTGCGGCGGTGTGGTCCAGCCGCTGAAAGATGCTGCCCTTGCCGTTGAGCCGCTGCTCAGCGTCGGCGACCGCGTCGCGGAACACCGCCGAGGCGAGCGCCTCTACGACCCCGACCAGGTTCTCCAGGGTGTCCACCCACAGCCGGGTGAAAACGCCTTGCTCGCGCAAGCTGGCCGCAGCCTCCGGTGGGAGCTGCGCCAAGCCGTCGAGGCGTGCGGTCTCGGCACCGAGCGCGTCCAGGGCAACTACCATCGCAGGGAGCCGTCCACACACCGGGCAAAACCGGTGTTCCCCGAACACCGCATACCGCAGCGAGCAGTCGGCGCAGGTACGGATTCGGACCAGTTTCTCCTCGTCGATGCTCGGCAGGGGCTCCGGGTAGAACGGCTTGCTCCGGTAACGGATTTCGATGCCGAACCCGGAACGGCGCGGCCGACGACGCGACGATCTGGGTCCGCTGAACGCCTTGTCGAGCGCCCGCCCCACCAGCTGGACCCCGAGATCCCCGACCGCGCGCATCGCCCGGTCGAGCTGTTGCTGGGTCATGAACTCGCTGTGGTCATCGTGGTGGCCGCAGTACACACACCACAGCTCGACGTCGTCGGGCAGCGCATCGTAACCATCACCATCGATGCGGAAGATCTGCCGGCAGCTCGGACACTGCCTACCGAAGAAGCCGTGCTCGTCGCTCGGAATGCTGACCCGCATCTCGAACGAGTCACCGTCGCGGCCGACGACGCTGGCACCCGGCGCCATCCGGAGCCCGTCGCTGCCGTCCCACAAACCGCCGGTCACGTTCCGCATAGCTGCCAATTGTGCAGCGTGTGTACGACACTTCCGCCACCGACTTCCCCTCGACAGCGTCACGCTCCGTGTGATGACGGGTGCTGTCAGACTCGACTGCTGTCGCCGACGGCTGGGCGGCGGCGCAGGGAAACGGAGGCTGCGACCATCACGACAGAATGCTACCGATTGACAGATATCACTTTTCCCTGCTGCGCTGCGCCGAGGTTGAGTCGGCGGTTCAGCCGGGGTATCGGTGCAGGAGCCTCCCTGCCAAGCGTCGATGACCAGGAGACGAAGACTCGGCCAGCGAGGAAGACGCCGTCGATCGGCCCAGTGGCCTTGTGCAGCACGGCTCTGACCACGGGCGGCGCAGCGAGTTCCACGGGCTGATAGTGCCGCAGGACGGTAAGCCCGAGGGCCAGGGCGCTCGGCGGCACGTCGTCCTTGCCGCCGGCGTCACGAGCCGCCAGAAGATCGCGGCGAACCTGTGCAACCCCTTCGTCCTCGAGCACCCCGAACTTCAGACACGCCCCCAGGTAGGCCTGCTTCAGCAGAGCAATCGAGTAGCGGTTGCGGTCCGGGCGAGATGCCTCAAGGTCCACGTCACCCGATGCCAGCATCGCTGCGATATCAGGATGGCTGGAGCCATCAATTACCAGGACGAACTCCCCTTCGGGTGTGCTCCGTATCAGGATGCGTCCGGACCTGCGCCGCCCTCTCACGCCACCGGAACGGAAGTACGGGATCGTGATGGCGTCCTCGAACCAGTCGACAAGATCGGCTTCGACGTAGCTTCCAAGGCGGTTGTTGCACGGTGCGCATGTCCGGGTCATCACCCGGCCGCCCAGCCGCTTCGGAGGTAGGTGCTCGTCCTCTGTCGCTGGGTCTCCGCAAATAGGACACTCGTCGAAGAAGCGCGGGTGTAGCGGTTCGATCAGCGTGATTTCTGCCGACTCTGCGGTGTCGGACGGCCGGATGGCCATATCGAGGCTTCGACCATCCGGAAGCAGCACGGACATCGACCTAGGCGCTGGTCTGCGCATGTGCGGGAGCCTACTCCCGAAGGGTGACAGACGTTCGCGACGCTGCGGCCCAGCGGGGCGGCATACTCTGTCGTCGGCCCGCTAGGGTGAGAGCGGCGGACGACAGGCGGGGGGCGCGACATTTCCGGGGAGTTCGACGACGTGTCGGATCCGCTGCTGGAGCCGGTCGTGCAGATGGACGACGTCAGCGGGCCCGTGACACTGGTGCGGGCGGCGGGGCGGCTGTCGTTGCGTGGACGGGCGGCGCTGAACGGCTGGTGCGAGTTGACAGGCCTGTGGGACGGCCGCGGCTTGCAGGGCACGTTCGTGGCTACGTGCGACGAGGACATCGCACGCGCTGTGGGCGCCGGGGATCTGGTTGCCGAGGCGGTGGAGGTAACTGACGGGGAGTTGGGCAGCGCCCGGTTCGCCATCGCCCCCGGCACCACGTTCGAGGTGCAGTCGACGTTGTGGGACGAGGAGCTGAAAGTCACGTTCCGTCCGGGGACGCCGGAGGTCCACTTCGCACAGCCCCGCGACTTCACCCGGCACGTGACGGCCCACCTGCTCAACGTGCCTCCGTACGCGGGGGCACCTACCAGGGTGCACACCGGCAGCGGGTTCATGCGGACCTTCCAGCGGCTCGACCTCACCGCCGGTCCGTGGCGTGTGTCCATCGATGGTCTGTGGGCTTGGGCGTTTGACCGCGCTGCCAACAGCGACAAGCCGGATGTGCGTGCGGCGGTTAAACCGTTTACTGATCTGCAGCGCGGCGGCGGTCATCTGATTACGCACACCCTGCGGCTGGAACGCGGCAACGGCGCCTCCTTCGGGCCGAAGCAGGCACGAAGCGTCCTCGATCGAATGGGGCTGGTGCTGTCCTTCGCCTTCGCCAATCCCGCCCGCCCTCTGTACACCTACGGCTTCGCCAGCCCGGGGCAGGTGTCGTGGGCGGTGCTGGACGTCGCGCCGCCCTTGTTCCCCGCCCGGGGAAAGGCGGGGGCGCGCGGCTGGTTGCCGCGGCGCGACGACGCCGGTGCGGGCAGCGCCGAAGCGCTCAGCGCCGGGCTGTCGCGGATGCTCGACCGTTGGCTGACCGACAGCGCGGCGCAGGACGCGACGGTCCTTCGGGAAAGCATCACAAGGGCCGTCGACTGGTACGTCGCGGCGGTGGGGGCGTTCGGCCGCAAGGAGTGCATCGTGCTCGCCCAGGCCAGCCTCGAAGTCCTGGCCATGTACTACCTGACGCAGCACCTGCGCCTGTCCGACCGGGGCCAAGAGGGTCTAACTGTCGCCGACCAATTGTCGGTTGTGCTCGCCAGCCTCCGCATTCCGTCGGACATCCCCACCGGCTGGAAGGAACTGGCGGGCAGGAAGTCCGATGGTCCGCGTAGCGGCCCCGAAGTCGTCACCGCGGCACGCAACGCCGCGGTCCATCCGCGGGGACGCGGCGCCCAGCCGCCGCCGTCGCAGGCGTCTGAGGAACAAACCCTCGCCCTGTGGTACATCGAGATGATCCTGCTACGGCTGCTGGACTACCAGGGCGTCTACTGGGACCGTCTGGAGCGGGCGAACCGGTCCCTAGGCGCCTAGGGCCGGGCTGCCAATCTTGGCGCCGGGGCGGTGGATACCGGGTCATGGTTCGCGGCCCGTGCAGGGATGGCCGCCTGACGGAGCGGGTGACAGCCCGCGCCCGCTTGGTCCTTGTCGTGCCAGCGGCCGACGGCGGCGGCAACTCCGCAGACCGCGCCGCCACGCTAAAGCACCCCGGCCAGCCCTGGTCCGGCGGCGCGTCGCGCTGGTCCGTCGCGTGCGGGCCATTCGGCAGCTGTCGCAACCCGAGCCGGTGGTAGACCATGTCGAGGTGACCGATGACTCAGCGCTGCCTCCCCTCAAGTCAGCTATCGCCGCGCTGATGAACCGCGCCCGGGATCATCGCGACGCGCTCGTCGGTCTCAGCGACGCCGAGTTCCTCGACCAAGTCGCCGGCTGGCCGGAGACTCACGCGGTCAACACGACAGCTGCCGCCGTTGCCCGTGCCCACGGCTACATGCATCATGAACGTGACGACGAGACCGACGACCTTTGGGGGCGGCGCCTTACCCGGCGCACACTCGACACCACCGGGGTCAGCGGCATGCTGCGCCAACCCGCGCTCCCTGACCGGTTCGCGGCCGACCTGGCCGGGTACCTTGCCGGCCCGGCAATCTCGTCAGAACTCCTGATCGTCATCGACGCCAGCCTGCCCGTGCACGAACCACACGAGGTAGCCGGCTGGCAGTTGGCCCAACCCACCTCAGCGGATCTCGACGCCGTTACGCCGCTGCCGTCGACCCGACCGTTCGCTAGCGACCCATGGGATCCGGCTCTGCGCAACGGAGGCTGCTGCATCCTGCGCCGCCGCACTGACGACCTTGTGGCGCGCAATCCGTCGGCATTTCCCCGCGAGCTGCTCCTGGACCTGTTTGAACCGGAACTCACCATCCCGGCGTGGGAGCCCCTGCTCCTGCTCAACCTCGCCCAACCGGAACGCGTCACCGTCGCCGCCGAATACGAGCTCGAACCCCGCCGCATGGTGGAACGGACGCGCGGCACTGGTCTCGATCTGCTTCCCACCGGGTACGACGGGAACGAGGAGTGGGAAGAGCCAGCGTGGGGACCATGCCGGCTCGACGACAACGAACTGGGCGACCTATTGGCGTTCACTGACGTCATGTCACCGCTGTTGACCCAGTGGCAGGCCTGGGAGGAGCAACCGAAGGCGGACCGGAAACGCGCGAAGTCCGCAAGCGAACGGCTACGCCGCAGCGCCTACCGATTCCTCGCGCTCGGTCCACGGCTTGGCGCCGATGGCGACGCCCTCTACGAACGCGACCGCGCCGAGATCGTCTTCTGGTATGTGTCCGCACTCGAAAACCTTCTGATTACGGACAGCAAAGATGGCGACTTCAGTCGAAAGGTGTCCCAGCGCATCGCGGTCCTGGTCGGGGCCGATGATGACGAACGTCTTGAGATCCGGCGCACCGTCGCACGTGCGTACGCGGTCCGGTCTACTGTCGCCCACGGTGACCTCCCGCCGGACACACACTTGCGGGCACTTCCCCACCAACTGCGCAGCTACCTGCGCCTCGCATTCAGGAACCTGATCATCCTCGGCCCGCTGTTCGATGTCGCCGCCGTCTGCGACGACGCGCTCATGTCCGCTGCCGTCCGTGAGCAGCACATCACCGGCCCCATCCAGAGGGTCGTTCGACAACTGAGCGACCAACCGCGGCGCCGCCCATGACAGATATAACGGCCGTGCGAGCACCGTCATCGGCGCGGGGCTGACCATTCGCACCTACACCAAGGCGAGAATCGGGGCTAACGGTCCCCAACCCACCACGTCGCAGGTCGCTGCTCTATGGGCTAGCCGCACTGGCCTAGCAGGCCCACCCTGGGCGACCCCAAAAATCAGAGTATTGACAAACCATGTCACTTTCACTGACACTTTCGCGTCATTCAACAAGCTGACGCGCTTCCGTATCAGTTGGCTGGGTGTGGGATGTCGTTCAGCGGTTCAGTCGAGGCCGGGAGCCCGGTGGCCGCGACAGCCGGACCTGGAGAGGTTGAATCAGCCCTGCCGCCCGTACGTGGCACGGGCTGCGGCGACCTCTGCGGCCTGACGCGCACGCCACCTCTTCTGCGCCTGGTTGTTGCACTCTCGACAGGTCTTGCGGAACCGGCCGCTCGTGGGGTCGATCTCCCGCTCGTGTCCGTTGCGGCAGCGCGGCTGCTGGGTGCGGTTGCGGCAGGTGTCGGCGTGACTCACCTGTCGCAGATGGGTGGGCTCGATGCAGTCGGGCACCCCGCAGAGGTGGTGCACATCCAGGTCGGGGTCGAAATTGCCGACGAAGACGACGTAGGCCGTGATGTGCGCCCAAGCCCGGCCGGCCACCTTCTGGTAGACGCCCCGCTGGCTGCCGTAGCCGCGCACGATCAGGCAGCCGTCGTCTCGACGAACCGAACGGTCGACGAGGTACGCACGAAGGGTCTCCTCAGTGAAATGCCGGGACAAGCCCTTCACCTGCGACAGCATCTCAACAGGTTAGGCCAGCGGCCCGACGAGCCCGATCAGACAGTGACAGCAGCGCGGCCACGCCGGGCTCGCGGAGAGCGGCATGCACGGCCGGGCTGCCGCCGGGTCGCGGATAGGATCGCCCAGGTGTTCCAGCCCACTTACCCGATCCGGACCGCGCGCCTGACCCTGCGTCCGGTCACTCTGGACGACCTCGACGATGTGTACGCGTACCAGAGTCGGCCCGGTGTGGTCCGCTGGATGCTCGGCGCCGAGCCGCGTACCCGTGAACAGTCGCGGGCGTCGGTGTACGCCATGGCCGCTGAGGACGCGTGGCGTGCCGAGGGTGACTGCCTGACGGTGGCGGTGGTCTCCGGCGTCCTGGCCGGTAAGTGGCGGTCCCCCGGGCCGCGCGGGGCTGAGGGTCGGACGCGCCCTGCGCAACCACAGGGGCGCGCAGGGCGGCAGGCGTGTCAGGCCCGGCGGTCGAGCCAGTCCCGGTAGGAGGTGGGGGCGATGGCGGCGTCGCCGACGGAGATGAGGACGTCGCCGGGCACGGCGGCGAACATGCCGGCGCTGTCGTCGGTGGTGACGGTGCGCTGGTCGCCGTTGGCGGCGAGGGTGATCCGTCCCAGCTCGTCGAGGGCGAAGACGTCGGGGCCGGCGACGTTGCGCACGCCCCGCAGGGGCGCGCCCAGGGTGACGTCGGCCACGGCCTGGGCCACGTCGGCGGCGGCCATCGGCTGCACGGGGGTGGCGGGCAGGCGGACGGTGTCCGCGTCGGCGGTCCAGGACAGGATCGCGTCGACGAACTCGAAGAACTGGGTGGCGCGGACGATCGAGTACGGGATGGGCCCGGCCTTGAGGATGTCCTCCTGGAGGACCTTGGCGCGGTAGTAGGCCAGGTCGGGCACCTGGTCGACGCCGACGATGGACAGGATCACCGCGTGGCCGACGCCCGCGTGTTCGGCGGCGGCGAGCAGGTTGTCCATGGTCGTCTGGAAGAAGGCGGGGGAGGCGTCGTCGAACGTCGGCGAGTTCGTCAGGTTGACCACGACGTCGGCGCCGGTGAGCGCGTCGGACAGGCCCCGCCCGGTGAGGAGGTCCACCCCGGTGGACGGCGAGAGCGGCACCGCCTCGTGTCCGGCGGCCCGCAGGATCGTGACGACCTGCGACCCGATGAGACCGGTACCGCCCAGTACGGCGATCTTCATGTCCAGCACCTTTTTTCGGTGTGCGGCCCTCCGTCCGGCTGCGTGGCACACGCGCCGTTACTCGGACCTTTCCTGTCCGGAACTATACTCGGACAATGCAAGTCCGAGTAACGGGGTGTGGCTAGGGTGAGGTCATGAAGATGTCCGGCGGGGTCGAGTGGGCGCTGCACTGCTGCGTCGTCCTCACGGCCAGCAGCACTCCCGTGCCGGCGGCCAAGCTCGCCGAACTGCACGACGTCTCCGGCAGTTACCTCGCCAAGCAGTTGCAGTCCCTCGCCCGCGCCGGCCTGATCCACTCGGTGCAGGGCAAATCGGGCGGCTACGTGCTGACCCGGGCGCCGGAGAGCATCACCCTGCTCGACGTGGTGCGGGCCGTCGACGGTCCCGGCCCGGCCTTCGTGTGCACCGAGATCCGTCAGCGGGGTCCGCTGGCCACCCCCGCCAGCGCCTGCACCGGGGCGTGCCCGGTCGCCCGCGCGATGTGGGCGGCCGAGGACGCGTGGCGTCAGGCGCTCGCCGCCGTCACGATCGCCGACCTGGCCCGCGACGTCGACGTCGACTCCGGCCCCGAGGCACTGGTCAGCGTCAGCGCCTGGCTCACCGGCGACCGGGACGCCTGAGCGCGGTCAGCCGGTGTGGCGTACCTCGGTGTCCCAGATCTGCGCCCACGGACGCCGCAGCCCCCGGCACACGAAGATCGGGCCGCCGTTCTCGTCGTTGTCCACCTCGACCCGCTGGTCCACCCGCCCGGCGGTCGCGCACGCGTCGAACCAGGCGGTCAGCGGGTCGGCACGGTCCCACCCGACGGCGATGACGACGTCCGCCCCGGCCGGCGGTCGACCGAAGTCGACCATGCTGTTGTGCCCCGAGTAGGCGCGGGGAAGACCACGGGGCGGACCGTAACGGGCCACCGCGCCGGCCTCGCCGTAGTTGCCGGTGAGGATGACCGCCCGTGAGCGTTCGTCGGGCGGTAGGCCACGATGGACGGCGGCCAGCGAGTCCGCGAACGCGGGCCAGCCGATCGTCTCACCGGCGTCGTAGTTGACCTCGACCACGAAGCCGGGCAGGCGGTCGGCCGGCAGCACCGGCAGCAGCAGCACGACGGTGGGCAGCAGGAACGGCACCGCGCCCAGCACGAGCAGCCCGCGCCGTAGCCGCACGGACCCGCGCGCCGCCCACGCGGTGGTGACCACCGCGCCGGCCGCGGTGAGGGCCAGCAGCAGAGGGGCGTCGTAGTAGCCCTTGCCGCCGGCGACAAGCACGACGCCGACCACGACCAACCAGGACCAGCCAATCGCCCGGTACGCCCGCCATCGCGGCCGTCGCAGCAACGCGACGAGGCCGGCGATCCAGATCGGTACGGCGTACGGGCTGATGATCACGAGCTGGAGGGTGAACGCGTCGAGGCGGCCGCTGTAGGAGCTGTCACCGCCGGAGATGGAGGCGGCCACGCCCAGCTGCGGGAAGCCGTGCGTGGCCTGCCAGATCAGGTTGGGCGCGGCCAGCAGCAGGGCGATCGCGGCGGCGGCGAGCACCCACCGGTCGCGCAGCAGTCGACGTGGCCCAGCGATGAGCACTCCGGCGACCAGGCCCACGCCCAGCAGCGCCGGCAGCAGCTTGCTGAGCATGCCCACGCCGAGCGCCAGCCCGATGCCGAGCGCCCAGCGGCTGTCACCGGTGCGCAGCAGCCGTACCGCGCACCACACGGCGACCAGCCAGAGCAGCAGGTCGACGGTGGTGGTGCTGAGCAGGTGCCCGCCGGCGAGCACGATGCCGGACAGCGCGGCGAGCACCGCCGCGAACGTCTGCGCGCCCCGGCCGGCGCCCAACTCGCGGGCGATCGCGGCGACCACCAGGACCGCGCCGCCGGCCAGCGCCGCCGACGGGGTACGCAGCACCACCAGGTTGCCCGGCGCGATCGTGTCGAGCAGCCGGGCCAGCGCCGGCACCAGGGGACCCTGGTCGACGTACCCCCAGGCCAGGTGGCGGCCGGCGAGCAGGAAGTACAGCTCGTCGCGGTGGTAGCCGTAGCGGCCGGCGAGCAGCAGCAGGGTCACGCTGGTCGCGGCGGCCGCCACCCACGGACCGAGCGCGTACGGGCCGGGTGTCCCGGGCTCGGCCGTCACGACCGGCCGATGGGGACGGTCGACGTGGACGGCGGGTTCGCTCACCCGCTCATCATCGCCCCCCGGATCGCCCCGCGGCTGCCCCTGTGCGGTGTCGCCGTCCGGACATGACGAGAATCCGGTTCGGCGGAACCTCGGCCGCGGCCGGGGCGTGAGTGCGGTGAACATGGACGGGGACGCCGGGAGGGCGGGGGCGAAGGGGATGTTGCATGCCGACGAATTCGATGAGTTCTACACCAGCACGTATCGCCGACTGGTCGGTCAGCTGTACGCGATGCTGGGAGACCTGAGCGAGGCGGAGGACGCGGTACAGGAGGCGTACTGCCGGGCGTGGCAGCGACGGTCGAAGCTGAACGAGTACGACAATCCCGAGGCGTGGGTCCGTACGGTCGCCTACCGCATCGCGGTGAGCAGTTGGCGCCGGACGAGGAACCGCCTCGCCGCCCACCGGCGGCACGGTCCGGATCAGCCGGTCGAGTCGGTCGACTCCGGAGACCTGGACCTGATCGGCGCCCTCGCGGGCCTGCCGTACGAGCAGCGGCGGGTGCTGGTGCTGCACCACCTCGTCGGTCTGCCACTGGCCGACATCTGCCGGGAGACCGGATCGCCACTGGGGACTGTGAAGTCCCGGCTGGCTCGCGGCCGGCAGGCGCTGGCCCAGCACGTCGCGGAGTTCACGGACACCCGTCACGGAAGGATCTCGGAAGATGTCTGACCCGCACGGGACGCCCGCGTTCGACCGGAGGTTGGCCGAGCTGGCCCGATCGGCGGCGGCTGTGGCGCGCCCGGAGTCTCCGGCGGCCGTGCGACTACGGGCCGGACGCCGTACGGTGCGCCGTCGGATCGGCACCGGGGCCCTGGCGGTGGCGGTGCTGGGCGCCGTCGTGGCGGGCGGGGTGCTGCGTCCGTCCTTCCGCGACGACGTACCGCCGGCGGTGACGCCCTCGCCGGTGACCCCGCCGAGCAGCACGCCGACGCCCACCATGGAAGCGCCCTCGGTGACCGCCTCGCCACCGTCGCCGGCCGGGACCGTCGGCGCCCGGCCGCCGGACCCGACGCCGGGCCGGTGCACGACGGCCAACCTGACGGTGACGCTCGGCTCGCCGGACGCCGCGAGCGGACACCGCAGCGTGGCTGTGGTGTTCCGCAACAGCGGCAGCACCAGCTGCCGGCTGACCGGCTACCCGGGCGTCGACGCCCTGGGCGGTGACGGCAGGACGCTTGCGCACGCCGAGCGCACACCGCGCGGTTACCTGGGCGGTGCGGCGCGGGGGGCGCGCCCTCCGACCGTGACGCTCCGCCCGGGTGGTGTCGCGTCGGCGCTGGTGGAGGCGCAGGGCTTCCGCGCCGACGGGGGCCCGTGCACGGCGTACGTGCGTCTGCTGGTCACGCCGCCGGACGACGTCCGGTCGGTACGGCTCGGATGGGACACCGACAGTTGCGGTGAACTGGAGGTGCACCCCGTCGTTCCGGGGGTCACGGGCCGCTCGGGCTGAGGGTGTCGGCGGTGCGTCGTCCACCGCCGCGTGCGGGTGCTCGGACCAGGTGCGAAGATCGCCTTTGTCACTCGGACCGGAAGGACGACATGCGCTATCGCACTCTGGGCGCCACCGGCACGGTGGTGTCGACCCTGTGTCTGGGCACGATGACCTTCGGCGCGGAGACCGACGAGGCGGCCAGCTTCGCCCAGCTGGACCGCTTCGTCGACACCGGCGGCACCTTCATCGACACCGCCGACGTCTACTCCGCGGGTGTCTCCGAGGAGATCGTCGGCCGGTGGCTGCGGTCGCGGCCGGAGCTGCGGGACCGCCTCGTCATCGCCACGAAGGGGCGGTTCCCGATGGGCCCCGGCGCGAACGACGCCGGTCTGTGCCGGGTGCACCTCACCCGCGCCCTGGACGCCAGCCTGCGGCGGCTCGGCGTCGAGGCCGTCGACCTGTACCAGGCGCACGCCTGGGATCCGCTGACCCCGCTGCCGGAGACGCTGCGGTTCTTCGATGACGCCGTACGCGCCGGCAAGATCCGCTACGCGGGGGTCAGCAACTTCACCGGCTGGCAGTTGCAGAAGGCGGCCCTGCTCACCCAGCACCTCAACCTCAGCCCGATCGTGACCCTGCAACCGCAGTACAACCTGCTGGCCCGGGAGATCGAGTTCGAGCTGGTGCCGGTCTGCGAGAACGAGGGCATCGGCATCCTGCCGTGGTCACCGCTGGGTGGCGGCTGGCTGACCGGCAAGTACCAGCGCGACAGCACGCCCACCGGCGCGACCCGGCTCGGTGAGAACCCGCAGCGCGGCGTGGAGGCGTACGCCGGTCGCAACGCCGACGAGCGCACCTGGCGGGTGCTCGACGCGGTTCGCCAGGTCGCCGGGGAACACGGCGCGTCCATGTCGGCCGTGGCGCTGGCCTGGTTGGCGGCCCGACCGGCGGTCACCTCGGTGATCCTCGGCGCACGGACCACCGAGCAGCTCGACGACAACCTGACCGCCGCCGACCTGGTCCTCGACGCCGAGCAGATGCGACTGCTGGACGAGGCGAGCGCCCCACCGGTGGGCGACTACCCGTACGGCGACGCGGGCGTGCGCCAGCGTGCCCGTAACCTGCCGGCCGCGCCGTGATCCCCTTTCCCGAGCCCACCGCCCCGGCCGGCAGCCGCACCGAGGTCTTCCTCGGCTACCTGGACTACTTCCGCGAGTCGGTGGTGGCCAAGGTGTCGGTGCTGGACGAGGCCGAGCTGCGGCGCAGCCGGCTGCCGTCCGGGTGGACGCCGTTGGAGTTGCTCACGCACCTGCGCCATGTCGAGCTGCGCTGGATCGAGTGGGGTTTCCAGGGCCGGGACGTCGCCGAACCGTGGGGTGACCGCCGCGAGGACCGCTGGTACGTCGCCCCGGAGGTGACCCGCGCGGAGCTGGTGGCGGCGCTGCGGGCGCAGGGCGCGCACACCACGGCGGTGGTGACGGCGCACGACCTGGCGGAGATCGGCGCGCCGGGCCCGCGGTGGGACGGCGCCGACCCGGCGTCGCTGGAGCGGGTGCTGTTCCACCTGGTCCAGGAGTACGCCCGCCACCTCGGTCACCTCGACGTCGTCGCCGAACTGGCCGGGGGGTCGACCGGCGAGTGACGCCGAGCCGGCGACAATGGGCCGATGCCGCTGCTCGTCGCACCCGCCCTGCCCGCCGGGAGCCTCGCCGCCCAGGAACAACCCCACCTCCCGGTACGCCCCGGGCTGACGCTGCGGCCGTGGCGCGACGACGACGCCCCACTCGTGCGGGCGGCGTTCGACTGCCCGGCGATCCAGCGGTGGCACGTTCGCAGGCTGGACGACGACGCCGAGGCGCGGGCCTGGACGGCACAGTGGGCGGCCCGCTGGAGCGCCGAGACCGCCGCGAGCTGGGCGATCGTCGAGGGCGACGACCGGCCGGTCGGTCAGGTGGGGTTGCGGCAGGTGTCACTCGCCGAGGCGTCGGCGGACGTGTCGTACTGGGTGCTGCCCGCCGCGCGTGGCGCGGGCGTCGCCACCGAGGCCCTGCTCGCACTGACCCGGTGGAGCTTCGCGGCGGGGCTGCACCGGCTGGCCCTGGAGCACTCGACCGCCAACGCGGCGTCGTGCCGGGTGGCCACGAGGGCCGGCTTCGCCGTGGAAGGTGTGGCCCGCGAGTCGGTGCGCCACGCCGACGGCTGGCACGACATGCACCTGCACGCCCGCCTGGCTTAGCGGGCTTGCGCCCAGCCGACGAAACGCGGGGTCAGGTCGGGCAGCGCCACGCCGGGGTTGAGCGCGGTGAGGTCGGCTTCGGCCTCCTGCTGCACCGTCGCCAGGTGACTCAACAGGCCGGGACGATCCTCGCGGTACTCGCCGAGCAGGCGCAGCTTCGCGGTCGAACATGGCCAGAGGATGCCGCAGACCGGGCAGCGCCACGACGGGCGCAACGGGGAGTGCGTCAACTTCCTGGCCTTTCCTTCGGTGTGTGGCACGGGTCCTCCTCCTGGGTCGGCTGCTGGAAGCGGGGCCGCTTCTGGTCGCGGAAGCGGCCCCGCCACGAACGCGTCCGCCGGGTTCGGGTCCCTGCCGGCCGCGCCGTCGATACCCCACTTTGTCGGGAGTCTCTGGACAACCACACAGCGTTACGTAATCTCCTTGGCGCAGCCCATTTGCCCCAGGGAAGGACGGCATGAACCACGGGTTTGTCGCAGCGCTCGCCGAAGCGGGTCACACCGCCGAGAGCCTCGCCGATCGGATCGGTGTGCACCCGAAGACCGTCGCCCGGTGGGCGAACCCGGGCCACGTTCCCCAGAGCCGGCACCGCGCGACCGTCGCGGAGCTGCTGGCCCGCGACGCCGACGCGCTGTGGCCGGACGCATTCCGGCGCCGCGAACCGGTGTGGTTCCGACCCTGGGTCGACCTCGAACGCGAGGCGCTGACGCTGCGGTCGTTCGAGTTGACGTGGGTGCCGGGTCTACTCCAGACCGAGGCGTACGCGCGGGCGACCCTGGCCGGCGGTGTGCTGACGCCGGACGCGGTCGACGAGTTCGCCGGGGCGCGGATCAGCCGGCAGTCGATTCTCGACCGCGAGGGCGACGGGCCGCTGCTGATCGCCGTGCTGGACGAGGGAGTGCTGCGCCGTCGCGTCGGCGATGACCGCGCGTTGATGGCGGCGCAGCTCACGCACCTGCTCGGGTACGTCGAGACGGACACCGTCCAGCTCCAGATCGTCCCGGCGGACGCGCCCAGCTACCCCGGGCTCGACGGGCCGTTCACCATCGCCGACCTGCCGGACGGCTCGCGGGTCGCGCACGTCGACAGCGCCGCACAGGCGCAGATCCTCGACCAGACATCGGAGCTTGTTAGCCTGGAGCGGCGGTGGGAGCGCATTCGCGGCGAGGCGCTGCCCCGGGGGCGTTCCCTGGACCTTCTCAGAGAAGCGGCGGCATCATGGACCTGACCGACGCGCGGTGGCGCAAGAGCACGAAGAGCGGCGGCAACGGCGGCAACTGCGTCGAGGTCGCCGACAACCTCCCGGGCGTGGTCCTCGTCCGCGACACGAAGGATCGCGACGGCGCGACGCTCACGTTCAGCCCGCAGTCGTGGGGCAGCTTCGTCGCTATGGCGCGCGACGCCGGCTGACCGTCCACATCGCACGGGGGCTCCCGGCGGGCCGGGGGCCCCGCGCGCGGCCGGCCCGATCTGATCAGCGGACACCGGCGGGCTCGACCGGTTGCGGTTGCGGGGTCACCGGCCAGGTGAGCCGGCGTACGCCGGGCACGAGCGCGGTGCCGGCGCAGGAGGCGAGGACCAGCAGGCCGGCGACCGCCAGCGGGACGGGCGCGCCGAACGCGTCGGCGGCCAGCGGCGCCAGCGCGTAGCCCACCGGCATGGCGGCCAGCGACACCAGCCAGTCGTACGAGGTGACCCGGGCCAGGACCTCCGGCGGGAACTGGTGCTGCACGACGGTTTCCCAGACCGGGTTGAGGTAACCGAGGGCGGTCAGCGCGACGGCGTAGGAGACGATCACCGCGGCGGCGGGTGCGGCGACGGCGAGCAGGAACAGCGGCGCGGCATAGCAGGCGAGCCCGAGGTTGGCCATCAGCACCGGCCGGCGCAGCCGGACGCGCCCGGCCAGCAGCGAACCGGCGAGCATGCCGATCGCGCCGGCCTGCAACAGCAGCACCCAGGTCGCCTCACCGCCGAGGCGGTTGATGGCGACGGCCGGCCCGAGGGTGGTCAGGACGGCGGCGGCGCCGTTCCAGACGCCGTGCCCGAGCAGGCTGGTCCAGAACCAGTCGCGGGCGCGTACCTCGCCGAAGCCGTGCCGCAGGTCGGCGAGGACCGAACGGCGGGGCACCGGCACGTGGCGGACCCGTACC
This sequence comes from Micromonospora orduensis, assembly GCF_006228125.1. Classification (GTDB taxonomy): domain Bacteria; phylum Actinomycetota; class Actinomycetes; order Mycobacteriales; family Micromonosporaceae; genus Micromonospora; species Micromonospora orduensis. The sequence goes on along the minus strand of NZ_VDFY01000180.1, from coordinate 4,827 downwards.
AGGACGAGCAGGGCGGCGCTGAGCGCGAACGACGCGCCGTCGATGACGAACGCCCAGCCTGGTCCGGCGGCCCAGATCAGCGCGCCGGCCAATGCCGGGCCGAGCAGCCGGCTGGAGTTGGCGGTCACACCCATCAGCGCGTTGGCCTGTTGCCGCTGGGCCGGTTCGACGGTGCCGGCGACCAGTGGGGACGCGGTCGGTATGGCGAACGCCGACGCGACGCCGCCGATCGCGGACGCCACCACGACGGTGCTCATCGACGGGTCGCCGCCGAGCAGCTGCGTGCCGACGGCGAGTTGGGTCGCGCAGCGGACCAGGTCAGCCAGGACCGCGACGCGACGGGCGTCGAACCGGTCGGCGACGACGCCGCCCAGCGGCAGCAGGAGCAGCCGGGGGACCATCGCCGCGGCGAGGACGAGGGCCAGCGCTCCGGTCGAGCCGGTGGCGCGCAGAACGGCCAGCGCCAGGGCGGCGGGCACCACGGCGTCGCCGAGCGCGGAGACGGTCCGGCCCAGGAACAGCAGCCGGAAGGATCGCGTACGCAGGGGGTGAGCCATACCGGCAACCTACTTCGACGCCGAACCTTTTAGCAATGAATATTTCGGCACTGAGGTAAGCTGGGGCCGTGACCACTCCGGATGCCGTCGACCGGCACATCGAACGCTGGCTCCCCGTGGTGCCCGACCTCGACGCGGACATCGAGGGCGCGGTCGTCCGGATGATCTGGGTGACCCGGCACCTGCGGGTGGTCAAGGAACGCGTCCTGGCCGACCTCGACCTGCCCGCCCACGAGTACGACACCCTGCACGCGCTGGCCGGCCGGGGTGGCCGCGCGGCCCCCTCGGAACTCGCGGCGGACCTCGCGGTGGCGCCCGCCTCGATCACCGCGCGCGTCGACACCCTGCTCCGGCGGGAGTTCGTGCGCCGGACTCCGTCCACGACCGACCGTCGCCGGGTGGACGTGGCGCTCACCGACGCCGGGCGGGCGGCCTGGCGGGCGGCCATGGAGGTCCAGGGCGACGAGGAGCACCGGTTGCTCGGTGCGCTCACCCCGAACGAACGACGACACCTCTCCGACCTGCTGCGTCGGGTGCTGCTGGTCGCCGAACGACCGGCTGACGCGCCGACGGCCGACTGAGGGGCGACCGAAATGGCCTGGCGGCCCGCGTACCCCCTTTGAGAGGGTGGCCGGCGTGACTGCGGATGCTGTGGCCGGGGCGCTGGCCGACGACGGACGGCGGCGGATCTTCGCGGCGATCGTGCTCGGCGCGACAAGCGCGACCCAGGTCGCGCAGCGGACCGGCCTGGCGGCGCGGGTGGTGCTCACCGGGCTCCGCCGGCTCACCGACGCGGGTCTCGTCACCGGCGCGGACGGCGCGCTCGCGGCCGACGAGGCGTCGTTGCGGGAGGCCGCACGCGAACGTCGCCCGGCAGACGACGCCGAACCCGACGGCGACCCGGTGCTGCGGACCTTCCTGCGTGCCGGCGCCCTCGTGGGTCTGCCCGCGCAGCGCGGCCGGCGGCGGGTGCTGCTGGCGCACATCGCCGAGCTGTCGTTCGAGGCGGGCACCGCGTACCCCGAGCGCGCCGTCGACGAGGCGCTCAAGCCGTGGTGCGCGGCGGGCGGGTCGGACCACGTCACGCTGCGCCGCTACCTGATCGACGAGCGGTTGCTGACCCGCGAACACGGCATCTACCAGCGGCCCTGATCGTCCGCCGCGCGAACCGTCCCGTCGCGGAGCATGTTGCTAGCCTCCGTGCATGACCTCGTGTACGCCCGCCGACGGCCCACCCGACCTGCTGTTCCTGCTCTCCTGGGCGAGCCACGCGTTGCAGGCCGACCACGCGGCGGGTCTGGCCGAGCTGGGCATCTCGCCGCGGGCGCACTACGTGCTGGCGCAGGCCGCCACCGGCGAGCTGACCCAGCGGGAGATCGGCGAGCGGTGCGGGGTGGACAAGACCACCATGGTCGTCACGCTCGACCAGCTGGAGCGGGCCGGGCTGGCCGAACGCCGCCCCGCCCCGACGGACCGGCGCGCCCGCCTGGTCGCGGTGACACCGGCGGGGGAGCAGGTCCTGCGACGGGCGCGGCAGGTGGTCCAGCACATCCAGGACGACCTGCTGACCACCCTGCCCGAGCAGGACCGGGAGGCCTTCCTGCGTGCCCTTCTGGCGCTGGTGAACGGACCCCTCGCCCACACCTCCCCGTACGCGCCGGGTGCCCGCTCCGGCTGTTGATCCGGCAACAGATAGTCCCGTACAAGACTATCTGTTACGGTCTTCCTCGTTCGAATCCCCTGAACGAGGAGCCGTCATGGGCGCTACCACCGTCCCGGCCCGCACCACCTCACCGCTGCGCCGTCGCGTCCTGGGCGTCGTCGTGGCCGTCGTGGCCTGCCTGGCCATCTGGTCGATCGGCGCGCTCGCCGGCGTCGACTACACGGTCGAGAGTCCGGGTCGGCCCGCCACGGTCATCGGGGCGGGTGCGATCGTCGTGGTCGCCCTGGGCGCCTCCCTGCTCGGCTGGGCGACGCTGGCCCTGCTGGAGCGGTTCGCCCCACGGATCGCCCGTCCACTCTGGATCTCGCTCGCCGTCGTGGTGACGGTGCTGTCCTTCTTCCCCCTGGCGGGCGTCGAGGCCGACGGCGGCGCCAAGGTGGCCCTCGGCGCGACGCACCTCGCCGTGGCGGTCGCGCTGATCGCACTGCTGCCCCGCCGCCGGTGACCGCGACCGGGGAAAACGGTTGACCGGGCAGTGATGATCATCAGGTGACCACCGTTCGGCCCGCCTGGGTGACCGCGACCATCCGACCCGACCATCCCGACGCGGCGCTGCTGCTTCGCGAGTACATGACCGAGATGGTGGTGCGGTACCACCGGCGCCCGGCCCGTCCCGGCGAGGTCGACGATGCGCTGGCCGAGATGCCGAGCGACGACCTGACCCCGCCGGGCGGGCTGCTGGTGGTCGCCCACCACGGGACCGACCTGGCCGGCTGTGCCGGGCTGCGCTGGCAGTCCGGCTGGGCCGAGCTGAAGCGGGTGTTCGTCCGGCCCGCGCACCGGGGCGCCGGTGGGGGCGCCGCGCTGCTGGCCGCTGTCGAGCGGCGGGCACGGGCGGCCGGGGTGCACAGGATCCGGCTCGACACCCGCCACGACCTGGTCGAGGCCCGCGCCCTGTACGCCCGGCACGGCTACGTCGAGATCCCCGCGTACTCGCACGGCCCGTACGCCGAGCACTGGTACGAGAAGCAGTTGACGTACGCCCGGGAAGGCGCTAAATAAAGAAGAGGAAGTTGAGTCGCCCCGGCTCAACTCAACACCTTCGGCCAGGAGAACCGAGGAGGCATGACCATGTTGATGCGTACCGACCCGTTCCGCGAGATCGACCGGCTCGCCGAGCAGTTCTTCGGTACGGCAGCTCGTCCCGCGATGATGCACCTGGACGCCTACCGCGACGGCGACTACTTCTACGCCGCGTTCGACCTGCCCGGCGTCGACCCGGACACCATCGACTGCACCGTCGAGCGCAACGTGCTCACCGTCCGCGCCGAGCGGCGCCGCCCCTCCGGCGACGGCGTCGAACTGGTCGCCGCCGAGCGCCCGATGGGCACCTTCACCCGGCAACTGTTCCTGGGCGACACCCTGGACACCGACAAGCTGGAGGCGGGCTACGAGCACGGGGTGCTGACGCTGCGCATCCCGGTGGCCGAGCGCGCCAAGCCCCGCCGCGTGACCATCACCGCCAACGGCGACGCACGCCGGCAGATCAACGCCTGAGCACAGCACGGGCCGCGGCGGCCGGCGCCTCTACCCGGAGGTACCGGCCGCCGGCTGCTGTGGGCGTACCCCCTCGGGCCGTGGGTAGAGCGCGGCGAGCGCGTGGGCGGTGTCGGCGACCCGGTCGCGCAGCTCGGCCGGAGCGAGCACCTCGACCTGCGCGCCGAGCTTGAGCATCTCGACGCAACCGTGCCGGACGGACTCGATCGGGACCGTCGTGGTGACCCAGCCGTCCGCGTCCGGCGTGCCGGCGTGGTCGTGCGCCGCGCGGCTCATCGCCGGCGGGAACAGGTACACCGTCTGCGCCAACGCCGAAACGGTCATCCGCACCCGAGCCTCGGCGCGGTACACGCCGCGCTCGTACCGCGCGGCGTGCTCCTGCCAGCACTCCGCCAGGTCGAATTCGGCCGGCCGGTCCGCGGGCTCGTCCAGCACGGCCAGCTCCAGGATCGCGCCCACCCGGTAGGTGCGGACCTGCCCGGACGCGGCGGCGACCAGATACCAGCGGCCGGCCTTGAGCACCACACCCAACGGGTCGAGGGTCCGGGTCACCTCCCGGGGCGTCTGCCACCGCCGGTACCGGACCCGGATCCGCAGGTCCTCCCACACGGCGGCGGCCAGCACGGCCAGATGCGGGGTGGGCTCGGGCTCACGGAACCAGGTCGGCGCGTCCAGGTGGAACCGCTGCCGGATCCGCGCGCCCCGGTCGGCGAGATCCGACGGCAGCGCCGCGCGCAACTTCAGCTCCGCCGTGGCCAGCACCGAACCCAGCCCCAGCTCGGCGGCGGGACCGGGTACGCCGGACAGGAACAGCGCCTCGGCCTCGCCGGCCGTCAGCCCGGTCAGCCTCGTCCGGTAGCCGTCCAGCAGCCGGTAGCCGCCGGCGGGGCCGCGCTCGGCGTACACCGGCACCCCGGTGGCGCCCAGCGACTCCACGTCGCGGTACACCGTACGCACCGACACTTCGAGGGCCTCGGCCAGCTCGGCGGCGGTCATCCGCCCCCTGGTCTGTAGGAGCAGCAGCAGGGACACCAGCCGGCTGGCACGCAC
>NZ_VDFY01000144.1 GCF_006228125.1 Micromonospora orduensis | reverse complement strand
GCGGTCGCTGGGCGGGTGCGGATGGCAGACTGGTGGGGTGAGTGAAACCGAGCTGGTCCACCTGAAGCCCCGCCGCATCCGGGTGGTCTGCTGGTCGGCAGCGGTCGCGCTGGTGGTGGTGTTCGCTCTTGTCGCCACCTCGCTGAGCGGGCCGACCGGCGACGGCTACGGCAGTTTCCAACGCGGCGACCAGATCGCCATGATCGGCCTGGGCGTCTTCGGCGCGTTGGGCTTCCTGTTGTTCACCCGCCCGCGGGTGGAGGCCGACGCGCGGGGTGTCCGCGTGCGCAACGTCGTCAGCTCGTACGAGCTGCCCTGGGAGGTCGTCCGGGGGGTCCGCTTCGACCGGGGCGCGCCGTGGGCCAGCCTGGAGCTGCACGACGACGACCTGCTGCCGATGGTCGCCCTGCAGGCGGCCGACAAGGAGTTGGCCGTCGACGGCGTCCGCGCCCTGCGCCGGCTGCACGAGGCGCACCTGGCCCGCCTCGCCGAACGCGCCGCCGGCAGCTGACCCGCCCGCGCTCGCGCCTGGGGGTGCCCGGTTTGGGGGTGACCCGGGCCGGGGTGTAGTGTTGTGAGGTCGACCAGGCTGTCTCCGCGTGCGAGCAGACAGCCACGAAAGCGGAGCGCCTGCTCCCACCCGAGTCGCCGCTACGGTGGCCGGGTCCGGTCCCCGGTTCCGGGTACGCCCCGGTGCCGGATGCGCGATCCTGTGATCGTGCTGACCGGTCGAGCGGGCCCTGGCATGCGCCGGGGCCTTCTGCTTTCCAGGATGACCCCCACCCGGGGGCCGCGAGGGTCGGCAACTGAGCAGAAACGACTCGAGGAGGCCCCATCAGCGTCGAACCACGCGTGAACGATCAGATCCGGGCACGTGAGGTCCGACTGGTCGGCCCCGAGGGTGAGCAGGTGGGCATCGTCCCGCTGGAGCGCGCCCTTCAGCTGGCCGCGGACGTCGATCTGGACCTGGTCGAGGTTGCGCCGATGGCGCGCCCGCCGGTGTGCAAGCTCATGGACTTCGGCAAGTTCAAGTACGAGAGCGCACTCAAGGCGCGCGAAGCGCGGCGTAACCAGCAGCAGACCGTCATCAAGGAAATGAAGCTTCGGCCGAAGATCGACCCGCACGACTACGAGACCAAGAAGGGTCACGTGGTGCGGTTCCTCAAGGCGGGCGACAAGGTCAAGGTGACGATCATGTTCCGCGGTCGCGAGCAGAGCCGCCCGGAGCTGGGTTACCGGCTCCTGCGCCGGCTCGAGTCCGAGATCACGGAACTGGGATACGTCGAGGCCGCTCCGAAGCAGGACGGCCGAAACATGATCATGGTTCTCGCCCCGCACCGGGCCGTCAAGGCTTCCGCGGTCGCCGCCACGGCGTCTCGCGGCGGACCTCGGGACCGGGCCGCGGACGAGTCCGCCGCTCCGGCAGCCGATGAGACCGCGGCGGTCGGCGAGACCGCAGCAGCCGGTGACACCGGCCTCGCCGCCGACACCAGCGGCGAGTAACAGGGGAGAAGACGTTCCACATGCCGAAGATGAAGAGCCACACGGGTATGGGTAAGCGGGTCAAGGTGACCGGCAAGGGCAAGATCGTTGCCCAGCAGGCCGGCCTGCGCCACAACCTGGAGAAGAAGCCCTCCACCCAGACCCGCCGGCTGACCGGCACGGTCGTGCTGGCCAAGGCCGACGTCAAGCGCATCAAGAAGCTGCTCGGCCGCTGACGCGCGCCACCTTTACGTAAGAAGGAGTTGAGATGGCACGCGTCAAGCGGGCTGTGAACGCCCAGAAGAAGCGTCGTACCCTGCTGGAGACCGCGAGCGGTTACCGCGGTCAGCGCTCCCGGCTGTACCGCAAGGCCAAGGAGCAGGTGCTGCACTCGATGCAGTACGCCTACCGGGACCGTCGCGACCGCAAGGGCGACTTCCGGCAGCTGTGGATCCAGCGGATCAACGCGGGCGCCCGGGCGAACGGGATGACCTACAACCGCCTGATCCAGGGCCTGCGTCTGGCCGGCATCGAGGTCGACCGCAAGATCCTGGCCGACATGGCTGTCAACGACGCCGCCTCGTTCGCGGCGATCGTCGAGCTGGCCCGGGCCGCGGTCACGGCCGAGGGCACCGGCGGCGCGGCGGCCCAGGCCGCCTGATCCCCGCGCACCAGAGCGAGGCGTCTCCCGGGTCGGCATCGCCGTCCGGGGGGCGCCTCGATCGTGCCGGAGGAGCGCACACCATGGCTTTCACCCCGCGTACCCCAAGGGTTGTCGCCGCCCGCCGGCTGCAACGCCGCCGGGACCGCGACGCCACCGGCCGTTTCCTGGCCGAGGGCCCGCAGGCGGTCCGCGAGGCCCTCGCACGCCCGGGGGTGGTCACCGAACTCTTCGGTACGACCACCGCGCTGGACCGGCACCCGGAGTTGGCCGCCACGGCGGCCCGCGCCGACGTGCCGATCTCCGAGGTGACCGACGAGGCCCTCGCCGCGCTGGCCGAGACCGTCGCCCCGCAGGGGCTGGTCGCCGTCTGCCGGCACCTCGACGTGCCGCTGGAGCAGGCGCTCGCCGGTGCGCCCCGGCTGGTGGCGGTGCTCGCCGAGATCCGCGACCCGGGCAACGCCGGCACGGTGCTGCGCACCGCCGACGCCGCCGGGGCGGGCGTGGTGGTCTTCGCCGGAGACGCCGTCGACCCGTACAACGGCAAGTGTGTACGCGCCTCCGCCGGCAGCCTCTTCCACGTCGACGTGGTCCGCGCCGCCGACCCGGTCGAGGTGGTCGACGCGCTGCGCGCCGCCGGGCTGTCGATCTTCGCCACCACGGGGTACGGCGACAGCGACCTGGACGACCTGATCGATTACGGTCGGCTCGCCGGCCCCACCGCGTGGTTGTTCGGCTCGGAGGCGCACGGCCTGTCCGAGGAGTTGACCGCCACCGCCGACGCCCGCGTGCGGGTGCCGTTGTACGGGCGCGCCGAGAGCCTCAACCTGGCTGCCGCCGCCGCAGTCTGCCTGTACGCTTCAGCGAGAGCACAGCGCTGATGGTGTCCACACCCGGCGCGACTGACAGCAGGGGAGAGCGTCCGTCGATGAACGCGCCACGGCGTTCGTTTAGCCAGCCCGCCGGTGTCGGCGGGCGGCGGGCCTGACCTGCTCCCTGCGCAACTCCTACCGGCGGGCTGCGGCACAGCCGCGCGTCCGTAGACTCGCCTAGCCGCCCCGGTGAGGGCTGGCGCCGCCGTGAGGGAGTGCCCGTACGCCATGAGCTACCGCAACGATCCGTACGACCCGAAGCAGGTCGCCCTGCTCGACCCCGCCGCCCTGGACGAGGCCGTCGCGGACGCCACGAAGGCGTTCACGGCGGCGACCGACCCGGATGCGCTGACCGCCCTGCGTTCGGTGCACCTGGGTGACCGGTCACCGGTCTCCCTCGCGCGCCGGGAGATCGGCGCGTTGCCGCCGGCCGCGAAGTCCGACGCCGGCAAGCGGGTCAACGAGGCCCGCCGGGCGATCGAGACCGCGTACGCCGACCGCGCCGAGGTGCTGGAGCGCGAGCAGGCCGAGCGGGTGCTCGTCGAGGAGCGGGTGGACGTCACCCTGCCGTACGACAGGCGTCCGCGCGGCGCCCGGCACCCGTTGAGCGTCCTGATGGAGTCGATAAGCGACCTGTTCGTCGGGATGGGCTACGAGGTGGCCGAGGGGCCCGAGGTCGACCTGGAGTGGGTCAACTTCGACGCGTTGAACATCCCCGCCGACCACCCGGCGCGCGGTCTGATGGACACGTTCCACATCGCGCCGGAGGGCTCCGGCCTTGTCCTCCGCACGCACACGTCGACGGTGCAGACCCGCACGATGCTCAGCCGCAAGCCGCCGATCTACGTGATCGTGCCCGGCCGCGTCTACCGCACCGACGAGATCGACGCCACCCACAGCCCGGTGTTCCACCAGGCCGAGGGCCTCGTCGTGGACAAGGGCATCACGATGGCGCACCTGCGGGGCACGCTCGACCACTTCGCCCGGGCGATGTTCGGCCCGGAGGCGAAGACCAGGTGGCGGCCGCACTACTTCCCGTTCACCGAGCCGTCGGCGGAGTTCGACGTCTGGTTCCCTGAGCACCGCGACGGCCCGCAGTGGGTCGAGTGGGGCGGCTGCGGCATGGTCAACCCGCGGGTGCTGCGCGCCTGCGGCGTCGACCCGGAGGTCTACTCCGGATTCGCCTTCGGCATGGGCATCGACCGGACCCTGATGGTCCGGCACGGGGTCAGCGACATCCGCCATCTCTTCGAGGGCGACGTGCGGTTCAGCCGCGCGCTCGGGACCGGGGCGTAGGCGATGCGGGTACGAGACACGGGAACGGTGGTCTGAAGTCATGCGAGTTTCTGTCAGTTGGCTGCGGGAGTACGTCGACCTCCCCGCCGACCTGCCCACCGGTGACCTGGAGCAGGCCCTGGTCGATCTCGGCATCGAGGTCGAGTCCGTGGTGGACCTGGCCGCGTCGGTCACCGGTCAACTCGTCGTCGGTGAGGTCCGCGAGATCGAGGAGCTCACCGGCTTCAAGAAGCCGATCCGCTTCTGCCGGGTCGATGTGGGCGCCGCCAACGGCACCGGCGACCCCCAGGAGATCGTCTGCGGGGCGCGCAACTTCGCCGTCGGTGACAAAGTGGTGGTGATCCTGCCCGGCGGTGTGCTGCCCGGCGGGTTCGCCATCGGCGCCCGCAAGACGTACGGGCACAACTCGGCAGGCATGATCTGCTCGGCCAAGGAGCTGGGCCTGGGCGACGACCACTCCGGCATCATCGTGCTGCCGCCGGACGTGGCGGCCAAGCCGGGCGACGACGCGCGCCCGGTCGTGGGCCTCGACGACGTCGTGCTCGAGCTGGAGATCACCCCGGACCGGGGGTACGCGTTGAGCCTGCGCGGCCTGGCCCGGGAGCTGTCGCACGCGTTCGACGTTCCGTTGCGCGACCCGGGGATGGCGCCCGCGCCGGGCGGTACGCCGACGCCTGCGTACCCGGTGGAGGTCCGCGACCCGGTCGGCTGTGACCGGTTCACCGCCCGCCTGGTCCGCGGCGTCGACCCGAACGCGCCCACGCCGTCCTGGATGGCCCAGCGGCTCGTCACCGCCGGCATCCGCAGCATCTCGCTGCCGGTGGACATCACCAACTATGTGATGCTGGAGCTGGGCCAGCCCATGCACGCCTTCGACGCCGACCGGATCGTCGGGCCGCTGGTGGTCCGTCGCGCCGAGCCGGGGGAGAAGCTGACCACGCTCGACGGGGTCAACCGGGTGCTCACCGCCGACGACATGGTCATCTGCGATGACACCGGGCCGATCTCGCTCGCGGCGGTGATGGGCGGCGAGACAAGCGAGGTCGTCGCCGACACCACCACAGTGCTCTTCGAGGCGGCGCACTGGGACCCGGCGATGGTCGGGCGGACCGCCCGCCGGCACAAGCTGTTCAGCGAGGCCGCGAAGCGCTGGGAGCGGGGCGTCGACCCGGCCGTGGCGCTCGTCGCGCTGGAGCGGGCCGTCCGGCTGCTCACCGAGCACGGTGGCGGCACCCCGAGCGCCGAGATCCTGGACATCGACCACGTCCGTCCGCGTACCCCGATCACCCTGCCGGCGGACCTGCCCACCCGGCGGGTTGGCGTCGAGTACCCGCCGGCGCGGGTCGTCGCCCTGCTGGAGCGGGTCGGCTGCACGGTCGCGCAGGGCGCGGACCGCCTGTCCGAGGACCCGGGCGCGGTCGGCGTGGCCAGCGGCGCCGGGGCGGCGCTGAGCGTCACCCCGCCGACCTGGCGACCCGACCTGACCGACCCGGCCGACCTGGTCGAGGAGGTCGTGCGCCTCGACGGGTACGACAAGGTGCCGTCGGTGCTGCCGACCGCGCCGCCCGGCCGCGGCCTGACCCCGCGCCAGCGTCGCCGCCGGGCCGTCGCCTGGTCGCTGGCCGAGCGGGGGTACGTGGAGGTGCTCGCGCACCCGTTCGTGTCGCCGGAGCTCGCCGACCAGCTCGGCCTGCCTGCTGACGACCCGCGTCGGCCCGCGGTGCGGCTGGCCAACCCGCTGTCCGAGGAGGAGCCGCTGCTGCGCACCACGCTGCTCGGCCCGCTGCTCGGCATCCTCAAGCGCAACCTCGGTCGGGGTCACCGTGACCTCGCCCTCTACGAGATCGGCGCGGTCTTCCACCCGCGACCCGGCGCCGGCAGCCCGCCCGCGATGGGCGTGGACCGGCGGCCCACCGACGCGGAGTTCGCCGCCGCCGACGCGGTGGTGCCGGCGCAGCCGGTGCACGTCGCGGTGGTCCTCGCCGGGGACATCGACCCGGCCGGCTGGTGGGGTGCCGGTCGGCCGGCCGGCTGGGCGGACGCCATCGAGGCGGGCCGTGACGTGCTGGCCGCCGCCGGGATCCCGGACGAGCGGGTCGAGGTGCGCGCGGCCGAGTACGCGCCGTGGCACCCCGGCCGGTGCGCCGAGCTGCGGGTCGACGGCGCGGTCGTCGGGCACGCCGGTGAGCTGCACCCCGCGGTGGTGGCGGCGCTGGAGCTGCCCCGCCGTACCTGCGCCATGGAGCTGGACCTCGACGTGCTGCCGCCGACCCCGGTGACGCCCGCGCCAACGGTCTCCGGCTTCCCGCCGGCGCTCATCGACGTGGCCCTGGTGGTGGACGACTCGGTGCCGGCCGAGCAGGTCCGCCGGGCGCTGGAGGCGGGCGCCGGTGAGCTGCTGGAGGATGTGCGGCTGTTCGACGTGTACTCGGGCGCGCAGCTCGGCGAGGGCCGCCGGTCACTGGCGTACAAGCTGACCTTCCGGGCCCCGGACCGGACGCTGACCGTCGAGGAGGCGGTGGCGGCACGGGACGCGGCGGTCGCCGTCGCGGCGGAGCGTTTCGGCGCCACCCTGCGCGGCGCCTGACCATCCAACGAGGGTCCTTCCCGCAGGTTTTCTGCGGGAAGGACCCTCGTAGTCGTTTCAGTCGATGCCTCATTACCCGGTTCCGGCGCTCGCGCCGTCGGTAGGGCGATGGGCCTGTCGGGATTCGTACAGACGCGCAACAGCGCCTTGGGCGGGTGCATACAGTCCACCGACAACCCAGATGACGAAGGGCTTCCATGTCGGGTTCGCCCACCGATCCGCTGCTGACGTCCGTGCAGGACGCCGTTGTGCAGGCCTACTACCCCGACCGGGTGCGAGCCGCCGCAGGCGCGCGTACCCGGGCCCAGGCGGCGCAGTCGGTCGTGACCGTGTTCGCCGGCGCGCTGGTGGCGACGTTCACCCTCACGTCGCTGGCCACCGCCGCGCCGGTGACCCGCGTCGGGGGCTGCGCGGCTGTCACGCTCTGGCTGCTGGCCGCGGTGCTCTACGTCCGCGCGATCGCGACAATCGTGCCTGCCGCGCCCACCGCCGCCCGGGAGGCGCGCGACGGCCGGTCGCTCGTTGAGGAGGTGCTCAAGCGTGGCGACGACGAGGCCCGCCAGGTCGACCGCCGGCAGAGGACGGCCAACCTGGCATCGGTCCTGGCCCTGGCGGTGACCATGCTGACCTTCGGCTCGGCGCTGTTCGTCGAGCACCCCGACAAGGCCCGTCGTGGCGTCCTGATCCTCGGGACCGAGGGACAGGCGACCCTCCGTGCCCTCTGCGGCACCGGGGAGGCGAGGGTCGACGGGGAGATCGACGTGACTTCGTTCTCGGGGCAGTTCGTCTCCGTGCGGCTCGACCGCTGTGGTGAACGACGGGACGTCACCGTACGAATTCCGAGAAGCGCGGTGTCGTCCGCGTTGACCATGGAGGGCTGAGCCGTGGCGCTGCACACCGATCCCACACTGCTGATCGTCCGGGGCGTCCCGTCGGCGGCGGCGGCCGCGATGGACCTGGCGGAGGCCTGCGTGGCCGCGATCGCCCGCTTGCACGAGGCGGGCGGCGCGCTGGACGCCGTCGTCCTCGTCGGCAACCTGACGACGTCGGCGGCCGACGACGAGTTCGTCGCGGTCTCCGCGCTGGTGGACCGGATTCTCGCCGAGTGCTGCGACGCCCCGGTGCCGACGGAGTTGCCCGCCGTGTTGGCGGTACCAGGTCCCGGTGACCGCACCCCGATGTCCGGTGCCCTGGTGACCGTGCGGTCATTGACCGACTTCTGGCCCATGGTGCGGGACAACTTCTGGGCGGACGAGACCCCGGACGTGCGGGACGCGATTCGCGTCGGCTTCCAGCCCTTTCAGCAGTGGTACGACGGGTACGCCACTGAGAGTGGATGGCTGCCTGGGCTGATGCCCGGAGAGGGCGGGCTGGTGCTCGGCTCCGGCGAGGTCCGGCTCGGCCTCGTCATGCTCAACAGCGCTTTCCGGATGCTCACCGCCGACGCCCCGGCGGAACTCGCCATCCTGCACGGTCGGCAGATGAGCGCTGTCGTCGACGCGTGGCCGGAGCCGGTCGACGGCGTCGCGGTCTTCGCCCCGATCGCCACCACGCTGCCCGATGATTCTCCGATCCCGGTGCTGCCGGTCGCCGGTCAGGCGGGCTCTGTCGAGGGGGACGGCTGGCTCACGCTCGACACGGGGGCGTACCTGTTCGCCGCTCGGCGGACGGTGACCGGGGCGGTCGGGCTGGTCGACCTGGACGGTGCCACGGTCCTCGACGCTGCCGCCCGTATGCCCGGAGCGCTGGACGTCGCGGTCGACGAACCGCCTGCCGAGTCCGAGCCGGCCGGTACGGATCTGGCGGTCCTGCACGAGGAACTCGACAACATCATGGCCACCGGCCAGGCCGTCCTGGTCCTCACCTCCGGCCTGGAGGCCGAGTCGCGGGGGGAGTGGTCGAGTCCCCTCGGAAGCCCAGACGACGTATTGGACACGCTGGTCAAGCACTTGCCCAGCGAGATCTCGGGCGGACGGGTGACGCTGGCTGCGGTCATGCAACGACTGCGGCAGGTCGATCCGTCGCTGGTGCACCGGACCATCGGCGGCATGCTCGTCGCCGACGGCTCCACCGTCAACGACACGGCAATGCGGCTACTGCTGGCTCCCTGGTACCGGGTATACGACTGCACCGGGACGAACATCTTCCACGACATCGCGGCCCGCTTCGACGTCGGCGCGAACGTGGTGGTCGTGGACGCGCACCGCGACCCTCCGGGCCGGGGACGCCAGCAGCTCGAGGTGGTGGCGATGAACGGCATCGCCCCGGGCAGCAGCACCGCTCCGGTGAGTTTCGACATCGACGATCGGGGGCGCGGTAGCCGGGCCCAGTGGTTCCGGCAGATGAAGGCGGACCTGATCACCCATCCGGTGGTCTTCACCGCCAGTGATGTGGACAGTCGCCACCTGGCGCTCTACCTCGACACGTTGGCCGGCGACGGGGGCGCGGAGGCCATTCCGCGCCGGTTCGTGGTCGCGCCGGGCGTGGACGCCACCGCCTCCTGGAAGCTGACGGGTGTCGGGTGCGCCCAGATCCCGGTCACCGTCGAGGAACTGGCCCGGCAGCGGTTTGGTGCGTCGAGGGAGCCGATGCGGCGTGGCGCCCAACTGCGCGCCCGAATGCGCTCCGTGCTGGACCGCAACGCCGGGGTGCAGCTCGTTTCGGCGCTGCTGGAGGCCGCACCGACCGGCGATCCCCTCTATCTGCGAGGCACGGACCCCACATGGGGGGACGTGAAGGAGTCCATCCCGGCGCCGCTGTCCACCCTGACGGCGATGCTCGAACTGGCCGAGGTCGACGGGCCGCGTAAACCGGTGCTGGTGCTTAACGACCGGTCCGGCACCGGCAAGTCGACCACCCTGATGCAGTTCGCGGTGGCCCTGCACACGCGTGGTCTAGCCGTTGGGTGGGTGGACCGGGCGACCACGAAGTCGAGTCAGGACGTTCTCGGCGAGTGCGTCGATCTCGGTCTGGACGCCGTGCTGATTGACGACGTCGATATCTTCGGCGCCGAGGCGGCCCGCCTGGTGACGCGGCTGGGGCAGCGCGGCGGAATGCTCGTGGCAGCCACCATCCGCAGCACCCGCGGGCATCTGCTCGACGAGGTGGCCGGCCTGACCCGGGTACCGCCGCTGCGGTTGACCGACGACGACCTCAACGCACTGGTGCACCGGCTGGAGACGTTCCGGCAACTCGGCAAGCTCAAGCAGTACCGGCTGCACGACGTACGGGTGGAGCGGCTGCGGCAGGTGTCCGACCGCGACCTGATGGCCGCCATGGTGGAGGTGATCACCGGCTACCGGTTCGAACAGCGGGTCAGCAGCGAGTTCGATCAGCTCGATCCTCGGGAGCGGAACATCTACGCGACGGTGTGCCTGTTCGAGGCACTGCAGTATGAGGACCGCTCGTTGACGCTGCCGCAGAACGCTCTGCTGCAGATCGCCTCGGACGGGCCACCCGACCTGGTGGTCAACCGGGCGATCGAGCGGCTCGTCTCCGGCCGGCGGATGTTGGTGCGGCGGGAGTCGGGGCACATCCGCACCCGGCACCGGGTGGTCGCGGAGGCGATGGAGAAGTTCATCCGGGATGACAAGGCGTACTTCCTGGACCTGTTCGAGCGTCTGCTGTTGTTCTACGTGCAGCGCGGCGCGGACATCACCGACCGTAACGACCCGACCCGCCGGGCCATGGTCGCGCTGATCAACCACCGGGTGATGATGAAATCCGGACTGTCGGTGGAGTCCGTGCGGAACGTCTACCACCAGCTGCACGACTACCTCAAGGACGACTTCCACTACTGGTTGCAGTGCGGGTCGTACGAGCTCGAACGGCGCAACCTGGATCTGGCGGCGACGTACCTGGAGACCTCGCGCGGCTGTGACGGGGGGCAGGACCACTTCAAGGTGGTCACCACCTGGGCAATGGTGTGCCTGCGACGGGCCAGCCAGCATCCCACCGACCGCGGCCTGCACGACGTGGCCGTCGACGCGTTCCGGGAACTGGAGCGGATCGCCGCGCAGGAGGGCGACCGGTCGCCGCATACGATCGTCACGATGGTCAAGGACGGGACGCACTGGTTGCAGCGCGGAGTCTTCTTCACCGACGACGAGCGTCAGAGCCTCGCCCGCCGCATTCTGCGCTGGATCGAGATCGGGCACCGGTTGCTGGCCATGAATGTGGAGTTCCGATCGGCCGCGCAGCACTGCACCAAGGCGTTGGAACGCATGGTGCAGGCGGAGGAGGAGCGAACGATCCCGCTGTGAACCGGGACGCTCGGTGCGTAGTTATATGCGGCACGCTGCATGAACTTGCAGTCCGGTGATCACCCCTGTTAGCCTCTTCTGCATAGTCATGCGGAGGTGGGTATGGGGATCCGAGTCGCGGTCGCCGGTGCGAGCGGTTACGCCGGGGGCGAGCTGCTGCGCCTGATCGCCGGGCACCCGGAGTTCGACCTGGTCGCCGCCACCGCGCACAGCCAGGCCGGGCACCGCGTCGACGTGGTGCACCCGCAGCTCACCGGGCTCGACCTGGTGCTCGGGGAGACCGACCCGTCGACTCTCGCCGACGCCGATCTGGTCTTCCTGGCCCTGCCGCACGGCGAGTCGGCGGCCCTCGCGGCCCAGCTTCCGGCCGAGGTGCGCATCGTCGACCTGGGCGCGGACCACCGGCTCGCCGACCCGTACGCCTGGGCGCAGTACTACGGCGGCACGCACGCCGGGCAGTGGACCTACGGCCTGCCCGAGCTGCCCGGCCAGCGGGACCTGATCGCCGGCTCCACCCGGGTGGCGAACAGCGGCTGCTACGCCGCGGCTATCACCCTGGCGCTCGCGCCGCTCATCGCCGATGGCGCGGCCAGCCCCGCCGACGTGGTGGTGGTCGCCGCCTCCGGCACCTCCGGCGCCGGGCGGGCGGCGAAGCCGCACCTGCTGGCCAGCGAGGTGATGGGCGACCTGTCGCCGTACCGGGTCGGCACCCACCAGCACGTGCCGGAGATCAAGCAGGCGTCCGGGGCGACGGGCCTGTCGTTCACCCCGGTCCTGGCGCCGATGCCGCGCGGCATTCTCGCCACGGTGACCGCGACGCCGGCGCGCGGCGTCGACCCGCAGCAGGTGCTGGCGCAGGCGTACGCCGACGCGCCGTTCGTGCACGTGTTGCCGGAGGGCCGCTGGCCGCACACGGCCGCCACGCTGGGTTCCAACTCGTGTCACCTCCAGGCGACCGTGGACGTCGACTCGGGTCGGCTGATCGTCCTGAGCGCACTGGACAACCTGGGCAAGGGCGCGGCCGGTCAGGCCGTGCAGAACGCCAACCTCATGCTCGGCCTGCCGGAGACGACGGGCCTGTCCATCTGGGGAGTCGCACCATGAGCGTCACCACCCCTCGGGGGTTCCGGGCGGCCGGGGTGGCCGCCGGGTTGAAGGCCAGCGGTGGCGCGGACGTCGCCCTGGTGGTCAACGACGGCCCGGACGCCGGTGTCGCCGGTGTCTTCACCACCAACCGGGTCAAGGCCGCGCCGGTGCGCTGGAGCCAGCAGGTCGTGCAGGGCGGTGTGGTGCGGGCGGTGGTGCTCAACTCCGGTGGCGCCAACGCCTGCACCGGCCCGGCCGGCTTCCAGGACACCCACGCCACCGCCGAGCACACCGCCTCCGCGTTGAGCGCGGTCAGCCCGCGGCTGCTCCTCGGCGCCGGCGAGGTGGCGGTCTGCTCCACCGGTCTGATCGGTGAGCGGCTGCCGATGCCGAAGCTGCTGCCCGGGGTCCGTACGGCGATCCGGGGCCTGTCGCGCGACGGCGGTCCAGCCGCCGCCGAGGCCATCATGACCACCGACACCCGCCCGAAGAACACTGTGGCCCGGGGCAGCGGTTGGACGGTCGGCGGGATGGCCAAGGGCGCCGGGATGCTCGCGCCGGGGATGGCCACCATGCTCTGCGTGCTCACCACCGACGCGGTGGCCGGGCCGGCCGTGCTGGACGAGGCGCTGCGCGCGGCCACCCGGGTCACCTTCGACCGGGTCGACTCGGACGGCTGCATGTCCACCAACGACACGGTGCTGCTGCTGTCCAGCGGCGCGAGCGGCATCGAGCCGACGCCGGCCGAGCTGGCCGCCGCGGTCACCGCGGCCTGCCACGACCTGGCCCAGCAGCTCATCGCCGACGCCGAGGGCGCCACCAAGCAGGTCGCCATCGACGTGGTGGGCGCCGCCGACGAGGACGACGCGGCCGAGGTGGGCCGCTCGGTGGCCCGCAACAACCTGGTCAAGACCGCGCTGTTCGGCAACGACCCGAACTGGGGCCGGATCCTCGCCGCCGTCGGCACCACCGCCGCCGCGTTCGAGCCGGACGAGGTGGACGTCGCGGTCAACGGGGTGTGGGTGTGCCGGGGTGGTGCCGCCGCCGAGGACCGCTCGACTGTCGACCTGACCGGGCGGGACGTGACCATCCGCATCGACCTGCACGCCGGAACGTCGGCCGCGACGATCTGGACCAACGACCTGTCCCACGCGTACGTGCACGAGAACTCGGCGTACTCGACATGAGTCTCAGCGGTGATCTCACCCGCGCCCAGGTCAAGGCGGAGACGCTTATCGAGGCGCTGCCCTGGCTGGCGCGTTTCTCCGGCTCGACGGTGGTGGTGAAGTACGGCGGCAACGCCATGACCGACCCGGAGTTGCAGCGGGCGTTCGCCGCCGACATGGTCTTCCTGCGCTACGCCGGCCTGAAGCCGGTCGTGGTGCACGGCGGCGGCCCGCAGATCTCGGCCATGCTGGGCCGGCTCGGCATCGCCAGCGAGTTCCGGGGCGGTCTGCGGGTGACCACCGCCGAGGCGATGGACGTGGTCCGGATGGTGCTGGTCGGGCAGGTGGGCCGGGAGCTGGTCGGGCTGATCAACTCGCACGGTCCGTTCGCCGTCGGCCTCTCCGGCGAGGACGCCCGGTTGTTCACCGCGGTGCGCCGCCCGGCGTACGTGGACGGGCAACCCGTGGACGTCGGCCAGGTCGGCGACGTCGAGTCGGTGGACGTGTCGGCGGTGACCGATCTGATCGACGCCGGCCGGATCCCGGTGATCTCGACTGTCGCGCCGGACGTCGACGGGGTGCTGCACAACCTCAACGCGGACACCGCCGCGGCCGCTCTGGCGATCGCGTTGCGGGCCCGCAAGCTCGTCGTGCTCACCGACGTGGCCGGCCTGTACGCCGACTGGCCGGACACCACCAGCCTGGTCTCCGAGATCACCGCGGACGACCTGGCGAAGCTGCTGCCCAGCCTCGAGTCGGGGATGGTGCCCAAGATGGAGGCCTGCCTGCGGGCGGTGCGCGGGGGAGTTCCCGCCGCGCATGTCGTCGACGGTCGGGTGGCGCACTCCACGTTGCTCGAGGTGTTCACCTCGGAAGGGTTCGGAACGATGGTGATCGGGTCATGAGCGCTCTGGCGCAGCGCTGGGGTCAGTCCATGATGGACAACTACGGCACGCCGCCGCTGGCGCTGGTGTCCGGTTCCGGCGCCGTCGTGGTGGACGACGCCGGCCGGGAGTACCTGGATCTGGTGGGCGGCATCGCGGTGAACGCTCTCGGACACGCCCACCCGGCCGTGGTGGCCGCCGTGTCGAAGCAGGTCGCCACCCTGGGGCATGTGTCCAACCTCTACATCGCCGAGCCGCCGGTCGCCCTGGCCGAGCTGCTGCTGGCCCTCGCCGGCCGGCCCGGCCGGGTCTTCTTCGCCAACTCCGGCGCGGAGGCGAACGAGGCGGCGTTCAAGCTGTCCCGGCGTACCGGGCGCGGTCACGTGGTCGCCACCGCGGGCGGGTTCCACGGCCGCACCATGGGCGCCCTCGCGCTGACCGGCCAACCGGCCAAGGCCGACCCGTTCCGTCCACTGCCGGGCGAGGTGACCCACGTCGCGTACGGCGACGTCGCCGCGCTGGAGGCGGCGGTCACCGAGGCGACCGCCATGGTGATCCTGGAGCCGATCCAGGGCGAGAACGGGGTGGTCGTACCCCCGGCGGGTTACCTCGCGGCGGCGCGGCGGATCACCGCCCGGCACGGCGCGCTGCTGGTGCTCGACGAGGTGCAGACCGGCGTCGGCCGGACCGGTCACTGGTTCGCGCACCAGGCCGAGGGCGTGGAGCCGGACGTGGTCACGCTGGCCAAGGGTCTGGGCGGTGGGCTGCCCATCGGCGCCACGCTCGCCTTCGGTCGGGCCGCCGACCTGCTCACCCCGGGCTCGCACGGCACCACCTTCGGCGGCAACCCGGTCAGCTGCGCGGCGGCGCTCGCCGTGGTGGCGACCATCGCCAACGAGGGACTGCTCGACCACGTCAAGCGCGTCGGCGAGCGGCTGCGCCGGGGCATCGAGGCGCTTGGCCATCCGCTGATCGGCGGCGTACGCGGCGCCGGGCTGCTGCTGGGCGTGACGCTCACCGCGCCAGTGGCGACGGTCCTGGCCGAGGCGCTGCGCGAGGCCGGTGTCCTGGTCAACCCGGTGCAGCCGGGTGTGCTCCGCCTCGCACCGCCGTTGATCCTCACCGTCGCCCAGGCGGACGCCTTCCTCGCCGCGCTCCCCGCGGCGCTTGACGTGACGGCCCCAGCGGCCGCGGGCACGGCACCCGAACCCTCCACGCAGCCCACCACGACGGGGACGATCGCATGATCCGGCACTTCCTGCGCGACGACGACCTCTCGCCCGCCGAACAGTCCACGGTCCTCGACCTCGCGGCGCGGATGAAGGCCGACCGGTTCGGCCACCAGCCGCTGGCCGGCCCCCGCTCGGTGGCGGTGCTGTTCGACAAGCAGAGCCTGCGGACCCGGATCTCGTTCGACGCCGGGATCGCCGAGCTGGGCGGTCACCCCCTGGTCGTGGACACCCAGGTCACCCACTTCGGCCGGGGCGAGACCCTCGCGGACGCCGGACGGGTGCTGTCGCGTTACGTGGCCGCGATCGTGCTGCGCACCCACGGCGACGACCGGATCGCCGAGGTGGCGCAGGGCGCCAGCGTGCCGGTGGTCAACGCGCTCACCGACGGTTTCCACCCCTGCCAACTGCTGGCCGACCTGCTCACCATCCGGGAGCGGTGCGGCGGCACGGCCGGGCGCACCCTCACCTACGTGGGCGACGGCGCGAACAACATGGCGCAGTCGTACCTGCTGGCCGGCGCGACGGCCGGGATGCACGTCCGCATCGCCGGGCCGGACGGCTTCGCGCCGGACGAGGCGGTTGTCGACCGGGCGGCCCGGATCGCCGCCGGCACCGGCGGCTCGGTACGGGTGCTCACCGACCCGGCCCGGGCGGTCCGTGACGCCGACGTGCTGGCCACCGACACGTGGACGTCGATGGGGCAGGAGGCCGACGGTCTGGACCGGGTCACGCCGTTCCTGCCGTACCAGGTCAACAAGGAGCTGCTCGGCCAGGCCGCGCCGGACGCGGTAGTGCTGCACTGCCTGCCCGCGCACCGCGGTGAGGAGATCACCGACGAGGTGCTCGACGGCCCGCAGAGCGCGGTCTTC
The DNA here is from genome assembly GCF_006228125.1 of Micromonospora orduensis. Classification (GTDB taxonomy): domain Bacteria; phylum Actinomycetota; class Actinomycetes; order Mycobacteriales; family Micromonosporaceae; genus Micromonospora; species Micromonospora orduensis. The sequence continues at coordinate 17,175 of NZ_VDFY01000144.1, read as the reverse complement.
GACCAGGCGGAGAACCGGCTGCACGCCCAGAAGGCGCTGCTGACGTTCCTGCTGCGCGGCGAGACCGGCACCGGGGAGCAGCGATGACCGCCCCGTTGACCCGCGCCGCCCGGCACGCCCGGATCGTGGAGCTGATCCGGGACCGGGCCGTGCGCTCGCAGACCGAACTGGCCGACCTGCTCGCCGCCGACGGCGTCGGGGTCACCCAGGCCACCCTCTCGCGGGACCTGGAGGAGCTGGGCGCGGTCAAGGTGCGCGGCGGCGACGGCCCGGCCGTCTACCTGATCCCCGAGGACGGCCACCGGCCGCTGCGCGACGCCGAGGCCGCACCGGCCCGGCTGGTGCGGCTGCTGCGCGAACTGCTCAACGGGGTCGACTCCAGCGGCAACATCGCCGTGCTGCGTACCCCGCCGGGCGCAGCCCAGTACCTGGCCAGCGCGTTGGACCGAGCGGGACTGCCCGAGGTCGTCGGCACCATCGCCGGCGACGACACCATCCTCGTGGTGGCCCGCGAGGCCGTCGGCGGGGCCGCGCTCGGCGACAAGCTCGCCGGCTGGGCCCGCCGGGACGACACACTTGAAGGGAACACCACACCATGACCGACCGGGTCGTCCTGGCGTACTCCGGAGGGTTGGACACCTCGGTCGCCATTCCCTACCTGGCCGAGCAGACCGGCGCCGAGGTGATCGCGGTGGCGGTCGACGTCGGGCAGGGCGGCGAGGACCTCGACGCCATCCGGCAGCGCGCCCTGGACTGCGGCGCCGCCGAGTCCGAGGTGGTCGACGCGCGCGACGAGTTCGCGGCCGACTACTGCCTGCCGGCGATCCGGGCCAACGCCCTCTACATGGACCGCTACCCGCTGGTGTCGGCGCTGTCCCGCCCGCTGATCGTCAAGCACCTGGTGGCGGCGGCGCGCAAGCACGGCGGCACGATCGTCTCGCACGGTTGCACGGGTAAGGGCAACGACCAGGTCCGGTTCGAGGTGGGCCTGAACGCGCTCGCCCCCGATCTGAAGATCATCGCGCCGGCCCGGGACTTCGCGTGGACGCGGGACAAGGCGATCGCCTTCGCCGAGGAGAAGGGGCTGCCGATCGACGTGTCGGCGAAGTCGCCGTACTCCATCGACCAGAACCTGTGGGGTCGTGCCGTGGAGACGGGCTTCCTGGAGGACATCTGGAACGCCCCCGTCGAGGACCTCTACTCGTACACGGCCGACCCGGCCGAGCCCCGCGACGCCGACGAGATCGTGATCACCTTCGACGGCGGCGTGCCGGTGGCGATCGACGGTGAGACGGTCACCCCGTACCAGGCGATCCTGGAGCTGAACCGGCGCGCGGGCGCGCAGGGCGTCGGCCGGCTCGACATGGTCGAGGACCGCCTCGTCGGTATCAAGAGCCGCGAGGTGTACGAGGCGCCCGGCGCGATCGCGCTGATCACCGCCCACCAGGAGCTGGAGGCGGTGACCGTGGAGCGTGACCTGGCCCGCTTCAAGAAGAGCGTGGACCAGCGCTGGGGCGAGCTGGTCTACGACGGCCTGTGGTTCTCGCCGCTGAAAGACTCGCTGGACGCGTTCATCGACGACGCGCAGCGGCACGTCAGCGGTGAAGTACGGATGGTCCTGCACGGCGGACGCGCAACGGTCACCGGTCGGCGTTCCGAGGCGAGCCTGTACGACTTCGGGATGGCCACCTACGACACCGGCGACACCTTCGACCAGTCCCTGGCGAAGGGCTTCGTGCAACTGTGGGGCCTGCCGAGTCGGATGGCCGCCGCACGCGACGCCCGGATGGGTGGCTGACGAGCATGGGGACCACAATGGGCGGCGTGGACGACAAGAGCCTCACCGAGAACAGCGCCGGCACCAACCGGACGAGCCTGTGGGGTGGCCGCTTCGCCGGCGGCCCCGCCGAGGCGCTCGCCCGACTGTCGGTGAGCGTCCAGTTCGACTGGCGCCTGGCCCCGTACGACATCGCCGGTTCCCGGGCGCACGCCCGGGTCCTCGCCGGCGCCGGCCTGCTCGACCCCGAGGAGCTGGGCCGGATCCTGGCCGCCCTGGACGACCTGGAGGCCGCCTGCGCCTCCGGGTCGTTCCGCCCCACCATCGACGACGAGGATGTGCACACCGCGCTGGAGCGGGGCCTGCTGGAGCGGCTCGGCAGCCTCGGCGGCAAGCTGCGCGCCGGCCGGTCCCGCAACGACCAGGTCGCCACCGACCTGCGGCTCTACCTGCGTGACCACGCCCGGGGCGTGGCCAGCCGCCTGGTCGAGCTGGCCGAGGCGCTGGTCGAGCAGGCCGAGCGGCACATCGACACCGCCGCACCCGGCATGACGCACCTGCAGCACGCCCAGCCGGTCACCTTCGGGCACTGGCTGCTGGCCCACGTGCAGCCGTTGCTGCGGGACCTGGAACGGCTGCGCGACTGGGACCACCGGGCGGCGATCAGCCCGCTCGGCGCGGGCGCCCTGGCCGGTTCCGGCCTTCCCCTGGACCCGGTGGCAGTGGCCAAGGAGCTGGGTTTCCGGACGTCGTTCGCCAACTCGATGGACGCGGTCGCGGACCGGGACTTCGTCGCCGAGTTCCTCTTCGCCACCGCCCTGATCGGTGTGCACCTGTCCCGCCTCGGCGAGGAGGTGGTGCTCTGGACCTCGCACGAGTTCGGCTGGGTGGAGCTGGACGACGCGTTCGCCACCGGATCGTCGATCATGCCGCAGAAGAAGAACGCGGACATCGCCGAGCTGGCCCGGGGCAAGTCCGGCCGGCTCGTCGGCGGCCTGATGACGGTGCTGACCATGCTCAAGGGTCTGCCGATGACGTACGACCGGGACATGCAGGAGGACAAGGAGCCCGCCTTCGACGCGGTCGACACCCTGGAGCTGCTGCTGCCGGCCCTGGCGGGAATGATCTCCACGATGACGGTCCGGGTGGACCGCCTCGTCGCCGCCGCCCCGGTCGGCTTCTCCCTCGCCACCGAGGTCGCCGACTGGCTGGTCCGGCGCAACGTGCCGTTCCGCGACGCGCACGAGATCACCGGCCGGCTGGTGGCGCTCTGCGCGGCCCGGGAGTGTGAGCTGGAGGACGTCTCCGACGAGGACCTGGCCGCGGTCAGCGAGCACCTCGACCCGTCGGTGCGGGACGTGCTGTCGGTGCGTTCGGCCCTCGCGGCCCGGACCACGCCCGGCTCGACCGGCCCCGGTCCGGTCGCCGACCAGCTCGCCGCCGCCGCGGACCGGCTGGCCGGGTGGCGGGACTGGGCCACCGAGCGGGTCGTACCCCGCTGACCTCGCCGTGGCGTCGGCGTGAGCCGCCGGCGCCACGGTCGGTTCAGGCCGTCGGGCGCTCCCGCCTGGGGAGCTTGGCCACCACCATGTCGTACGACGCGTCGACCGCCTCGGTCAACTCGTCGGGGTCGATGCCGCCGTCGAGGCTCAGCGTGTTCCACCCCGACCGGCCGATGTAGGCCATCGGGCGGGCGTCGTCGGGGTGGCGGTGCAGCCACTCGTCGGCGATCTCGCGGGTCGGGCCGCACTTGATGCCGACCGTGGGTTTCCCGTCGCCGTTGCCGAGGAACGCGAAGATCCGGCTGCCGACCTTCACCACCTCGTCGTTCTCCCATGGCCGGTCCAGCCATGCTCCCGGTTTGGCCAGGCAGTACGCCAGCATCTCCGCGCGATCCATGAGGCCTCCTCGTCGTGCGCACAGTCTGCCCGTCCGGGCGTCCACAGGCACGCGGCGTGCCGCTCCGCCCGTCAGCCCGCCTGCTCCGACGAGCGTGCGGCCACCCGCTCGTAGCGCTGGCGGGCCGCCTGCGCGCTGCCCAGGCCCAGCCCGTACGCGATGGCCTGCCAGGTCAGCCCCCGGTCGCGGGCCAGCGTCAACAGTCCCGCCTCCAGGGCGTCCAACTCGGCGCGGACGTGCGGCAGGAGGGTCAACGCGGCGGTCAGGTCGGCCGCGTCGACCGGTTCCTCGGAGGGTTCCCGTTCGGCCCCGCCGGCGGCGAGGGCGGTGACCAGGGCGACGGCCTCCCACGGGTCGAGCACGTAGGGGTGGGCCCAGCGTCCCCGCTGGGCGCCGGTGCCGGCGTGCCGCTCGCTGATGCGTCGCAGCGCGTCGTGGGTGCGGTGGGCGCGGGCCTGGCCCGGGTGGGGTGCGGTGAACGGATCGTCGGTTGTCATTTCCCGAGCACACTCTATGAACGGTGCATTGTCAACATTGTGTTGAAGCCTGGCGGCACGGTACCCGTGCCGCCAGGCGACATGTCAACGCGCCAGGTCGAACCGGTGCTCGTCGGTGAGGGTCGTGCAGGCCGGGCCCGGGTCGCAGGAGCTGGCGCTCACCACGCCGAACGCGACGCCCCGTGCGAACGGGCGCTCGACCGGGATCACCGCGATCCGTACCTCCTGGGTGGTCGCCGCGCAGGTGACCCGACGAACGGTCGTGCCCGCGCGCATCGTCTCGCCGACCGCCTGCGCGACCTTGATCGTGACGTCGAACTCGGTGGCCTTCGAGCAGGTCAGGGTGACCGGCACGAACACCGCCGCGCCATTCGCGTCGAGCTTGCCCGTGGTGCCGAGCGTGATCGCGGTCAGCGCCCCGCCGTCGGCCTGCGCCGCGGCCCGCAGCGGGACGCTCGCGCTGGCGGACGGGGTGAAGGCCAGGGTCGCGGCGGCCGCGACGAGGCCGGTGGCGACCAGTGGTCGCCGGATGCTCCGTGCCGTCATGGTGACTTCCTTCCGGTGCGGTCGTCGCCCCGTGCGACGACACGCCCTACACACCCCTGGACCACGGTCGGGGTTCCACCGCACGGCCGGATGACGGATGTGCGACATGAGCCTTGTGCGGGCCGGCTGAGGAGGTCGGCCCGGCTGCCGGGGCGGGATGGGTACCGTCGGGGCATGGACCTGTCGCCCGGTGACCACGCCACCGACGCCGACCTGGCGGTGCTGGCGGACCTGCTAGCCGGCCCTCTGCTGCCGGCGGCGCGTGGGCTGCTGGGCTGCCGGCTGCACGCCGGCGGGGTCACCGTGCGGATCACCGAGGTCGAGGCGTACGCCGGCACAGCCGCTGACCCGGCCTCGCACGCCCACCGGGGCCGCACCCCGCGCAACGCGGTGATGTTCGGTCCCGCCGGGCATGCCTATGTCTACTTCACCTACGGGATGCACTGGTGCATGAACGTGGTCACCGGGGTCGAGGGTGAGGCCTCCGCCGTGCTGCTGCGCGCCGGCGAGGTGGTCGACGGGCTTGCCACGGCACGGGACCGTCGGCCGGCCATCCGGCGGGACGTGGACCTGGCCCGGGGGCCGGCCCGGCTCTGCGCGACGCTCGGCATCGACCGCTCGGCGTACGGCGGATATCTGCTCGGCGACGGCCCGGTCCGGTTGCGTCCACCGGCACGGCCGGTGCCGCCGGAGGCGGTCGTCGCCGGCCCGCGGGTCGGCGTGACCGGCGCGCACGACCTGCCGTGGCGGTTCTGGCTCGACGGCGACCCGACGGTCAGCGCCTACCGGCGGCATGTCCCCCGCACCCGGCGCTGACGCCCGGATGTGGAGTTCCCCGAAGTGTCGGGGGATGTGGCCATAATCACCCGGACCTGCTCACGGACGGTTCGGAGGACGTCATGGCGACACTGCTCGCGATCGGCACGGCCAAGGGTCTGTTCCTCGCCACAAGCGCCGACGACCGGCGCAGCTGGGAGATCAGCGGCCCGCACTTCCCGATGACCGGGGTGTACGCGGTGGCGGTCGACACCCGTCGCGCCACTCCGCGCCTGCTCGCCGGGATGACCAGCTCGCACTTCGGGCCCAGCGTCGCCACCAGCGACGATCTCGGCGGTTCCTGGGACGAGCCCGACCATGCGCCTGTCGCGTTCCCGGCCGACACCGGTGTCTCCCTCGGGCGGGTCTGGCAGTTGACGCCGGCCGGCGCCGACGAGCCGGACGTGGTCTGGGCCGGCACCGAGCCGTCGGCCCTGTTCCGTTCCACCGACGGCGGCCGCGGCTTCGAGCTGGTCCGCTCCCTCTGGGACCACCCGCACCACCCGCACCGCCCGCAGTGGGAGGCCGGGTTCGGCGGCCAGGCCGTGCACACGGTGCTGCCGCACCCGCGTGACCCGGCTCGGCTGCTGGTCGCCATGTCCACCGGCGGCGTCTACCGCTCGGAGGACGCGGGCGCGAGCTGGTCGCCGGGCAACACCGGGATCCGCGCCCACTTCCTGCCCGACCAGTGGCCGGAGTTCGGCCAGTGCGTGCACAAGGTGGCTCGTGACTCCGGCAACCCCGAGCGGCTGTACGCGCAGAACCACCACGGCGTCTACCGCTCTGACGACGACGGCCGCACCTGGGCCTCGATCGCCGGCGGGCTGCCCAGCGACTTCGGCTTCCCGATGGTGTCGCACCCGTCGCGGCCCGACACGGTGTGGACGTTTCCGCTGGTGGCCGATGGTGAGCGCTTCCCCGCCGACCATCGCTGCCGGGTGTTCCGTTCGACCGACGCAGGCGCCAGGTGGGAGCCGTTGTCGGTGGGCCTGCCGGAGGGCCCGTTCTATCCGGCGGTGCTGCGCGACGCGATGTGCGCCGATGACGCGACCCCGGGTGGCGTCTACTTCGGCACCCGCTCGGGCGAGGTCTACGCGAGTCGCGACGAGGGCGACTCCTGGTCGCTGGTGGCCGCGCACCTGCCCGACGTGCTCTGCGTCCGCGCCGCGGCGGTCTGACGTGGTCACCGTGCTGCTGCCCGGCCCGCTGCGCGGCGAGGCCGGCGGCGCCAGCCGGCTCAGCGTCTCCGCCGCCGGCACGCTGGGGGCGGTGCTCGACGAGCTGGCCGTCGAGCATCCGCGACTGGCCCGGCGGCTCCGCGACGAGCGCGGCGAGCTGCGCCGTTACGTGAACGTCTACGTCGACGGCGAGGACTGCCGGCACTCGGGCGGGCTGGCCACCCCGGTCGGCGACGGCGCCGAGGTGCGGGTACTGCCCTCGGTGGCCGGCGGCTGACCAGAGGCCGGTTCTGTCCTGTTCCTGGCGTGATCCGCGCCACCCGGAGATAGGCCGCCGACGGAATAGTTGCGTCGTCAAATAAGTTGTGAGCTGCGTCCGGGTACCACGGCGGACCCGGTAGACACGCGAGGAGCTGGTCATGCAGTTCGGAGTCTTCACCGTCGGCGATGTCACGGTCGACCCGACCACCGGTCGGGAGCCGACCGAGCATGAGCGGATCAAGGCGATGGTCACCATCGCGTTGAAGGCCGAGGAGGTCGGCCTGGACGTCTTCGCCGCGGGCGAGCACCACAACCCGCCGTTCGTGCCCTCGTCGCCGACCACCATGCTCGGTCACATCGCGGCGCGCACCGAGCGGCTGCTGCTGTCCACCGCGACCACGCTGATCACCACCAACGACCCGGTGAAGATCGCCGAGGACTACGCGATGCTCCAGCACCTGTCCGACGGCCGGGTGGACCTGATGATGGGCCGGGGCAACACCGGGCCGGTGTACCCGTGGTTCGGCAAGGACATCCGCGCCGGCATCCCCCTCGCCATCGAGAACTACGACCTGCTGCACCGGCTGTGGCGCGAGGACGTGGTCGACTGGAAGGGCAAGTACCGCACCCCGTTGCAGTCCTTCACCTCGACGCCGCGCCCGCTCGACGGGGTGCCCCCGTTCGTCTGGCACGGCTCGATCCGCAGCCCGGAGATCGCCGAGCAGGCCGCCTACTACGGTGACGGCTTCTTCGCCAACCACATCTTCTGGCCCAGGGAGCACACCCAGCGGATGGTCGGGCTCTACCGCGAGCGGTACGCCCACTACGGCCACGGCACCGCCGACCAGGCCATCGTCGGCCTCGGTGGGCAGGTGTTCATGCGGCGCAACTCGCAGGACGCGGTCCGGGAGTTCCGGCCGTACTTCGACAACGCCCCGGTCTACGGGCACGGGCCGTCGCTGGAGGACTTCACCCGGGAGACCCCGCTGACCGTGGGCAGCCCGCAGCAGGTCATCGACCGCACACTGGGCTTCCGCGAGTACGTCGGTGACTACCAGCGCCAACTGTTCCTGGTGGACCACGCGGGGCTGCCCCTGAAGACGGTGCTGGAGCAGCTCGACCTGCTCGGCGAGGAGGTCGTGCCGGTGCTGCGCAAGGAGTTCGAGGCGCTGCGCCCGGCGCACGTGCCCCAGGCGCCGACCCACGCCTCGCTGGTCGCCGCCGCCGGCGGCGGCAAGGACAGCACCGTGCACGCCGTTGACGACGTGACGGGCAAGGCGCCGGAGGCGACCCGATGACCCATCGCACCCTGGCCGTGGTCTCGGCGGGGCTGAGTCAGCCCTCGTCGACCCGGCTGCTCGCCGACCAGCTCGCCGGGGCGACCCGCGACGAGCTGGCCCGGCGCGGCCACGAGGTCGAGCTGCGCGTCGTCGACCTGCGGGAGTACGCCCACGACGTGGTGAACAACATGCTCACCGGTTTCCCGCCGACCGCGCTGCGCGAGGCCATCGACGCGGTGACCGGGGCGGACGGGATCATCGCCGTCACACCGATCTTCAACGCCTCGTACAACGGGCTGTTCAAGTCCTTCTTCGACGTGCTCGACGCGGGGTCGCTCGTCGACCGGCCGGTGCTGATCGGGGCCACCGGCGGCACCGCCCGGCACTCGCTGGCGCTTGAGCACGCCGTCCGCCCGATGTTCAGCTACCTGCGGGCGGTGGTGGTCCCCACCGCGGTCTTCGCCGCGCCGGAGGACTGGTCGGACGGCACCACGGACGGCGCGTTGCGCGGCCGGATCCGGCGTGCCGCAGGGGAGCTGGCCGACCAGGTCGAGCGTCGGCCGCCGACGAGCGGCCCCGCCGACCCGTTCGCCCTCACCACCGACTTCCTCCAGATGCTCGGCCGGGGCGGCGACGACACCACGGTCAGCTGACCGGGTGGGCGACCAGCACCGGGCAGTGCGCGTGCTGGATCGCCGCCTGACTGACCGACCCGAGCAGCAGACCGGCGAACCCGGACCGGCCCCGGGTGCCCACGACCAGCAGCGACGCCCCGCCGCTGGCCTCGATGAGCCCCTGGGCCGCGCCGGCCGCCCGGACCGGATGCTCCCGCACCACGAGGTCGGGATGCTCGGCCCGGACGGCGGCGGACGCGTCGGCGAGCAGCCGCGCCGCCTCGGCCTGGTACGCGGCCTGCGACTCCTCGATCTCCTCCGGTATCGGCCGGTCCCCGTCCGGCGGCGGGCTGACGTGCGCCAGCACCAGCGGCACGGTGCGCAACGCGGCCTCGTACGCGCCGTAGCGCACGGCGAGTCGGGACGACTCAGACCCGTCCACGCCGACGAGCACCGGAGCGTTGATCGGGATCGGCTTCTCGTCCGGGCGGACCACCAGCACCGGGCAGTGCGCGTGCGCGGCGACCTGTGCGCCCACCGAGCCGAGCAGCAGCCCGGTGAACCCGCCCAGCCCGCGACTGCCCACGACGACGAGGTCGGCCCGGCGGGACTCCTCGACCATGGTGGCGCCGGGGCCACCGGCGACCTGACGTACCTCGACGGTGAGGCCGGGCCAGCGGTCGGTGAGGTCGGCCGCCGTCCGTTCCAGCATCTCCTGCGCCTCCCCGGAGGGCGCCGGCACCCCCAGGTCGTACGGGTTGATCGGCACGCCGTAGCCGAGCGGGTGCAGGTAGCCGTGCACCAGCAGTAACGGGCGGGACCGGAGCACGGCGGCGTGGGCCGCGTGTTCGGCGGCGACGAGGCTGGACGGCGATCCGTCCACACCCACCACGACAGGTCGGTTCATCGGCACTCCCTGGGTCGGTCAGGTCATTGTCGGCGTAGCCGCCGTGCAACGCCGGCATTTGCCGGTACGCGCCGCCGCGTCGGCCGTGGTGACCGGCCGACGCGGTGCGGGCGGGGGAGATCAGTGCGGGTGGCTCCCGGCCCGGTGCCGCACGATCGCGAGCGGCCCCTTCGCGTGGTGCAGAACGGTGTGGCTGACCGAGCCCAGCAGCATCCCGCCGAGGGCGCCGCGTCCGTGCGCCCCAACCACGGTCAGTTGCGCCGTCGCGGACTCCTCGATCAGCGCCCGGGCGGGCGCCCCGTAGACGAGTCGCTGCCGCACCGGCACCTCCGGGTACCGCTCGGACCACCCAGCCACGGCTTCGGCGAGGTTGCGCTCCTCCACGGCGGTCGCCGCGTCCAGGTCGTACACCAGGGGGAGCACCTCGCCCGCGACGAACGGTGTCGGGATTTGCCAGGCGTGCACCGCCACCAGGGCGGCGTCGCGCCGGGCCGCCTCGGCGAACGCGAAGCCGAGCGCCTCGGTGGACACCGCCGAGCCGTCCACGCCCACCACCACCGGGCCGTCGGCCCGGGGCTCGCCGCGGACCACCAGCACCGGGCAGTCGGCGCGGGCGGAAACCTGAACGGCCGTCGAGCCCACCAGCAGCTCGGTGAAGCCGCCCAGACCGCGGTGGCCGAGCACCAGCAGCGCCGCGTCGCGGACCGCGTGCAGCAGCACCGGAGTCGGCGGCCCGTCGACGACCGCACCGGTGACCGGCAGGTCCGCGGCGACCTTCTTGGCCTCGGTGACCGCCTCCGCGACGAGTTGGTCGGCCTGGCGGCGCAGGCCGAGATCGGTCGGCAGCGGGCCCTGCGCGGTGGCGTACAGCGGCCAGACGAACGCGTGCACCACCCGCAGCGGGCGGTGTTGGGCGGCGGCTGTCCGGGCGGCCGCGCGTACCGCGTCGAGCGCGGAGGCGGAGCCGTCGACACCCACCACGACGGGAGCACCGGATCTGTTGGTCATCACATCCTCCTTTGTCCAACCTCAGCCTCCCTCCGCGCCGTCGCCGTGGTCAGAGGCGTTGCGCCCGCACCGGCCGGGACCAACGGCCCTGACGTCGACGCCGTGGCGGGGGTGCGATGGAGTCACGACGAGTGGTCGGAAACCGATGAAGGGACGCCACCATGACCGCGTTGGACGTTCTCCGGGAGCATCCCTTCCTCGCCGGCCTGCCGCCGGAGTGGCTGCCCCGGCTGGCCGGGTACGCCCGACCGGTGGTGTGGCATCCCGGCCACCGGTTGTTCCGCGCCGGTCAGCCGGCCGAACGGTTCTGGTTGATCAGCGGCGGCGAGGTGGCGTTGGACTTCCCGGTGCCCGGCCGCGGGGACGTGGGAATCGAGACGATCGGCGCGGGCGGGGTGCTCGGCTGGTCCTGGATCTTCCCGCCGTACCGGTGGCAGTTCGGCGCGGTCGCGGTGCGGCGCACCACGACGATCGAGTTGACGGCCGAGGGCGTGCGGCGGCTGATCGACTCCGACGACGCTCTCGGCCGGCAGCTCACCCTGCGGCTCATGGCCGTGGTGGTGGATCGGCTCCAGGCGTCGCGGGGCCGGCTGCGTGAGCTGTACGGCTATCCGGCGGCCTGACCTCAGTAGACGGTCAGCCCTCGTTCGGCGAACTGGCCGCGGACCCGGGCCAGCAGGTCCGGTCCGGGTGGTTGGGTGTCGGCCAGGGGGAAGGTGAGCCCCAGTTCGGCGTACTTGTGCGCGCCGAGCCGGTGGAAGGGCAGCACCTCGACCCGCTGCACGGTGGCCAGTCCGGCGGCGAAGTCGGCGACGCCAGCCACGTTCTGCACCGCGTCGGTCAGGCCGGGCACGAGCACGAACCGGATCCAGATGGGCGTGCCCCGGTCGGCCAGCCGACGGCCGAAGCGCACGGTCGGTGTGACCGATCCGGTCCGGGTGACCCTCCGGTACGTCGCCGGATCCCACGACTTGACGTCCAGCAGCACCAGGTCGGTGGCGTCGAGCAGGGCGTCGTCGGCGCGTACCCCGAGAAAACCCGACGTGTCCAGCGCGGTGTGCAGGCCGAGGTCGTGGCAGCGGCGCAGCACCTCGCCGCTGAACCGGGGTTGCAGCAGGGGCTCGCCGCCGCTGAGCGTCACCCCGCCGCCGGCGACGCTGATGAACCGCCGGTACCGCTCGACCTCGACCATCACCTCGTCGACGGTGCGGGTGCGACCGCTACGCCGGTACCAGGTGTCCGGGCTGTGGCAGTAGCGGCAGCGCAGCGGGCAGCCGGCGAGGAACGCCACGAAGCGGACCCCCGGCCCGTCCACTCCCACCGACACGTCCCACGAGTGCACGCTCCCGACGGTCGGCGCGTCGGTCCGTCCGGGCCGGTGCGGCCCGGACGGCGGCGCCGGCCGCGTGGTCACAGCGATCCGTGGAAGGTCCGCGACACCACGTCGCGTTGCTGCTCGGGCGTGAGCCGGACGAAGTTCACCGCGTACCCGGACACCCGCACGGTCAGCTGCGGGTAACGCTCCGGGTGCGCCATCGCGTCGACGAGGGTGGCCCGGTCCAGGACGTTGACGTTGAGGTGGAACCCACCCGCGTCGGTGTACCCGTCGAGCACCCCGGCCAGGTTGTCGATCCGCTCCTGCCGGGTACGCCCCAACCCGTCGGGGGTGACCGTGCCGGTCAGCGAGATCCCGTCGCGGGCGGCGTCGTACGGCAGCTTCGCCACCGACAGGGCCGCCGCGACGAGGCCGTGGGTGTCGCGTCCGTTCATCGGGTTCGCTCCCGGTGCGAACGGTTCGCCGGCGCGCCGACCGTCCGGGGTGTTGCCGGTGTGCTTGCCGTACACCACGTTGGAGGTGATGGTGAGCACCGACATGGTCAGCTCGGAGTCGCGGTAGGTGCGCTGCCGGCGCAGCTTCGCGGCGAACGCCTCGGTCAGCCACACCGCGATGGAGTCGGCCCGGTCGTCGTTGTTGCCGTACCGGGGTGGCTCACCCTCCACGGTGTAGTCGACCGCGAGGCCGGTGTCGTCGCGCAGCACCCTGACCCGGCCGTAGCGGATCGCGGCGAGGCTGTCGACCGCCACCGACAGGCCGGCGATGCCGGTGGCCATGAACCGGCGCACCGGGTGGTCGTGCAACGCCATCTCCAACCGTTCGTACGCGTACCGGTCGTGCTGGTGGTGGATCACGTTCAGCGCGTCGACGTACGTCTCGGCGAGCCAGTCCAGCGTCCGGTCGTACGCGGCCAGCACGGTGTCGTAGTCGAGGACCTCGCCGTGCACCGGTGGTGTCGCCGGGGCGACCTGAGCGCCGCTCACCTCGTCCCGACCGCCGTTGATCGCGTAGAGCAGCGCCTTGGCCAGGTTGGCCCGGGCTCCGAAGAACTGCATGTCCCGGCCGACCCGCAGCGCCGACACGCAGCAGGCGATCGCGGTGTCGTCGTCGTACGCGGGGCGGATCAGCTCGTCGTTCTCGTACTGGATGGCGCTGGTGTCCAGCGACACCTGGGCGCAGAACCGCTTGAACCCGGCGGGCAGGCGCGGCGACCAGAGCACGGTCAGGTTCGGCTCGGGCGCCGGGCCCAGGTTGTAGAGGGTCTGCAGGTAGCGGAAGCTGGTCCGGGTGACCAGCGGCCGTCCGTCCACGCCCATCCCCCCGAGCGCCTCGGTGACCCAGGTGGGGTCGCCGGAGAAGAGCTGGTCGTAGTCGGGGGTGCGCAGAAACCGGATGATTCGCAGCTTGATCACGAAGTCGTCGATCAGCTCCTGGGCGGCCATCTCGGTCAGTCGCCCTTCGGCGAGGTCCCGCCGCAGGTAGACGTCGAGGAACGTGGCGGTGCGCCCGAGTGACATCGCCGCGCCGTTCTGCTCCTTGGTGGCGGCCAGGTACGCGAAGTACAACCACTGGATCGCCTCCCGGCCGGTGGTGGCCGGCCCGGAGATGTCGTGGCCGTAGCTCGCCGCCATCCGTTTCAGCTCGTCCAGGGCCCGGATCTGTTCGGCCAGTTCCTCCCGGTCGCGGATCACGTCGTCGGTCGACGGCCGCTCGTCGAGGGATTCCCGGACCGCCCGGCGCTCGGCGACCAGCCGGTCCACGCCGTACAGCGCCACCCGGCGGTAGTCGCCGATGATCCGGCCCCGCCCGTACGAGTCGGGCAGCCCGGTGATGATGTGCGAGCGTCGCGCCGCCAGCACGTCGGCCGGGTACGCGTCGAACACCGCGTCGTTGTGCGTCCTGCGGTAGCTGGTGAAGATCCGGTGCACGGCCGGGTCGGGCTCGTATCCGTACGCCCGGAGCGCGGTCTCGACCAAGCGCAGGCCGCCGGCCGGCATGATGGCCCGGCGCAGGGGCGCGTCGGTCTGCAGGCCGACGATGAGTTCCCGGTCGCGGTCGATGTAGCCGGGGCCGTGTGCGGTGATCGTCGACGGGGTGGCGGTGTCGATGTCGAGGACTCCGCGGCGGCGCTCCTCGACGAAGAGCGCCGCGAGCGCGCCCCAGACCTCCAGGGTGCGGCAGGTCGCCCCGGTGAGGAACGCGGCGTCCCCGGTGTACGGCTCGTGGTTGGCCCGGATGAAGTCGGCGACGTCGATGGTGTCCTGCCAGGTCCCGTCGGTGAAGTCACGCCACGCGTCGAGGGGTGGGGCGCCGAGCTTCTCTCGTGGACGGTCGAACGCGGTGACGACGGTTGCGCGCATCAAGGGCCTCCTGGTCGGTTCTCCGCTTCCACGTTCAGCCTGCGCCGGGTGCCCGGCGCTGGGCAGGGGCGCGAGTCCGCGACCGGCCGGGACCAAAGTCACGGATCTCCCCCGGCTTGCACGTAAGTACGTAAGTTCGTAGTATCGACGCGTGGATTCGATGGAAGAGCGACTGGCCGCGGTGGAGACCCAGGTCGCCGCGTTGACCGAGCGCCTCACGGCGGCGCCACCGGCGCCACCCGCGACCGAGGGCACCTTCTGGGCCCTGGACGGTCTCAAGCAGCGGCTGCCGTCCGACGGCGCGGGCGCGGTGCTCTACACCGGCACCGTCCGCGTCGCCGACCAGCACTACGACTGGCAGTACGGGCGCACCGTCGACGACCTGCTCGCCGCCGACTGGACGGAGCTGTCCAGCACCCTCTCCGCGTTGGCCCACCCGGTGCGGCTGCGGCTGCTGCGGGAGGTCCTCGCCGGTCGGCAGAGCACGAGCGAGCTCGCCGAGATCGAGGAGTTGGGCACCACCGGGCAACTTCACCACCACCTGCGCCAGATCACCGCCGCCGGCTGGCTGCGCAGCGCCGGCCGTGGTCGGTACGCCGTACCCGCCGAACGCGTGGTGCCGCTGCTGGCCATCCTCACCGCCGCCGGCCGCTGACCCTCACCCGTTGCACCGACCGCGCGAGCCACCACCACGGTGGACACCCCTCGCGTCGATGGAAGGAGCACCATGCGCAGGGCAACTGTCAGCGCCCTCGTCGTCGCGCTGATCGCCGTCCTCGTCGGGATCGCGCTGATGCCCCGAGTGCCGCGACTCGGCTCGCACGGCACCGGCGACCCCGACCTGATCAGCGCCGCCCGAGCGGCCGTGTCCGACCCGAAGGGGCAGCGCGGCCTCGCCGTCGCCCTGGTCGAGAACGGCCGGGTCCGTACCGCCGGTCTGGGCGACCGGGACCTCGCCGGTCGGCCCGTCGAGCCCGGCACCGCGTTCGAGATCGGCTCGATCTCCAAGGCGCTCACCGGCATGCTCCTCGCCGACCAGGCCGCCGCCGGGGTCGTCCAGCCCGACGACCCGCTCGGCGCGACCTGGCCCGCGATCACCGGCCCTGCCCGCGACGTCACCCTCGCCGAGTTGGCCAGCCACCGTGCCGGCCTGCCCCGGGTGGCCCTCGGCTCGCCACTGGCGTGGGCGCGGATGCTGTGGTCCAACGTCTCCGGCGGGGACATGTACGCCGGGCAGGGCGTCGACACCGTCCGCGGCGCCGCCGACCGGGCCACCCCCGGCGACGGGCGCGGCGAGGTCCACTACTCCAACTTCGGGGTGTCCGTGCTCGGCCACGCGCTCGCCGCGAAGGCCGGCGTCGCGTACCCCGACCTGCTCCAGGCGCGGCTGCTGCGGCCGCTCGGCATGACCGCCACCGTGCTCGCCTCCCCGGCCGACGATCTGCCGGCGGAGCGCGCCCACGGCAGTCGGGCCGGCGGTCGGCCGCTCGACCCCTGGACGGCCACCGGGTACGCGCCGGCCGGAGTCGGCGCCTGGTCGACGGCGGAGGACCTGGCCCGGTTGGCCGCCGCGACCCTCGCGGGCACCGCGCCGGGCGCCGACGCCGCGACCGCCCGCTTCCGCGAGGACGGGGACACCCGCATCGGGTACGGCTGGTTCACCACCCGCCACGGCGATCACGAGGTGGTCTGGCACAACGGCGCGACCAGCGGGTTCCGGTCCTACATCGGGTTTGAACGGGCCACCGGCCGGGCCGTGGTGGTGCTCGGCAACACCGACAAGGGTGTCGAGCCGATCGGTCTGCGGCTGCTCGGCGTGCCGCAGGAGGAGGCCGGCGCGGCGGCACCGGTGACGCCGGTCTGGATCGGCGCCGGTCTCGCGGTGGCCTTCACCTTCCTCGGCGGCCTCTCCCTGCTCGGCACCGGCCGTCGCCGCGAACTGGACCGGGTGACGTTGCTGGCGGCGGCGGTGTGGGGGGTGGCCTACCTCGCCTTGGGGCACCGGATGGGGGACTGGTCGGTGGTGCCGGCGTGGCTGTGGCCGGTCGGGGTCGGCCTGTCCGCGGCGGCCGTGACGATGGCGGCGATCCGGTGGCGTGCCCTGCCGACGGTCGACGCGAGGGTGCCGTGGCGTCGCGCGCTGTCGGTGGCGAGTTCCCTGGTGGCCGCCGTGCTGGCCGTCGTGGCCGTGACGACCTGAGCGACGCGCGGGGCCGCCGGGGTCGCAGAACTGCCCCGGCGGCCCCGGCGCTCAGCGGTCGACGACCAGCCGGTGGGCCCGCAGTGCCCGCGCCCACCACGGGCGCGGTGTCGCGGGGCGCAGCGCCGGCGGGCGTACGCCGCGCAGGCTGACCCAGCCGCCCGGTCCCATCGTCACCGCGCCGATCGCCGGCGGCTTGCGGCGGCCCAGCACCGCCACGGCCGCGGTGAGCACCGCGACCGCGAATGCGCCGGTCGCCGCAGCGAGCAGCCGGTCCGGGTCGGTCACCGGCCGGTACCGGACCCGCCCGCCGGAGAGGACGTACGCCCCGATGGCCCGGCCGTCGCGGACCACCGGCACCAGCGCGGACGCCGGTGTGCCCGGCAGTTCCAGCACCGGTCCCACCGGTCCCGCCGGTGCCACGGTGACCGGCACGTCCGACTCCCGCTAGGAGGCAGCGCCATGACCGCGATCCTCAACCCCACCGGCCCCGCCC
>NZ_VDFY01000107.1 GCF_006228125.1 Micromonospora orduensis | reverse complement strand
GATCCGGCCGAGCACCAGGGCGAGGTTGAGTTCGCGCAGGCTGCCCTGACGGACTGCGCCGGCCGGGGCGTGGGTGGGGCTCACCCCTTGACAGTGCCATAGGGCGGGCAAATAATTCAATCGCTGAACAAATAGCGGACACCACCACCCCGGAGGTTGCTCATGGCACCCCGTCCCACCCCCGCCGACAAGTTCTCCTTCGGGCTCTGGACCGTGGGCTGGCAGGCCCGCGACCCGTTCGGTGACGCGACCCGTCCCGAGCTCGACGCGGTCGAGGCAGTGCACCGGCTCGCCGAGCTCGGCGCGTACGGCATCACCTTCCACGACGACGACCTGATCCCGTTCGGCGCCGACGCCGCCACCCGGGATCAGCACATCGCCCGGTTCCGCAAGGCCCTGGACGAGACCGGCCTCGTGGTGCCCATGGTCACCACCAACCTCTTCACCCACCCGATCTTCAAGGACGGCGGCTTCACCAGCAACGACCGCGACGTCCGCCGCTTCGCCCTTCGCAAGGTGCTGCGCAACGTCGACCTCGCCGCCCAGCTGGGCGCGAGCACCTTCGTCATGTGGGGTGGCCGCGAGGGCTCCGAGTACGACGTCGCCAAGGACGTCCGCGCCGCGCTGGACCGCTACCGCGAGGCCGTGGACCTGCTCACCCAGTACGTCATCGACAAGGGCTACAACCTGCGGTTCGCCCTGGAGCCCAAGCCCAACGAGCCGCGCGGCGACATCCTGCTGCCCACCATCGGGCACGCGCTCGGCTTCATCTCCCAGCTGGCCCACCCGGAGATGGTCGGCCTCAACCCGGAGGTCGGCCACGAGCAGATGGCCGGGCTCAACTACGCCCACGGCATCGCCCAGGCTCTCTGGCAGGGCAAGCTGTTCCACCTGGACCTCAACGGCCAGCGCGGCATCAAGTACGACCAGGACCTGGTCTTCGGCCACGGTGACCTGATGAACGCGTTCGCCCTGGTGGACCTGCTGGAGAACGGCAGCCCGAACGGCGGGCCGACCTACGACGGGCCGCGGCACTTCGACTACAAGCCTTCCCGTACCGAGGACATGGATGGCGTGTGGGCCTCCGCGGCGGCCAACATGAGCACCTACCTGCTGCTCAAGGAGCGTGCGGCGGCGTTCCGCGCCGACCCCGAGGTGATCGAGGCGCTCGCCGCCAGCAAGGTCGGCGAGCTGAGCACGCCGACGCTCGGCGAGGGCGAGGGCTACGAGGAGTTCCTGGCCGACCGGTCCGCGTTCGAGGACGTCGACGTCGACGCGGTGGCCGCCCGGGGCTTCGCCTTCGTCCGGCTCAACCAGCTCGCCGTCGAGCACCTGCTCGGCGCCCGCTGAGGCCCCGCCATGCCGCTGGTCGCGGGCGTTGACTCGTCCACCCAGTCCTGCAAGGTGGTGATCCGGGACGCGGAGACCGGTGCCCTGCTCCGGCAGGGCCGGGCGCCGCACCCGGACGGCACGGAGGTCGACCCGGAAGCCTGGTGGCAGGCGCTGCGCAGCGCCGCCGACCAGGCCGGCGGGCTGGCCGACGTGGCGGCGGTCTCCGTCGCCGGCCAGCAGCACGGCATGGTCTGCCTCGACGAGGGCGGCCGGGTGGTCCGCCCGGCGCTGCTGTGGAACGACACCCGATCCGCCGACGCCGCCGCCGACCTCATCGAGGAGGCCGGCGGCGGCGCGGTCGGGCGTCGGTTCTGGGCCGAGGCCACCGGAAGTGTGCCGGTGGCCAGCTTCACCCTCACCAAGCTGCGGTGGCTGGCCACCCACGAGCCGGAGCTGGCCGCCCGGGTGGCGGCGGTGTGCCTGCCGCACGACTGGCTGACCTGGCGACTGGCCGGCGCAGCGGGGTTGGACGCGTTGCGTACCGACAGGGGTGACGCCAGCGGCACCAGCTACTGGTCGCCGGCCACCGGCGACTACCGGATGGACCTGCTGGAGCGGGGCTTCGGCCGGCGGTTGGTGGTGCCCCAGGTGCTCGGTCCGGCGGAGTCGGCGGGCAGACTCGCCGACGAGCTGGGTGGGTCGGGCGGCGCGCTGCTCGGCGCGGGCACCGGGGACAACGCCGCCGCCGCGCTCGGCGTCGGCGCCGGGCCGGGTGACGTGATCGTCTCCATCGGCACCTCCGGCACCGTGTTCAGCGTCGCCGACGTGCCGGCCGCCGACGAGAGCGGTGCGGTGGCGGGTTTCGCCGACGCGTCCGGTCGTTTCCTACCGCTGGTCGCCACGCTCAACGCCGCCCGGGTGCTGGATGCCGCCGCCGCGCTGCTCGGCGTCGGCCTGGACGAGCTGGCCGAGCTGGCGCTCTCCGCGCCGGCCGGCGCCGACGGGCTGGTCATGGTGCCGTACCTGGAGGGGGAGCGGACGCCGAACCGTCCACTCGCCACCGGCGCGGTGCACGGCCTGACCCTGCGCACGTCGACCCCCGCGCACCTCGCGCGGGCCGCCGTGGAGGGGATGCTCTGCGCGCTCGCCGACGGCCTGGACGCGCTGACCGCGCAGGGTGCCACCGTCCGCCGGGTCATCCTGGTCGGCGGCGGCGCCCGGTCCGCCGCCGTTCGCCGGATCGCGCCGCAGGTCTTCGGCTGCCCGGTGGTCGTCCCACCAGCGGGGGAGTACGTCGCCGACGGCGCGGCCCGGCAGGCCGCCTGGGTCGCCCTGGGCGGTCCGACGCCGCCGGTGTGGGAGCTCAAGGGCACCGAGGAGTACGCGGCCGAGCCCGTGCCCGCCGTCCGCGAGCGGTACGCGGCAGCGAGCGGACTGGTCCTCGACCGCCGCTGACCGGTCGGAGTCGACGCGGGTGGGAGCCGGCCGGCGCCCACCCGCGTGACGATCGCCGTACCGGAGTCTGGTTGGCTGCCCGTCATGACCGTGAGCAGTGGCGGGACCCAGCCCGGCCGACGCCCGCACGGCCGGGGCGGTGGCCGGACCCACCGGCTGTACAGCGTCGTCGTGTTCGTGCTGCTCGCCTCCCTGGACAACGTGGCGATCGGGCTGGTTCCGCCGCTGTACGGGCCGATCGCGGACGAGTTCGACGTGTCCACGGGGCTGCTGGGTCTGGTCACCGCGGTCAGCTTCCTGATCAGTGCGGTCGCCTCGGTCGGCTGGGCGTACGTCGGGGACCGGACCAACCGCAAGCCGCTGCTCATGGTGGGCACGCTGCTGTGGGCGGCGGGCACCGGCGGTAGCGCGCTCGCCGGCGGGTACGTCACGTTCCTGGCCGCCCAACTCGTCGCGGCGGTCGGCCTCGGTGCGGTCGGTTCGGTGGGCTACTCGGTGGTCACGGACCTGATCTCGCCGACCCGGCGAGGGCTGGTGATGAGCTTCTGGGGGCTGTCCCAGGGGGTCGGGACCCTCGCGGGAACGCTCCTCGGAGGGCTGCTCGGGGCCAGTGACTGGCGGCGGCCGTTCCTGCTGCTGACCGGTGTGGGCCTGGCCGCCACCCTGGCGTACCTGTTCACCTACGACATCCGGCGGGGCCAGAGCGAACCGGAGCTGGCCGGCGCGTTGAACGCCGGCGCCGAGTACGACTACCGGATCAGCCGGGCCGATCTGCCGCGCATCCTGGCCCGGCGGACCAACCTGTGGCTGATCCTGCAGGGCCTGACCGCGCAGGCGGCGTTCGGCTCGCTGGTCTGGCTGCCGGTGCTGTTCGCCGAACGGGCCGAGGCCCAGGGCTACTCGGAATCGACAGCCGTGGTGGTGGGCAGCGTCTTCGCCACGTTGTTCCAGCTCGGCGGGGTGCTCTCCATCGTGGGCGGGCTGATCGGTGACGCCGTGCAGCGGCGTACCCCGAGGGGCCGTGCGCTTGTCGCAGCTGTCGGCATCCTCGCCGCGTTGCCGTTCTACCTGGTGTTGTTCTTCGTTCCGGTGACCATCGACGTGCCCGACGGCGCGGGCGGGGGAGCGGTGGTCGGTGCGGTGCTGGCCAGTGTGTTCACCGAACCGACGGTCGGGCTGAGCCTGCTCACCGCGATCGTGGCGCTCGCGCTGACCTCGGCCAATTCGCCGAACTGGTTCGCGTTGATCGCCGACGTGAACCCGCCGGAGCACCGGGGCACCGTCTACAGCATGGGCAACCTGGTCAACGGTGTCGGTCGGGCGGCCGGCAACGGGTTGGTCGGGGCAGCCTTCCAGGGCCTGCGTTCGGCGTTCCCGCCGCCGTTGAACTTCGCCGTCGGGTTGGCCGCGTTCCAGCTGTTCTTCATCCCCACCGGCATCATGTACTGGCTCGCCTCGCGGACCTCACCGGCGGACATCGACAACGTGCACGACCTGCTGCACGCCCGCGCCGACCGCCTCTGAGGACTCTCGGCCGCTCGGCTCTCCCGTGATTCGTTCACGACATCAGCTCCAAAGCGACGCCGGCCACCCCGCCGGCCCGCCCGCGAAGCACAGTTCGGCGGACGGGCCGGTCGGGTCGGGACGCGGGTACGGGGTCAGCCGCGCAGCCAGACTGTCACGTCGGTCGGGACCGCGCCGTCGTCCAGCGGCCCGCTGGCGGCCAGCACCTCGGCACCGGCCGGAACCGGCACCGGGGCGTCGCCGAAGTTGGTCAGCACCGTCAGCTCACCGTTGCGGAAGGTCAGCACCTCGTCGCCGGACGACAGCCACTCCAGCGTGCCCCGGCCCAGCCCGTGGGCGCGGCGCAGCCGCAGCGCGGTGCGGTACAGCTCGTACGTCGAGCCGGGCACGCCGCGCTGCCGGTCCAGGGCGTACTCCGCCCAGAGCGCGGGCTGTGGCAGCCAGCTCGCGTCGGTCGGCCCGAAGCCGTACGACGGGGCGTCGGCCTCCCACGGGATCGGCACCCGGCAGCCGTCCCGGCCACGCTGGGTGTGCCCGCTCCGCGCCCAGGTCGGGTCCTGCCGGGCCTCGTCGGGCATCGTGGTGTGCTCGGGCAGCCCCAGTTCCTCGCCCTGGTAGAGGTACGCGGAGCCGGGCAGGGCGAGCATCAGCAGGGTGGCCGCGCGGGCCCGGCGCAGGCCGAGCGCGGCGTCCGGCTGCGGGTCGCCGATGCCGATGCCGTTGGGCCGGCCGCCGGCCACCGGCAGGCCCAGACGGGAGGCGTGCCGCACCACGTCGTGGTTGGACAGCACCCAGGTGGTCGGCGCGCCGACCGAGTCGGTCGCCTCCAACGAGCGGGTGATCACGGCGTACTGGGCCGGTGCGGTCCACGCCGCGAGCAGGTACTCGAAGTTGAACGCCTGGTGCATCTCGTCCGGGCGGACGTAGCGGGCCAGCCGCTCGGCGGGCTCCACCCACGCCTCGGCGACGAGCACCCGCTCGCCGGGGTAGCTGTCCAGGACCTGCCGCCACTGCCGGTAGATCTCGTGTACGCCCTCCTGGTCCCACATCGGCGGGCGCTGCTTGTCCACCTCGTTGCCGGAGAGGATCTCCTGCGGTTCCTGCCAGTCGGCCAGGTCGGCCTGCTTGACCAGGCCGTGCGCCACGTCGACCCGGAAGCCGTCCACCCCACGGTCCAGCCAGAACCGCAGCACGTCCAGGAACTCCGCGTGCACCTCCGGGTTGTCCCAGTTGAGGTCCGGCTGGCCGGTGTCGAACAGGTGCAGGTACCACTGGCCGGGGCGCCCGTCCGGGTCGACGGTGCGCGTCCAGGCCGGACCGCCGAAGACGCTCTGCCAGTCGTTCGGCGGCTGGTCGCCGTCCGGTCCCCGGCCGTCCCGGAAGACGTAGCGGGACCGTTCCGGGCTGCCCGGTGCGGCCGGCAGCGCCGCCTGGAACCAGCGGTGCGCCGAGGACGTGTGGTTCGGTACGAGGTCGACGATCACCCGCAGGCCGCGCGAGCGCGCCTCGGCGATCAGCTTGTCCGCGTCGGCGAGGGTGCCGAACAGCGGATCGATGTCGCGGTAGTCGGCCACGTCGTAGCCCGCGTCGGCCTGCGGCGACGGGTAGAAGGGGGAGAGCCACACCGCGTCGACGCCCAGCTCGACCAGGTGGTCGAGGCGGGCGGTGATGCCCGGCAGGTCACCGATTCCGTCGCCGTCGGAGTCGGCGAACGAGCGGGGGTAGATCTGGTAGATGGCGGCCTCGGTCCACCACCCGGTGACCGGGTGACCGGAGGAGGGCTGCTGCGTCGGATCGGTGTTCAGGGTCGTCTCCCGTGTCGCGTTGGTGAAGTGTCAGTGTGCCCGGGGTGGCGCGGTGGAGTCCCGGACGACCAGCCGAGTGGGCAGGATCACCGGTGTGTCGCCGTCAGCGCCGCGCTGGCCGACGACCGGGCCCAGGGTGCGGGCGCCGAGCGGGTCGAGCAGGATTCGCGCCGCCAGCCGGCCCTGCTCGGCGGCGGGCTGGGTGACGGTGCTGAGCCCCAGCACGCCAGCCAGGTCGTGGTCGTCGATGCCGATCACGCTGACGTCCTGCGGCACCCGCAGCCCGGCGTCGCGCAGCGCGGTCAACGCGCCCATCGCCATCTCGTCGCAGGCCGCGACGATCGCGGTCGGTGGCGGGCCACCACGTGCCAGCAGTTCGGCGGTGGCCCGGTTGCCGCCGTCGATGGTGAACGTCGACTCGACGTCCAGGCTCGGGTCCGGGCGCAGACCGGCCGCCCGCAGCTCCGCCTGGTAGCCGCGGCGTCGATCAAGGTGGGTGGTGAAGGCCAATTCGTCGTCGGGGTCGCCGGAGATGTGCGCGATCCGCTGGTGGCCGAGGTCGAGAAGGTGCCGGGTGGCGGTCCGCGCGGCGGCCACGTCGTCGATCCGTACGCACGGCCACCGGGGGACGCGGCTGCCCGAGCTGATGGTCACCCCGGGCAGGTCCAAGCTGGCCAGAGCGGTCAGGTCCGCCGGCCGCAGCGGTGTGGCGACGAGCATGATGGCGTCCACCCGCTTGTGCAGGTTGGCCGTCCGCAGCACCCGCTGGCGTACCTGCTCCCGGCCGCCCAGGTTGTAGAGCAACAGGTCGTAGCCGGAGTCGTGGAGGTACTCCTCGACCGCCTCGACGACGGTGCTGAAGAACCAGCGGGTGATCCGGGGGACCACCACCGCCACCGTGCCGGTCCGGCCACCGGCCAGCCGGGACGCGCTCGGCGAGACCTCGTAGTCGAGTTGTTCGGCGGCGGCGAGCACCCTGCGCCGGGTGGCGGCCGAGACCGTCGGCAGTCCGCGCAGTGCCCGCGAGACGGTGGCCGTGGACACTCCCGCCAGCCGGGCCACATCATCGATCCTCGTCACGGTTTCCCCCGCTCGGTGCCCGGCGCCCGCCGCCGTCCAAGGGGCCAGACGGCGGCGGGCGCGCGGTCAGCCCTTGACGCTGCCGGCGAGCAGACCTCGCACGAAGAAGCGCTGTAGGGACAGGAACACGATGAGGGGTACGACGATCGAGACGAACGCACCGGCGGTCAATCGCTGCCACTCGTTGCCCCGGGTGCCGGCCATCTCGGCGAGCCGGACGGTGAGCGGGGCGGTTTCGTCACTCCCGCCGGCAAAGATCAGCGCGACCAGCAGGTCGTTCCAGACCCAGAGGAACTGGAAGATGCCGATCGCGGCCAGCGCCGGAGTGATCAGCGGCAGCACGATGGTGCGGAAGATCTTCGGGTGGGTGGCACCGTCCACCCGGGCCGCCTCCATCAGGTCTCCGGGCAGTTGCGAGATGAAGTTGTGCAGCAGGAAGACGGCGAACGGGAGCGCGAAGCAGGTGTGCGCGAACCACACCTGGGCGAACTTCTGTTCGTCGACCAGATCCCAGGCCGGCATCAGGGTGATGCCGCCGACGGACACCCCGGTGGAGAAGAACCTCAGCAACGGCACCAGAGCCATCTGCAGTGGCACGATCTGCAACGCGAAGATCGCGATGTAGAGCCAGTCCCGGCCACGGAAGTTGATCCACGCCAGCGCGTACGCGGCCAGGCACGCGAAGGCGATCGGGAAGAGCACCGACGGGATGGTGATCGCCAGCGAGTTGATGAAGTACCCGGCGAGCTGCCCGGACGACGACGACTGCCCGAACAGGACCTGCTGGTAGTTCTCCAGAGTGAACTGCGGGTTGGTGAAGGCTGTCCACCAGCCGGTGGTCTTGATCTCGTCCTCCGGCCGGAGGGAGGAGACGAAGAGGCCGAAGGTCGGGATGGTCCAGACCACCGCGATGACGATCGAGACGAGCGTCGCGGTGCGGCTGTTCAACCGCTTGCGGACCCGGCCTGCGGCGGTGGACGGGGTGCCGCCGGTCTTCTGGGTGCCGGCGGCGACGGTGGGCGTTGCGGTCGTCATCTCAGCCCTCCCGCTGTTGACGGAGGTTGCGGACCTGGTAGATCACGATCGGGATGACCAGGATGAAGAGGAAGACCGCCAGCGCGGAACCCCGGCCGCTCTGGCCGTACCGGAAGGCCTGGTTGTACATGTCGGTGGCGATCACGCTGGTGTCGTAGTTGCCGTTGGTCGCGGTCCGGACGATGTCGAAGACCTTGAGGGTGGCGATCGAAATTGTCACCACCACCACGATCAGCGCCGGCCGGATGCTCGGCATGGTGATCCGCCAGAACATCTGCCAGGGGCTGACCCCGTCGAGGCGGGCGGCCTCCACGATGTCCCCGGGGATCGCCTTGATCGCGGCGGAGAGGATCACCATGGCGAAGCCGGCCTGGATCCAGACCATGATGACGATCAGCAGCAGCGTGTTAAGGGGTGAATTCAGCAACCACTGCTTGGGCTCACCGCCGAGACTCACCACGATCTGGTTGAGCAGGCCGATCTGGTCTCCGACGCCACGGAAGGCGTAGACGAACTTCCAGATGATGCTGGCGCCGACGAAGGAGATGGCCATCGGTAGGAAGACCAGTGACTTGGCCACCGCCTCGAAGCGGACCTTGTCCACCAGCACGGCGTAGATCAGGCCGAATGTGGTCGCCACCAGCGGGACCAGGAGCACCCAGATCAGGGTGTTGATCAGGACCCGGACGATCGAGTCTTCGGAGAACATCCAGCCGTAGTTGCGCAGCCCCACCCAGTTGGTGCTACTCCCGTCCATCAGGGAGAGCAGCACGGTGCGGATGGCCGGCACGACCAGGCCGATGGTGAGCAGCAGCAGCGTCGGCAGCAGGAAGAAGAACGCGAAGAGCCCTTCCCGCTGCTTGCGTCGGCGGGGCAGCGGCCCCCCGCCCACGGAGGCGGCGACGAGCTGGGCCTCCCGTCGACGGGCGAACTGGGCCGGCACGACGTCGAGCAGCAGGAGCAGACCGCCCACCACCACCACGAAGGCGATCAGCCCGTACATCAGCATGAGGAGCTTCGGCTGCTGATCGGCGAAGTCGAACTCCATCAACCCTCCCTCTCGGGTCAAAGGGGCCGGTGGCCCGGCCCGCGATCGCGGGCCGGGCCACCGCCGGGATCACTTCGGCCAGCTGCTTTCGATGCCCTGGAGCACCGTCGCGGTGTCCTTGCCGTTGATCCAGTCGACCATGCCCTTCCAGAACGTCCCCGCGCCGACGGCGGCCGGCATCAGGTCGGATCCGTCGAAGCGGAAGGTGCCGCTCTTGTCCTGCAGGATCTGGACGGAGAGCTTGTCGATCGGGCTGGCCACGTTGGCGATGTCCAGCTTGTTGTTCGCCGTGACCCAGTTGCCGAGCTTCGCGCGGCTGTTCACGTACTCGGCGGAGGCGAGGTACGTCTGCACCGCCTGCACCTCGGGGCGGTCGGCGTACGCGACGACGAACTCGCCAGCGCCGAGGACCGGCTTGCCCTTGGCCGCGTCGATGGCCGGGAAGTAGAAGGCGAACGCGTCGCCGTCCTCGGCCACCTTGGTGCCCTCAGGGAACTGGTTGGCGTAGAAGGACGCCTGGCGGTGCATGGCGCACTTGCCGTTGACGACCGGCAGGCCCGCCTCCTGGAAGGCGGTGGTGGTGATGCTCTTGACGCCGCCGAAGCCGCCGTTGACGTACTTCTCGTTCTTGAGGATGGTGCCGGCGCGGTCGACCGCCTCGACGACCCGCGGGTCGTTGAACGGGATCGCGTGGGTGGTCCACTGGTCGTAGACCTCGGCGCCCGCCGTCCGCAGGAGCACGTCCTCGATCCAGTCGGTGGCCGGCCAGCCGGTGGCGTCGCCGGACTCGACGCCCGCGCACCACGGCTTCATGCCGCTGGCTGCGATCTTGTCGCTCAGTGCGATGAGCTGGTCCCAGCTGGTCGGAACCTCCCAGCCCTTCTCCTTGAAGGTCTTGGGCGAGTACCAGACGAAGGACTTGACGTTCGCGCCGAGCGGCACGCCGTAGAGCGTCCCGTTGACGGTGCCGTACTTCAGCCAGTCGGCCGGCATGTTCTGCTCGGCCATGGCCTTGGTGTCGGCGCCGAGGGACTTCAGCTTGCCGGCGTCCGCGAACCGCTTCACGAGGCCCGGCTGGGGCACGAAGGCGATGTCGGGGGCGTTGCCGCCGTCGACCCGCACGGGGAGCTGCGCCTCGAACTCGCCGCTGCCCTCGTACGCGATCTCGATGCCGGTGCAGTCCGTGAACTGCGACCACGACCGCTCCAGCAGATCGGCCTCGGCGTCACGGATGGACGCGTAGATGGAGACCTTCTTGCCGTCATTGCCCTGGTACTTCTCGTATGCGGCGCACTCCGCGGAGCCCGCCTTGTCGCTCTTCTTGTCGTCACCGGTACCGCAAGCGGTGGCGCTGAGCGCCAGCCCGAGTGCACCGGCGATCACGAAGGCCTGGCGTGGTCTGGTAAAGACCGCCATGCCGTCCTCCTTCCTAGCCGGCGCGGTCGTGCTCGATGACCAGTCGCCGGTCCGATTGGGCGTGCCACACATGTAAGCGCTTGCATCCGGTCCCGGTCCACCCCCTGTCAGACACGACCGAGTAACAATCCGGAAACCTCGGGGCCTCCTCGTGGGCGCGCTCCCGGGCCAGATCTCCGACTCTTTCGAAGATTGACGATATCTGTCAGGCTGACGCCACCTCATCGAAGGTTTTCGACATAGGAGGAGCTGTATGCGCAAGCGGTGGATCAGCCTGCTCGTGACCGGTCTGCTCGTCGGAGGAGTGCTCACACCGGCGAGCCCGGCGCTGGCCGCGCCGACCTTCAAGGTGCCGTTCCCGTGCGGTCAGTCCTGGTCCGGGCAGACCCGGTCCGATCACAGCCCGGCGTACGCCGTCGACTTCAACCGAACCGACGACCTCGGTGACCCGGTGGTCGCCAGCGCCCCCGGCACCGTCGACCGGGTGACCGACCTCGGCGGCACGAGCTACGGCAAATACGTCCGGATCAACCACGGGGGTGGTTACAGCACCTACTACGCGCACCTCAACGGCTTCAACGTCTCCGTCGGCCAGACGGTGGGCTACGGCAAGGTGCTCGGCTGGGTGGGCAGCACCGGCGGGTCGACCGGCCCGCACCTGCACTACGAGCAGCGACTCAACGGCAGCGACATCCAGGTGAGGTTCAACGGCACCCTCGCGCTGTACTGGGGCACCAAGAGCTACACCAGCGACAACGGCTGCTCCTCAGGCACCGGCAACGGCACTGTCGACACCAGCGGCACACCATTGACCGTCCGCTCCGGCCCCGGCACCGGGTACGCCTCGGTGGGCACGGTCGCCGACGGCACCCGGGTCACCATCGCCTGCCAGACCAGTGGCACCAGCGTCACCGGCACCTACGGCACCAGCACGATCTGGGACCGCATCGGCTCCGGCCGCTACATCGCCGACGCGTACGTCTACACCGGCTCCGACGGCTACATCCCCGGCGTACCCCGCTGCTGAGCGCGGAGCGACCGTCGGGCCCACCGGAGCGTCTCCCGACCGGCCGAGGCAACCTTCCCTGACCGGGGAGGGCTGCCTCGGCCCGCCTGCCGAACCAGAGACGAGTTCAGTCGTACGCCCCGCAGGCGTGGAAAGTGCGGGTTAGCCTCGATCAGGGCGATTTGTGAGCTTCCCTCGCCCGTGGGTGCGGTGCCTTCGACGGACGGGGGTGCGACTGATGCGCGGTCCGCTCTGGCGAGGGTGGCTGTGGACCCCCGCATCTGGTGGTCGGCGGCCGCGCGGCGGGCCACCATCTGGTACCAGGGTCGGGAGCAGCCGGAACGACGACTCCGAGCTGCGCGGCCGGCCGCCCCGGCACGCTGGTGGCATCACCCGTGGTGGTGGTTGGCGCTGGCAATCGGCGCGGGAGTGATCACTGCCGTCTGGCTCCTCACCCAGTTCGTCCTTCCCCTGGCCAATGTCCTGTACGGGCGTCTCCACCCCGGCGGGAGCAACCTGTCGATCTTCTGGCTTGAGACGACGTGGTGGTGCGGCAGGGCCGACGACGGCCAGTGTGCGAAGCTCGGCGGCTTCCTCTACAAGCTTGTGGCTCTGGCCCTCGCCTTCGCGGGCTTCTATCTGTTCATCCGGTTCCGTGTGTACTGGTGGTACCGCAGGGTCGCCCGAGATTCCCCGGAGGATCTGGTCAGCACGTCCAACGACGTCCTCGCCGACATCGTCGGACGCGACGAGCTGTGCGAGGTCCTGGTCGAACGGATCCGCCGCCCCGAGGTGCGGTGCCCGATGGTGCTCATCGGCGGCGTTGGTACCGGCAAGAGCGCCGTCCTGGTCAAGCTGACCCACCTCCTGGCCGCTCGCGGCGTTGTGCCGATCCCGCTGCGGATACGGGACGTGACCGATCCGAAGGACATCAACTTCGAGGATCTGGCGAAGAAGAGGTTCGAGCAGATCATCGACGCTCGGCTGTACAGCGGCGGGCAGGCCGATCGACTGTGGCGGCAGCTCCGGTGGAGCAACCAGATCGCCGTTCTCGCCGACGGGCTGGAGGAGTTGGGTGGCGGGGGCGAGCGCAGCCAGCACGACAGTGTGCTGCGGGAGGCGTTCACCAAGGCTGCGCAGGACCGCCTACCGCTGATCGTCGCCACCCGCCCGTACGACCCGTTGCGCGGCATGCCCGCCGTCATCGTCGGGTTGGAACCGCTCAGCGAGGGGACAGCGCTCGGTTACGGGCTGACTGACGAGGACAGCCTGGTCCGCTCGTCCTGGGCCGCCGTCGCCAACCTGATCCACGCTGCGGATGTCACCGATTCCCCGCTCTACCTGAAGATCATCCGGGATCTCAACAGGTGTGGCCGCCTGCCCTACGAACTCAACGCGCACCAGGAACCTGGTGGTGCGGCACGCCCGGCCGACCGCTCGACGATCCGGTGGAAGCTGCTCGAGGCGTGGCGACGGGCGCTTGAGGAGGGCTACATCTGTGAGGACTTCGCCCGCGGGGAGGACGAGCGCCGGGACGCGCTGGCCGTGGTGTCCGCATTCGCCTGCGTGGGCTTCAAGCTGAACTCGCTGGAGGTGACGTACGACGACCTCACCAGCGAGGGCCGGTGGACCGATCCGGACCATGAGCGGAACGAGATTTTCCGCAAGCTGTCCAGCCGGCTCGAAGGACGCCTCGACGTGAGGAGTCGTGACGATCTGGCCGCAGCGGTCACCGAGGCCGGGGAATTGTCCGTCGTGGACCTGCAGGGGGACGGCCTGCGCTTCCAGCACGGTGTGATCCAGGCCTATCTCGGCGTCGACTTTCTCGCCGAACCGGACCTGGGACCCGAGCTGATCCGCGAGTTCGTCCTTCCCGAGCCGAGTCGGGAGCTTCTGATCGCGCTGACCCTGCGTTCCCGCGGGCCGAAGATAATCGACCGGAGGGCACGGTCGCGCCGCCCGGTGGCTCCTGCCGAGCCGGGGGAGGTCAACCACGTCGAACAGATCGTCATCCTGCTTCGTGACCTGGCTGGTAGACAGGGCAACCGCTGTTGGCGCCTGGAGATGTACGCGACCGCGGTGGAGATCGACACGGCTGCCCCCGTACCTGAGCACTCCCGGCTGGTGGTGGAGATCGAGGAACGGTGGCACGAGTTCCAGGAGAAGGAGGCCCCGGACCGCCCGTTGGACGAAGCCAAACTGACGTTGATACGACGGTGGGGCGACGCCGCGCGGCTCATCACCGATCGGCGTCGGCGTGACCGCTCGTGGGCACGCTCGTGCTCGCCACCGGGTTACCTGGCGCTCTTCCGCTTGGCGACACAGGAGGGGTCGTACCGGGTGCGGCTCGCTGCCGCACGGGAACTCGGCCTTGGTGGGCGGGACGCCGCGGCGGCGCTGCGTGAGGTCGGCGGCCCGGCACCCCGGCGGCAACCGGGCGCGGGAGGCACCAGGGTCACGTCCGATCGGGAACTCCAGTTGCGGGGATGGGTGGCGCCGCTGCTGCACCTGTCGACGGTCCGGGACACGGAGGGCCCGGAGGACCTCACGAGCGAGACGGGGGCGTACCTCGACGCGTGGCTTGCAGAACTCGCCGCGTACGACGCCAACGGCCACCGGCACCTGGACATCGCGTCGGAGATCGCGCTGGCCCAGGGCTTTCGTCTCGCCGCCAACATCCGTTACCTCCCGGTCGGCCGGCGGGACGCGGACCGGAGTTTCCTCATCGAGAAGGCCGAGTTCGCGTTGCGGCACTCCCGGTTCTGGTACAGCCAGCTCGTTCTGACTCAGGCCCTGACGCTGCTCTCGCTGCCGATGGACCCCGGCGAGCCGTTGCCCGCCCAGGGGCACGGCGCCAACCCCGTCGGCCTGGTGCGCCACTGGCTGCGCACCGCGGGCAGCGAGGTGCCCGGCCGGGGCAACTGCACGGCCCATCCGTTCCTGCTGGAGACGGTTCGGCTCTGCACCTCCGCGCTGGTCACTTGTCAACCCGAACGCTTCTGCTGGGTGGACGAGAGCGAGACCGCCAGCCGGGTCGGCTCGTGCAGCCCTTCGGTGGACGTCCGCCGCATCCAGAACCTGTGGATCCCCGATTCGATGGGCTGGAGCGTGCTCGTCCCCCGTGCGGAGCGCCTGCTGGCCGACGTGATGCTGTTGTTGAACCTCGCCGACCGGGGCGCCTCAGCGGCGCAACGGGAGCAGCGGCTCCATCGGGCCGACCGGTGCGAGCTGCCGCCGTGCCTGACCACCGACCGATCCGTCCTGGAACCGGAGCGGAGTGTGCACACCACCGAGGGCCGCACCCCGGGAGCCAGTTGCCTGGACGACTGCGAATTCCGGCTCTGCCCGCTCCCGGCGAAGGGGGAACCGTTGCCGCACAAGATGGATCAGAACTTCTGCGCCCGCCAGGCGGATCTGGCGACGTTCCGCTACGCCCTGCAGGCACGCGCCCCGTGGCAGGGCGTACGCCGCTCCGGGATGCGGCGCTTCTGGCGGCTGATGTCGCAGCGCGACCTGCCGAAGTGGCGACGCTGGTGACGGTCAGGCGTTGAGCCGCCAGATCGACAGGTTCAGCGCGGCGGCGAAGGTGACCCACGCCCAGTACGGCAGCAGCAGCGCGGTCGCCACGCGGGAGACCCGGGCGAACAGCACAACGGTCAGGCCGATCGCCAGCCACATCACCACGATCTCGGCGAACGCCAGCCCGTACTGCCCCGCGCCGAAGAAGAGCGGCGTCCAGATCGCGTTGAGCACGAGCTGGGCCGTCCAGGCCCAGAGGGCGGGGGAGAAGCCGACCCGCCGCCAGACCAGCCACCCGGCCACCGCGATCAGCGCGTAGAGCAGCGTCCAGACCGGGCCGAAGAGCCACGAGGGCGGGGCCCAGCCGGGCTGGCGCAGGCTCGCGTACTCGTCTGTGGTGCCCTGCACCCCCAGGCCGCCGACCGCGGCCGCCACGAAGACCGCCGCCGCGAAGCCGGCGAGGGCCCACCACGAGCGCCGGCCGGAGGCGACCGGCGCGTCCTGAGATGTCTCCATGGCCGAGATATTTCCGCCGCGCGTCAGGTCAAACCCGGCGCACGAAAAAGCGCCGGGGCCGCCGCGGCCGGTGCTTCTGTCGGGAGGACGAAAGCTCCGGTCGCGGCGACCCCGACGGGTCCCGGTGTTTTTTCAGGTTGTGCGAACGTCAATTGAAGATGCTGACACCACCCGGGCCGACCAACAGCCCGACAACGATGAGGACGATGCCCCACAGGATCTGCCGGCGGAACAGCGCGAGGATGCCGGCGACCACGAGTACGACTGCGAGAATCCAGAGAATCAGCTCCATGACCTCTGACTACCCGACTGGCCGATCGGGGAAACCTGGTCCGTGTCAAGTTGATCGCCGACGTGGAAGACGCTGTACGCCTGCTTGATCACGGGGTGGGCGACGTTGCGCACGCGTACGCCGCCGGGGGTGGTGCCGCGCTCACTGCCGGCGTGCGCGTGCCCGTGCAGGGCGAGCGCCGTGGGCGCCGAGTCGATCGCCTGCCCCAGCTGGTACGACCCGAGGAACGGGTAGATCTCCAGCGGCTCGCCGGCGAGGGTGTCCGGTACCGGTGAGTAGTGGGTGAGCGCGACGAGCATGTCGCAGTCCAGTGAGCGCAGCGCCGCACCGAGGCGGTCCGCGCTGTCGGTGGTGGTCCGGACGAACGCCTTCATCTCCGGCTCGCCGAAGTCGCTCGCGCAGCGTCCGGCGAACCCGCCGCCGAAGCCCTTGACGCCGGCGATGCCCAGTCGGCCACCCGCGCAGTCCAGCACCACGCCGTTGCCCTCCAGCACCGTGATGCCCGCGTCCTCGAGCACCTTGACCACCTGTGGCACCTGGTCACACTGGTGGTCGTGGTTGCCCAGCACTGTCACCACCGGTACGGCCAACCCGCCGAACTCCTGCGCCACGCAGCGCGCCTCGGCCTCGGTGCCGTGCCGGGTCAGGTCCCCGGCCAGCAGCAGCACGTCGGCGCAGTCCGGCAGCTCCTCCAACGCCGGGCGGAAACGGCCGACCACGTCCTCGTCCAGATGCACGTCGCCCACGGCGGCGATCCGGATCACCATGGAACCTCCCTCAGGGCAGTTGCTCGATCTCCGTGGGCGCCTGGGCGCGGATCACTCCGATGTCGCTGGTGATCGGCACGTCCGGGAAGCGCTCGGACACGCGGCGCAGGATCTCGTCGCGTCGGTGCGGGCTCTCGACCTCGCCGTAGAGCACGAGTGCGCGTTCCCGCCGGACCACGGTGATCCCCTGTTCGGCGACGGCGGGGTCCTCGGCCAGCAGCCGCTGGATCTCCGCCTCGACGTACTCGTCCGGCGGCCCGGCGCCGCTGTCGCGTTGGTGGGTCACGATGTCCCCTCTCCTGCCTGGGTGCCGGCCGTCGGCACCACCTCCAGCCGGTCCAGCAGCACCAGGAACGCCTCGGCGTACGGCGAGTGCTGCGTCTCCTTGCGTACCCGTTCCCAGTCGATCTGCTCCCGCAGCGACCGGGCCAGCGGCAGACCGCGGGCGAAGTCGCAGTAGTGCTGGGAGAAGCTGAGCAGCTTGTGCACCATCAGCTGGGTCGCGGACAGGACCGGCATGTGGATGGCGTCCACCGGCCGGATGACCGTGTCGGCGAACGTCTCCTCGGTCACCGGCGTCTCGATCGGCCGGTGGATCAGGTCCACCATCCGTCCCTCGTCGAAGACCTTCACCAGCCAGTCCTCCGGTGGGCGCTCGGCCACGAAGCCGGCGGCCACCAGTGCCTCGAGGGACCGCTCCACGTCGGCCTCCCGGATCAGGAAGTCGACGTCGTGCTCGCTGGAGTGACCGCCGTGGGCGTACACGGCGAAGCTGCCGCCCAGGGCGAACGGGATCTCGGACTGCTTGAGCACGGCGGCGACCTTCTTGAGGGTGTGCACCAGACTCTCGTCCCCGCGCTCAGCCATCTGGTTCTCCCGTCGGTCGTGTTGGTGGACAGGCGGTTGGATTTCAAACTCCGGTACCCGGCATTCCGGTCGGCCACACCTGCTGGCGTCGCGGTCGGGTGTGAACAACGCCAAACCGGCACAAAGGCGACGGAGCGCGTGCGCCGGTCGGATAGCCTTTCGAGGGTGGCCAGATCATCGGGGATGCGACGCGGCACGGCCCGGTTGCGCACTGTCGCACTGATCGGCATCGACGGGTCGGGCAAGACCACTCAGGCCCACCGGCTGGCCGACGCGCTGACCGCCGCCGGCCGCCCCGCCGCGTACCGCCGCAACGCCAGCGGACGTCGCTGGCTCGGCCGGGTCGCCAACCGACTCGGCCGACCGGACGCCCAGCGGCTCGTCGGGCGCGACGGCGTGCTCGCGGTGGAGTCCGTGCTGCGCTGGCTCGCCATCGCCATCGCCCTGATCAGCTGCCTGCTCACCGGCCGGACGGCGGTGATGGACCGCTACTCGGCCTGCCAGTACGCCAGCATCCGCGCGCATGGCGGGCACCGCTGGGAGCGGCTGGCCCGGGCCGGCTACCGACTCTTCCCGACGCCGCAGGTGACCTTCCTGCTGACCGTCGACCCGGCCGAGGCGTACCGGCGGATCGAGGCGCGTGGCACCGACCACGAGACGATCAGCTGGCTGACCGCCGCGGACACCGCCTACCGGACCCTGCCCGAGTACCCGAGCTTCGTGCTGGTGGACGCGGGACGCCCGGCCGAGGAGGTGACCGAGCAGATCCAGGCCCACCTGGCGACCTGGCTGCCGTCGGACGCCCGATCCGACCTGACCCGGCCGCCGTCCGACGTGCCGCCACCCGCGCCGACGCCGTCCGAACCGCCGCCCCGGTCCGACCTGCCAGCACGCGGTGGCCCGACCCCGCTGGTGGCTCAGGCCCGCCCGTAGACCGGAACGGTGGCGCCGCTGGTCGGAGCGGAGTCGGCTGACGCGAGGAAGCGGATCACCGGCGCGATCTCGGCGGGAGTGACCCAGCGCGAGTGGTCGGCGGTGGGCTGGGCTGCCCGGTTGGCAGGCGTGTCGATGACGCTGGGCAGCACGGTGTTGCAGCGCACGCCGCGGGACCGGTACTCGACCGCGACCGCGTTGGCGAAGGCCAGCACCGCCGCCTTGGCCGTGACGTAACCGGCCGCGCCCGGGAACGGGGCTACCGCCGCGCGGGCCGAGACGCAGACCACCGCGCCGCCGCCGGCCACCAGGTGCGGCAGCGCGGCCTGGGTGGCCAGGTAGGTGGGCCGCAGGTTGAGGGTGAGCATCCGCTCGAACTCCTCGACCGGTGTCTCGTGGACCAGACCGCCGCTGGCGTACCCGCCGACCAGGTTGACCACCGCCCGCAGCGGCGCCGCCGGCTCGCCGGCGGCGGCCTCGACGGCCCGGGCCGCGCCAGCCGGGTCGGTCAGGTCCGCGGCGACCCGGACCAGCGCGTCCGCCGCCGGCTCCGACCCGGGCAGAGCACCCCGCTGAGGTACGACCACCCGCCAGCCCGCCTCGACGAACGACGCGACGACCGCCCCGCCGAGCCCGCCTGAGCCTCCGGTCACCAACACACTGCGCTCGGCCATGCGCCACACGCTAGCGTCCAATCCGGTGACCCGTCGGCCCGCCCGTGCTCTGCTGGGAGCAGAGTTGTTGGCGCGATCGGGCGGCGGCGAAGCAGGATCGGCGGATGCGGATCCTCATTCTCGGTGGCACGCGGTTCCTCGGCCGGGCGCTGGCCCGGCTCGCCGTCGCGCAGGGCCACGACGTGACCTGCGCGGCCCGGGGCGTGTCCGGCGACGCGCCGAGCGGGGCGCGGTTCGTGTCGATCGACCGCGACGACCCGGCGGCGCCGGCGTCGCTCGCCGGCGACGGCTTCGACGCGGTGGTGGACGTCACCCGCCAGGTAAGCCATGCCCGGCACGCGCTCGCCGCGCTCGCCGACCACGTGGGTCACTGGTCGTTCGTGTCGACCATCTCGGTGTACGCGGACAACACCACCCCGGGGCAGACCGCGGCGGACGCGCCGGTGCTGCCGCCCGCCCCGCCGGACGTGGACGCCCCGGTCGACCCCGACAACCGCTGGTACGGCGAGTGCAAGGTCAGCATCGAGCGGCTGGTCCGGGAACGGATGGGCGAGGACCGCTCGTTCATCTGCCGGGCCGGGCTGATCGTGGGCGCGGAGGATCCGAGCGACCGCTTCCCGTACTGGGTGCGACGGCTGGCGCGTGGCGGGGAGGTTCTCGCGCCGGGGCGACCGACCGACCGGGTGCAGTTCGTGGACGTCGCCGACCTGGCCGGCTGGTTGCTGCACGCCGCCGGTGCCCGCCTCGTCGGCACCTACGACGGGGTCGGACCGGCGATGTCCCGGGAGGAGCTGCTGACCGGTGTGGCGGCCGGGCTGGGCGTCGCCGACCCGCACCTCACCTGGGTCGATCAGGATTTCCTGCTGGCCTGCGACGTGCGCGAGTGGTCGGGGGAGCGGGCGCTGCCGCTCTGGGCGCGGCTGCCGGAGTGGGCCGGCCTGATGGACCGGGACGCCCGGCCGGCGCTGGACGCGGGGCTGACGGTCCGTCCGCTGTCCGACACCGTTCGGGCGACCGCGACCTGGATGACAGCACGGCCGGACGACGTACGGCAGGGTGGACTCGACCCCGCGGATGAGGCGGTGGTCCTGCGGGAGTGGCAGGCTGTACGGGACAGGTGATCCCGGTCGGCGACACTTTTCCCACCCCTGACAGTCATAGTTGACGCTCACGCCTGGTGAAAGTAAGTTTCATCCGTGGCGAAGAGTGCGAAGATTTCTGCGAGTCACGAGCCCGGTGGGCTGATCGTCCACATCAGCGGGCTGTTGCCGTCGCTGTCGCCCGCCGAGCAGCGCGTCGCCCGGCTGGTCGTGTCCGACCCGGCCGCCGCCGCACGGCGGACCATCACCGACCTCGCCACCGCGGCGGAGACGTCGGAGGCGACAGTCATCCGGTTCTGCCGCTCGGTGGGCATGGACGGCTACCCGCAACTGCGCATCCGGCTCGCTGCCGAGGCCGCCCGCCGCATCGAGCCCCCGGACGCCCGGGTGGTCGGCGGCGACATCCCACCCGGCGCCGACCTCGCCCAGATCATCGCCACCATCGCGTTCAACGACGCCCGCGCCGTCGAGGAGACCGCCGAGCAGCTCGACCCGGCGGTCTGTGAGCAGGTCGTCGAGGCCATCAGCGGCGCCGGACGGATCGACATCTACGGTGCCGGCGCCAGCGGGTTCGTCGCCTCCGACTTCCAGCAGAAGCTGCACCGCATCGGCCGGATCGCCTTCTACTTCCCGGACGTGCACACCGCGCTGACGTCCGCCGCGCTGCTCGGTCGGGGCGACGTCGCGGTCGGCATCTCACACACCGGCACCACCTCCGACGTGATCGAGGTGCTGGAGCAGGCCCGGACGCGGGGTGCCGTCACCGTGGCGCTTACCAACTTCCCCCGCTCGCCGATCACCGAGGTGGCCGACTTCGTGCTGACCACCGCGGCGCGGGAGACCACCTACCGCTCCGGCGCGACCGCCAGCCGCCTGGCCCAGCTCACCGTGGTCGACTGCCTCTTCGTCGGCGTGGCCGCCCGCAACCGGTCCCGGGCCCGCAAGGCCCTCGAGGCGACCGCCGAGGCGGTCCAGTCGCACCGGGTGGGCGCCAACCGGAGGCGGGCATGACGGCCGGTGCGATCGAGCCGGACGAGGACATGCCCGCACCGCCCGCCCGCCCGACCGTCCGGGTGGGCGCCCCCACCGAACGGCGCAACCCGCTCAGCGCCGACCTCGACCTGATGTCGACCCGGGACGTCCTCACCGTGATCAACGACGCCGACCGGCGGGTGCCCGCGGCCGTCGCCGCGGTGCTCGACGAGATCGCCGCCACTGTCGACCTGGCCGTCGACGCGCTGCGCGGGGGCCACCGGGTGCACTACTTCGGCGCCGGCACGTCCGGCCGGCTGGGCGTTCTCGACGCGGCCGAGCTGGCTCCCACCTTCAACTCGCCCCGGCACTGGTTCTGCTCCCACCTCGCCGGCGGCCCGGATGCCATGTGGCGGGCCGTGGAGGACGCCGAGGACGACGAGCGGGGCGGTGCGGTCGAGGCGGCCAGTTGTGTGCGCGCCGGTGACCTGGTGGTCGGTCTGGCCGCCAGCGGACGTACCCCGTACGTCCTCGGGGCGCTCGCCACGTCCCGCGCCAAGGGCGCCTCGACTGTGCTCCTCTGCGCCAATCCGGAAGCGGAGGCGGCCCGGTCGGTCGACGTGTTCATCGGGGTGGACACCGGACCGGAGGTCGTCACCGGGTCGACCCGGATGAAGGCGGGCACCGCGCAGAAATTGGTGCTCAACACGTTCTCGACAGCCGTCATGGTGCGCCTGGGGCGGGTCTACTCGAACCTCATGATCGATATGGTGGCCACCAACGCGAAGCTCCGCGGACGAATGATCTCGATCCTCATGGAGGCGACCGGCTGCTCCGAGGAGGTTTCCCGGCGGGCGCTCGCCGAGGCCGACGGCGACCTGAAGACCGCCCTGGTGTCGCTGGTCTCCGGTGCCGAGGTCGGCGCCGCCCGGGCCGCGCTGGCCCGCTCCGCCGACCAGGTACGCGGCGCTCTGGCCCTGCTCTCCTCCTAGCCCTGCACACCCCGGGAAGCGAACGGGGCTCCGGATTGTTCATCGGGGCGGGGGGTAATAACACCCCCGTGGATGAACCGACCGGTCCACCGGTGCGTATCTGGCAGTGACCAGGATCGCACCACGGTGGTGACCCGGGTCGCTGTGCCCCCGCGGCGGGCGGTGTTGCCATGGTTGGGACCCGTACGTGGTGTGCGCAGCGGCGAGCCACCCGCCGGGGTGCTGACAGCAAACATGGACCGCGCTCTCAGCTACTACTCAGGCATTCGTGACACTTTCGACTCACCACATGGAATCCCCGACACGTCTCATCTGTTGTGTAGGTGTCAGCACCGAGGGGCACAACGGAAGTTACCAGGGGCTGACGGACGTGGGGAATGGCAAGGAACCGGGCAACCGGCGCGAGCGAGGGGACCGTGGGCAACGTGGACAAGAACATCGGCATGCGAACCGACGAGGTTGCCGAGGAGCGCGACCTGGTCGGCGTCTACCTGCACGAGATCTCCCGGACGCCACTGCTGGACGCCGCCATGGAGGTCGATCTCTCCAAGGCGATCGAGGCCGGCCTCTACGCCGAGCACCTGCTCGGTGAGGGCGCCGTTCCCGACGGTGTCGACCGGGACGACCTGGATCGGCTGGTCGTCGAGGGCGAGCGGGCGAAGGACCTCTTCATCCGCGCCAACCTGCGACTTGTCGTGTCGATCGCCCGCCGTTACGTGCGCTCGGGCATGCCCATGCTGGACCTGATCCAGGAGGGCAACACCGGCCTCGTCCGGGCGGTCGAGAAGTTCGACTACGAGCGTGGCTACAAGTTCTCCACCTACGCCACCTGGTGGATCCGCCAGGCCATCAGCCGGGCGATCGCCCAGCAGGAGCGCACCGTCCGTCTGCCGGTGCACCTGGTGGAGGACGTCAACCGGATGCGCAACGTGACCCGGCAGCTCACCCGTGAACTGGGCAGCGA
Source organism: Micromonospora orduensis (assembly GCF_006228125.1). GTDB lineage: Bacteria > Actinomycetota > Actinomycetes > Mycobacteriales > Micromonosporaceae > Micromonospora > Micromonospora orduensis. Next base: position 10,471 of record NZ_VDFY01000107.1, on the reverse strand, counting down.
CCCGGAGCCGGAGCAGATCGCCGCGTCGCTCGGCGTCACCGTCGAGCGGGTCAACGAGCTGCGCCGCTGGTCGCAGGACACCGTCTCGCTGGACACCCCGGTCGGCGACGACGGCGACACCAACCTGGGTGACCTGGTCGCCGACAGTGACGCGCCGTCGCCGGAGGACATCGTCCTCAGCGGTCTGGAGCGGCAGCGCATCGAAGGGCTGCTCAACCACCTCGACGACCGGTCGGCCGGCATCATGCGGGCCCGCTACGGGCTGGAGGACGGCCGCGAGCACTCGCTGACCGAGGTCGCGTCCCGGTTCTCGCTGTCCCGCGAGCGGATCCGGCAGCTGGAGATCCAGGCCCTCGGCCGACTCCGTGAGCTGGCCCGGGCGGAGGGTCTGCAGGCCGCCTGACCTGGTAGTAATGACGGCGAACGGCCGGCGTCCGATAGGGGGACGCCGGCCGTTCGCCGTATCCGCTAGCGGACCCGCCCGTAGCCCTGGATCGGCATCATGTTCATGCCGCGCTTGAGCACGTTGCGACCGGCGCTCGGCGCGTCGATCACCTGGCCGTCGCCCACGTAGAGAGCGACGTGGCCGAGCCCGTTGTAGAAGATCAGGTCACCCGGGCGCAGGTCGCCCCGGCCGATGTGGGCGACCGCTCCCCACTGCATCCGGGTGTTGTGCGGCAGTGACTTCCCGGCGGCCCGCCAGGCGGCCGAGGTCAGCCCGGAGCAGTCGTAGCCGTTCGGTCCGTCGGCCGCCCAGACGTACGGCTTGCCCAACGCGCCGAAGGCGTAGCGCACCGCGACCCCGGCGCTACCGGAGACGTTGGGCACGTTCCTGGCCTCCGCCGCCGCGGCCCTGGGTTCGGGACGCTCGGTGGCCGCGCCGTACGCCTGACGACGCAGCTCGTACAGCTTCGCCAGGTCTCCCTCGATGCGCTTCTTGCCGGCCGCGAGCTGGCGGGCCTGTGCGGCCTGCCGGGTCAGCGTGGCGTCGAGGCGGGTCTTCTCGTCGAGCAGCCGCCGCTGGTTCGCGGTGTAGCCGGAGATGCGCTCCTGCCGCTGGCGGGTCAGCTGGTCGAGGGCGCCGAGACGGTCCAGCAGCGCGGCCGACCCGCCGGGACGCAGCAGCGCATCCGCAGTCCGCAGGCCGCCACTCTTGTACGCCGTGGTCGCCAACTCGGCAACATCGGCCCGGCTCTGTTCGGCCTGCTGTTCCAGTGGGCCGATGCGGGCCTGTAATCGGGCCACCGAGGCCTCGTTGGTCTTGATCTCCTCCCGGAGCTTGTTGTATGCCTCGACGACCCGCTCGAGCTCGCCCGAGGACGCTTCGATCTGGCGGGTCAGGTCGGCGGGGGACGGCTCGGCGCGGGCCACCACCGGCGGGGCGATCAGCGCGGCCGACATCCCGGCCAACGCCACGATACGCAGCAGGTTTCTCAGGGATGACAAGAGCGGAAAGCCCCTCTCCCACGGCCGCCGTCGGGCTGCTGACGCCCTCGGCGGCACCGTCCGGGGCCATCCGGGTGGACGGCGCTGGGCCGGGCCGGCCCGCCCAACCTAACCCGGGACGCCTGTTACGCGCAGTTGAAGCAGGGGTCAAAGTTGGCGGAGTGGTGTGTCGGGCGGATGCGTCCGGTGGCTCTCCGGTTGTTCGTGACGCTCGCCGACGTGAGATCTTCTGCCCTCTTCGCGAGGTCTGACGGATATACGACTTTCGTCGTTCCGGGCGTATGCCGCCGGATAGCTGGGCTGCATAACCGATAAAAGCCGAAATGGAGGTGGTTTCCGGTCGATGTCGTCCGCCCGGGTGACCTGTCGGGAGCCGGCAAATGCCCTGGTGAGGTGGCAGCGCCACAACACAATGGGGACCGGAGCCGGGATTCCCGTCGATACGCGGCCGAGCCGTGACCGACGGGGCAACCCGACGAACCGCCCCACGGGAGGAACCGTGAATCGTGAAGGCGCAAAGACGCGACCGCCGCGAACGGTGCCCGGTGCCAGGTCGACCCTGCTGTACGCGCGACCCGGCATCATCGTCACCGTCGACCGGTTCACCGTCGGCCGGACCAGCTACCGGATCGCCGACCTGACCCACCTGCGCACCACCAGGGGCCCGCACGACCGGATCGCCGTCCGAGCCGTCGTCATCACCGCCGCCATGCTCGCCGGCGTGGGGCTGCTGCTCGGCTTCACCGGCGGCCTGCAACGGCTGACCGCCGGGGCGTACCTCATCCTCGGCGCGGTGTTCCTGCTGCCGGCGGCCCTCGCCCTGGTCGGGGACCGGTGGCGGCCACCGCCGTACGAGTTGTGGGGGTGGCACCGGGGCGCCGAGGTGCTGCTGTTCAGCGCCGACGACGAGCGGCAGTTCGGCCAGGTCACCCGGGCACTGCTGCGGGCCCGGGAGGTGAACCGGTACGGCGACTGGGTCGACCCGCTCGCCGGGGCCGACCCGTGGCGGCCCAGCCGCTGACCCGTCCCTCGGCGGCGCCTCAGTTGGCGACCGGCTCCGGGGTCCGCTCGGCGCGCGGGGCGGCCAGCCAGGAGCTGACCCGGCGCTCGGCGTAGAACGAGACGAACGGCATGGTGCCGGCCAGCATCACCAGCAGCATCCGCTTCAACGGCCAGTCAGCCCGGCGGCTGAGGTCGAAGGCGGCCACCAGGTAGATCATGTAGAGGAAGCCGTGCGCCGGCCCGATCGTCTCCACCACGACCGGGTTGTCGAACCCGTACTTCAGTGGCATGCCGACCACGACCAGCAGGATCAGCACCACGCCCACGATCCAGGCGATCACGCGGTACCGGGTAAGGGCAGCGCCCACCTTCGTCCGTCCTTCCGAAGCCCGGCTCAGCCGGGGTAGTCACCGGGCCGGGCGCCCGGATTGGCGTTCAACCATGACAGGTAGCGGTTGTAGGCGGCCAGGTCGGCGTCCTCGGCACCCGCTGCGGCGGCGGGCACCCGGGCCACCCGCACCGGTCGACGTACCGCCGGTCGGGACCCGGCGGCGTCGGCCGGCGCCGGCTCGACGGCCGGGACCTCGGCGGAGTCGGCCACGGCGTCCCCCTGCGCGCGGCGCCGGGCCAGCTTCACCTCGCGCCACCACACGTAGACCACGAAGCCGGCGAAGACCGGCCACTCGACCGCGTACCCCCAGCTCAGACTGTTGCCGGCGGTGGCCCGGCTGATCTGCCACCAGCCCAGCCCGAGGAAGCCCACGACCAGCACGACCATGGCCACGTGGCGTGCGATCCACGCCGGGGTCCAGAGCCACCTCATGGTGTCGAGGGTACCGGGGACGACGCCGCTCTCCGACACGGTGTCGTAGGTGCCGCGCGGTCGGAATGGTTTGGCGTCACCCGGTGTGGGCATCCGTCTAGACGCCAGCCCAAACGAGACCCGGGGGGCGATGATGACCGGCAGCACCGATATGAGCCCGGAGCAGCGGGTGCCCGAGTGGGGCGGCGACCACCTCGCCGACCCGGCAAGCGCCGACCTTGACGGCGACACGCTCGGCGTCGACCCGACGGAGCTGAGCGACGAGGACCTGATCCGCGAGATGCACAGCCTGCACCGCACCCGGCTGGACACCCTGCGGCACGCCGCCGACTCGGCGCTCGCCAACCACCTACGGCGGACCGCCGAACTGGAGACCGAGTACCTGGCCCGGCACCCGGGTCGGGAGGTCGACCCGAGCCGCCTGCGAGACGTCTGATGCCGGCCCGCGCGGTGCGCGGCATGTCCGCGCCACCCGAGGTGGTGTTCAACACGGCCACCGACCCCGCCCGCGCCTCGGCCTGGCTGCCGGAGGCACTCCGTGCCGACGGCAGCCCGCCGGCCGAGATCGACGGCGACGAGCTGCGGGCCCGCTGGAGCGGCGACGCGGACTGGTCCGCCGAGATCCGGGTGGATCCGGCGGACCCCGGCGGCGCCCGGATCCAGCTCGAGCTGGCCGACGGGAACGGCGGGCCGGACCCGGACCAGCTCGTCGACGAGGCGCTGACCAACCTGATCCGCGAGGTCGCCGACAACCTCCAGGCCGGCTGACACGGCCGCCGGCCTTACCGAGACACCACGTAGGCACACCACGACCTGGGAGGAGACCGGGTGACGAACACCGGCCTGCGACAGAAGGCGACGCGGCTACGCCGGGCGTACGCCCCGCACGAGCACCGGCCACTCGGCGGCTACCTGGCCGCGATGGGCACCTACGCCGGGGTGACCGGGGTGCTCGCCGGCCTGGTCAAGGCGACCGGACGGCCGGTGCCCGAGCGTCCCGCGCCGGCCGACGTCGTGCTGCTCTCCATCGCCACGCACAAGCTCAGCCGCCTGCTCTCCAAGGACGCCGTGACCAGCCCCCTGCGGGCGCCGTTCACCCGGTACGACCGGCCGATCGGCAGCGGCGAGGTGATGGAACAGGTCCGCGACTCGGGCAGCCCCACCCGGCACGCCATAGGCGAGCTGCTCAGCTGCCCGTTCTGCCTGGCGGTCTGGGTGGCCACCGGGCTGACCGGCGGCCTGGTGATCGCGCCCCGGCTGACCCGGCTGGTGGCCACCGCGCTGACCGCGGTGGCCGCGTCCGACTTCCTCCAGATGGCGTACGCGGCCGCGCAGCAGGCCGCCGAGGGCGGGCACGACGAGGACTGACGAGAAGACACGAAAGGGGCCGGGCGGACGCCGGCCCCTTTCTTTTGTCCGTCAACGCTGCATGCCCGACCAGCCGTGCGGCGACTCCGGTTCCCGTTCGTCCTCGTCGGCGCCGGTGATGATCTCCCGGTCCACCGCCGTGCGGTCGTGTTCGTTCGCGAAGTCCGGCTCGGGGGTGGTGTCCATGCCCTTCGGCGGTTGTCCCAGCGCCGGGACCTTCTCCTCGTGGTCCTCGTGGTGCGTCATGACGGTGTCCCTTCTGCGGTCGCTCAGGCGACGGAGCCGCCCAGCAGGTCGCTCGCCTCGTCCACCGCGTACTCGCCCTCGGGGAGCGCGTCGATCCGGGCGAGCAGGTCCGGCGGAAGCTCGGCGGCCACCGCCCGGCGGTAGATCTCCGCCTGGGTGACCCGCTCCTGACCCCGGTAGATGTCGTCGAGCAGGTCGTCGAGGGCCCGGGTGTCCGGCTCGCCGGCCACGGATGCGTCATCGGTCACGTCGATCAGCTACCCGGGCCGGAATCGGTCAAACGCGCGCCCGTGGCCGCGTACAGACAGCGCCGCCCCCGGCCTTGTGGGCCGGGGGCGGCGCTGGTGTCGGTGTGCAGGTCGCCTCTCGGCGAGTGGCACGACGCGGCTCCAGCCGAACGGTATTCCGCGAGGGCAATTTAGGTGAGGCCCGGGGACACTGGACACACCGACACCTCAGTTAACCAGGCGACGCCAGTCCGTGTTCCGCGCACCGCCGTGCCGGCCGTCACACCCGTCAGGCCGGGGTCGGGAGGGTGGCGCGGCGGGCCCGCACGGCGGTGGCCAGGTGGTCGAGCACGTCCGCCGTCTCGTCCCAGCCGAGGCAGGCGTCGGTGACCGAACGGCCGTACACCAGCTCCCGGGTCGGGTCGAGGTCCTGCCGACCGGGCAGCAGGAACGACTCCAGCATCACGCCGGTGATTCCGCGCTGCCCGTCGGCCAGCTGGGCGGCCACGTCCGCGGCCACCAGCGGCTGGTTGCGGTGGTCCTTGCCGCTGTTGGCGTGACTGGCGTCGATCACCAGCCGCTCCGGCAGCCCGGCGGCGCGGAGCAGGTCGAGCGCGCCGGCGACCGATCCGGCGTCGTAGTTGGGCCGGCCACCCCCGCCGCGCAGCACCAGGTGCCCGTCGGTGTTCCCCCGGGTGTGCATGATCGCCGGGGTGCCGGAGAAGTCGATGCCGGGGAAGACGTGCGGCACGCCGGCGGCCCGGATCGCGTCCACCGCGGTGCCGATGCTGCCGTCGGGGCGGTTCTTCATCCCGATCGGCATGGACAGGCCGGAGGCGAGCTGCCGGTGCACCTGGCTCTCCACCGTCCGGGCGCCGATCGCGCCCCACGCCACCGTGTCCGCGATGTACTGCGGCGTGATCGGGTCGAGGAACTCGCACCCCACCGGCAGGCCGACCCGCAGCACGTCGAGCAGCAGCGCCCGGGCCCGTCGCAGGCCGGTGTTGACGTCGCCGCTGCCGTCCAGACCGGGGTCGTTGATGAGCCCCTTCCAGCCGACCGTCGAGCGGGGCTTCTCGAAGTAGACCCGCATGACGATCAGCAGGTCGTCGGCGAGCCGGTCGGCGGCCGTGCGCAGCCGGTGGGCGTACTCGAGGGCGGCGGCCGGATCGTGCACCGAGCAGGGGCCGACCACCACCAGCACGCGGTCGTCCTCGCGGTCCAGTACGCGGCCGACCGCGCGCCGGCCGGTCAGCACGGCCGAGGCGAGCGGTGCGTCAAGGGGTAACTCGTGGTGCAGCAGGGCGGGCGTGGTCAACGGCACGACACGGTCGATCCGCTGATCGCTGACCCGATCGGTCTCCGGGGTCGTCACGGTGGGCATCCTTCCGCCGACCGTGCCCGGGGCCGGTGCCCGGGACGAGCCGGCTGCTCGTACGCAAAAGGGCAGGAACGACAGCTCCTGCCCAGCCGGCTCGGTCCGTGGTGACGTCAGATCATGGTGAAGTCACCGGCGTGCGAGCCGGCTGCCTAAACCATCGATACGAACGCGTCACGTGGGCCAGCCTACCCGAACAGACGGCGAGGACCGGTGCGTCGTCCCAAGATGCGGAGTGAACATCGCGTGCCGGGGCCGGGCTCGGGGTAACAGGGGTGCCATGACTGACGAGCAGAGCGACCAGGACCGCGTGGAGTCCCGCGCGCACCTCCTTCCCGAGGAGGCGGCGGTGGGCAGTGACGACCCGCAGGCGCAGGCGGAGGCCATCCTCGCCGAGTCGGACATCCGCGAGGCGGACCAGAACGCGGCACCGGACACGGTGCTGGAACGCCGCACCTCCGATCAGACGGTGGCCGCGGTCGAACCCCCGGACTGACCGTCCACCCCGCGCGCCCGGCGTGACCCCCGGTAGGTGTGGTCCCGCAACCAGGCCAGCGGACCTGTCGCCCGCAGTTCGGGTGGCAGGTTGCGCACCGGGTCGAACGCGAGCGCGGCGTCCTCCCGGGCGCTGAGCTGGGCGCCGACGCTGACCTGCCCGACCGGCCGCCACGGCCCCACGGCGGACGCGACCGCGAGCACCAGGCGCGGCGCGTCCGCCCGGGTCGCGGCGGCCACCGCCGTCAGACTGCGGCCGAGGTCGACCGACTCCGGGTCGGCCAGCACGGCCAGCCAGAGCCGACGCCTGCCCACCCGGTAACACGTGATCGTGCTGTACGTCCCGCTGAAGGCGCGGCGCGGCAGCGGCAGGTTCCGCACCAGCGGGGCCGCGCCGCTGGAGCTGACCAGCAGGTCGAACGGGCGGCCGGTGTCGGTGCGCAGGCGCAGCGCCAGGCCCAGCACGTCCGGCCAACTGCCGGGCGTGGGCGTCCCCTTGGACAGCCGGACGGTGGCCCGGTACCGGCCGGGATCGTCCAGCAGAGCGACGCCGGTGGGTGGTCCGGGCGTACCCCAGATCGACACCTCGCCGGCGAACGAGCGACCGGCGGGATGCAGCAACCGACCGCGGCGCAGCCTGCCGAGCGCGGTGGCGGCCCGCTCGACGGCGGTGGCGGCCCGGGACGCGGTCATTCCTCCCCCGTACCCCCGACAGGTGCCCTCGATACCGGATCGGTCGGCTCGCCGACCGACCGCACGTCACCTTCCCGCCCCCGAGATCGGATAGCGTCGTGCCATGCCCGACAGCGGTTACCCCTGGCCCATCGAGACGTCCCGACTGGACAACGGCCTGCGCGTGGTGGTGAGCGAGGATCGCACCGCGCCCGCCGTGGCCGTCAACCTCTGGTACGACGTCGGTTCCCGGCACGAGCCGGCCGGGCAGACCGGTTTCGCCCATCTCTTCGAGCACCTGATGTTCGAGGGCTCGGTGAACGTGGCGAAGACCGAGCACATGAAGCTGATCCAGGGCTCCGGCGGCTCGCTGAACGCCACCACGAACCCGGACCGGACCAACTACTTCGAGACGGTCCCGGCCGAGCACCTGGAGTTGGCGCTCTGGCTGGAGGCCGACCGGATGGGCGGGCTGGTCCCCGCGCTCACCCAGGAGACGCTGGACAACCAGCGCGAGGTGGTGAAGAACGAGCGGCGCCAGCGCTACGAGAACGTCCCGTACGGCGACGCCTGGCTGCGGCTGCTGCCGCTGCTCTACCCACCGGGGCACCCCTACCATCACGCGACGATCGGCTCGATGGCCGACCTGAACGCCGCTGACCTCGCCACCTTCCAGGCGTTCCACCGCACGTACTACGCGCCGAACAACGCGGTGCTCACCGTCGTCGGCGATGCCCAGGCCGCCGAGGTGTTCGCGCTGGCCGACAAGTACTTCGGGGCGTTGCCCGCCCGCGACGACATCCCGCCCGCGCCGGACGGCCGGAACGTTCCGGCGACCGGGCAGCCCGCCACGGAGACGGTGACCGCCGACGTGCCGGCCCCCCGCGTGTACGTCGCGCACCGCGGTCACCCCTTCGGCAGCCCCGGGTACGACGTGCTCACCGTCCTGGCCACCGTGCTCGGCAGCGGCCGGGGCAGTCGGCTCTACCAGCGGCTCGCCGACGGCGAGCGGATCGCCCAGCCGGACCTGGTCGGCGCGTACGGGGTGGACCTCGCGCACGCCCCCGCGCCGCTGATCGCCACCGCCACCGCCCGCCCCGGAGTGACAGCCGAACGGCTCGCCGAGGGGCTGGCCGAGGTCGTCGACGAGCTGGCCACCGTGCCGGTGACCGCCGCCGAACTGGACCGCGCCAAGGCGTTGCTGAGCACCGCGTGGTGGCGGCAGATGTCGACGGTGGACGGCCGCGCCGACACGCTCGGCCGGTACGCCACCCAGTTCGGTGATCCGGCCCGTGCCGCCGAGCGGCTGCCGGCCTGGCTCGCCGTGACCGCCGAGCAGATCGCCGAGACCGCCGCCGAGGTGCTCGGCGCCGCCGACCGGGTGACCCTGACCTACCTGCCCGAGGAGACCGCATGACGCTGATCGCCGACCGTCCCGGCCCGGGCGCCGCCCGCCCGTACCGGTTCCCGCCGGTGGTCCGCCGTGCCGTGGCCGGCGGTCAGGTCGTCGCCGCGCACCTGCCCGGGCAGACCCTCGCGGTCGCCCTGCTGCTGCTCGACGCCGGCGCCGGCCGGGAGCCCAACGGCAAGGAGGGGTTGGGCGGGGTGCTGGCCAAGGCGTTGGAGGAGGGCACCGCGCAGCGGGACGCCACGACGTACGCGCTGGCCATCGAGGCGCTCGGCACCGAACTGGTGACCGGGCTGGACTGGGACTCGTTCCAGGTCAGCGTCCAGGTGCCGGTGGACCGGCTGACCGCCGCCGTGGAACTGCTCGCCGAGGCCGTCCGCACGCCCCGGCTCGACCCGGCCGACGTCCGGCGGGTCCGCGACGACGAGGCGACCGCGCTGCGGATGGACTGGGCCAACCCCGGTCCGCGCGCCGACGCCGCGCTGCGCGCCGACCTGTTCGGCGCGGACAACCGCTGGGGACGCCCGATGTACGGCGACCCGGATTCGGTCGCCGGGCTGGACGTGGAGGACGTGACGGTCTTCCACTCCGAGTGGTTCCTGCGCCCCGGCACCCTCGTCGTCGCCGGTGACCTGGACCGGATCGACCTGGACGCGCTGGCCGCCGCGGCGTTCGCCGGCACCGGCGGTGGTCCGGTCGACCGGGGCGGCCCGATCGAGGTTCCGTTGCACACCGAGCGGCGGATCATCCTGGTGGACCGCCCCGGCTCGGTGCAGTCCACGCTGCGGCTGGGCCACCCGTCACCGCACCGCGCGCACCCCGACCACGTGCCGATGACGCTCGCCGGCACGGTCCTCGGCGGGGCGTTCACCTCCCGGCTCAACCACCTGATCCGCGAGGTGCGCGGCTACACGTACGGCATCCGGGGCGAGTTCGCGTCGTCCCGGCGGTTCGGCCGGTTCGCGGTCAGCTCCGGGGTGCAGACGGCCGTCACCACGCCGGCCCTGGTCGAGGCGGTCGGTGAGATCACCCGTACGCAGGCCGGCGGGGTGACCGAGGACGAGCTGGCGGTGGCCCGTTCCTGGCGGGCCGGGCAGCTCTCGGTCGAGTTGCAGAGCCCGCGGGCGATCGCCTCGGCGTTGACCACGCTTGTCGTGCACGACCTGCCGGACGACTACCACGCGCAGCTGCGGGAGGCCCTGCTCGCCGCCGACGTGGACCAGGTCTCCGCGGCGGCGGCCACCCACCTGCACCCCGACGCGCTGACCCTGGTGATCGAGGGCGACGCGGCGGTGATCCGGGACGACCTGGAGGCCGCCGCCCTGGGCGACCTGATCAACCACCCCTGACCCCTTCCTCCAGCCCGCTGGGGGGGATTGGGTGTGATGCGGGACCCGGGGGGTGGG
>NZ_VDFY01000100.1 GCF_006228125.1 Micromonospora orduensis | reverse complement strand
CCCGGGACATGGTCATCAGGAGCAGCGAATCCGCGCCGGCCTGGAGGAACGTCTGGTCCGGATCGATCTCATGCGGGAGCAGCTCGCCCTGCTCGGGGGCGGGGTACCGGCCCCGAGCGCCGAGCCCCTGCCACCGGCGCAACCCGTGCCGGTCCCGCAGGCGGCGGTCGCCCCCCAGCCCGTGGTCGCCGCCTCGCCGGCCGACACCGTCGACTTCAGCCTCTACTTCTTCGGCGACTACGCCGAGCAGGGCCGCGACGACTCGTACGAGGTGATCCTGGACGCCGCCGAGTTCGCCGACGCCCACGACTTCCACGCCGTGTGGTTGCCGGAGCGGCACTTCCACTCGTTCGGCGGGATCTTCCCCAACCCGTCCGTGCTCGCCGCTGCCCTGGCGGTACGGACCCGCCGGTTGCGACTCAACGCCGGGTCGGTGGTGCTGCCGCTGCATCATCCCATCCGGGTCGCCGAGGAGTGGTCCATGGTGGACCGGCTCTCCGGCGGCCGGGTCGGCCTCGGCTGCGCGCCCGGTTGGCACGCCAACGACTTCGTCTTCTACCCGGACAACTTCCGCCGCCACAAGCAGGTGATGTACGAGAACCTGGACACCGTCCGGCGGCTGTGGCGTGGCGAGGCCGTCCGGGCTCGCTCCGGCACCGGCGAGGACATCGACGTCCGGCTCTTCCCCCGTCCGGTGCAGGTCGAGCCGCCGATCTTCACGGCCATCGTCGGAAATCCGGACAGCTACCGCGAGGCCGCCCGCCGGGGCCTGGGCGTGGTGACCAACCTGATGACGCAGGACGTCGCGCGGCTGGCGGAGAACATCGCCCTGTATCGCCGCACCCGCGCCGAGCACGGGCTCGACCCCGACGCCGGACGGGTCGTGGTGCTGATGCACACGTACCTCGACGAGGACGCCCAGCGGGCCCGCGCGACGGCGTTCGAGCCGTTCTGCGCGTACCTGCGCTCGTCGTTCAGCCTGCTCGGGCAGGTGGTCAACAGCCTCGGGATGAACATCGACCTGGCCGACACCCCCGACGACGACGTCCGGTTCGTGCTCTCCCGCGCGTACGAGCGGTACTGCGACGAGCGGGCCCTCATCGGGTCGCCGGAGAGCTGCCGGCCGGTCCTGGACCAGATCCTCGCGGCGGGCGCGGACGAGATCGCCTGCTTCGTCGACTTCGGCCTGCCGGCGCAGGCGGTCCGGGACGGGCTGCCGGTCATCGACACGCTGCGCCGGGCCACCCGCCGTCGGGAGTCCCGACCCACCGCCGAGGTGGTCGACACGGCACCGCTGTCTCCGGGGCAGCGGCGGCTGTGGCTGGCGGAACAGACCCATCCGGGCACCCCGGCGTACACCGAGGGCGCCGCGGTGCGGCTGCACGGCACGCTGGACCCGGTCGCGTTCCGCGACGCCGTGCAGGATGTCGTGGACCGGCACGCCCCGCTGCGGACCACCTACCGCGAGATCGACGGGGAACCCCGCCAGATCGTCCACCCGCGACTGGAGGTCGACATTCCGGTACGCGACCACGCGGGAGCCGACGAGGAGGCGGTCGTACGGGCGGCGATGGCCACGGTGAGCGGGCGCCTGTTCGACCTCGTCGAGGGCCCGTTGTTCGCCTTCGAGCTGCTGCGCCTCTCCCCGACGCGGCACGTGCTGGTGTTGGCGTTCCACCACCTGGCCACCGACGGCGGCTCGTACGCCGTGCTGACCCGGGAGGTGTCGGCGTGCTACCAGGCCCGGGTTGCCGGCCGTACGCCGGACCTGCCTCCGCTGCCGGTGAGCTATCCGGAACTCACGCGGGCCCGTGCCGCCGCCGACGAGCCCGACAAGCACCTCGACTACTGGCTGAACCAGCTCGACCCGCCACCGCCGACCCTGGTCCTGCCCTCCGACCGGCAGCGGCCGGCCCTCCCGTCGGCCGCCGGTGAGAGCCTCTTCGTGGACTTCCCGGCCGATCTGGACGAGCGGATCCGACGATTCAGTCGGGCCGAGGGAGTGACCCCGTTCAGCACGCTGCTCAGCGCGTTCGGGGTGATGCTGTTCCGGTACAGCGGCCAGCCCGACCTGGTGGTGGGCACGGGCACGAGTGGACGGGACGAGAACTCCCAGGACCTGATCGGGTTCTTCGTCAACACCCTGCCGCTGCGACTGGACCTGACCGGCGACCCGACGTTCCGGGAGCTTGTCGCCCGGATCCAGGCCAGCGCGGTCGACGGGTACGACCATGTCGTCCCGTTCGACGTCCTGGTCCACGCGCTCGCTCTGGACCGGCAGGTCGGACACCATCCGCTCTTCGACGTCGTCGTCGAGTACGAGAACGGCGACGAACTCTTCACCTTCGACCTGCCCGGGGTCACGGCGACGCCCCTGCGGGTCGGTCTGGACAAGGCGCCGGTCGACCTCATCGTCTACCTGTCCCACCGGGACACCGTGCACTGCCACGTCGAGTACCGGACCGAGGTGTTCGACCGCACGACTGTGCGGCGGTTCCTCGACGACTTCCAGCGGGTGCTCGACCAGGCGACCCGGCAGCCCGGCGCCCCGCTGTCCCGGCTGGCGACGCGCCTCGACGCGCCGGCCGGTGAACTCCGTGGGCCGCGCACCGAACCGCTCGCCGAACGGCTGCACGACCCGTTCGTCCGGCAGGCGTCCCGCACGCCCGACGCCGTCGCGGTGGTCTGCGGCCAGACCCGGTGGACGTACCGGGAGCTGCACCGGCGGGCCGACCTGTTGGCCCGCCGGATCGCCGCGACCGGGGTGGGACCGGACGACGTCGTGGCGGTGCTCCTGCCCCGTCGGCCCGAACTCGTCGCCGCGCAGCTCGCCGTCCTGATGGCCGGCGCCGGGTTCCTTCCCCTCGATCCGGCGCTGCCGACCGCGCGCGTCGGTACCCTGCTGGCCGACAGTGGCGCACGGCTGCTGCTCACCACCGCCGAGGTCGACCACCCGAGGGAGGTGGCGTACGTCCTCGTGGAGGAGCCGGTCGACAGGCACCTGCCGCCGCCCGCGCGGGTGCCCACGGGCGAGCACCTCGCCTGGTGCGTGTACACCTCGGGATCCACCGGCCGCCCCAAGGGCGTCCTGGTGCCGCACCGGGCCGCCGTGGACACGGTGTCCTGGCACGTGCGGGCACTCGCGCTCACCCCGGCCGACACTGTGGCGCACGGCATGGGGTTGGGCTTCGACGCGAACCTCGCCGAGATCCACCCGGCCCTCGCCGCCGGCGCCACCGTCCACCTCGTCCCGGCGGAGGTCCGGTCCGACCCGGCCGCCCTGGTCGACTGGTGGTCCCGGCACGGCGTCACCGTGGCGCTGCTGCCGGCGCCCCTGGCCGAGCTGGTCTTCGCGCTACCGGGTGCCGCGTCCGCCACCCTCCGGACGCTTGTCGTCGGGGGCAGCCAGCTGCGGCGTCGCCCGCCCGCCGGCTTCCCCGCAGAGGTGATCAACGCCTACGGCCCGACCGAGTGCAGCATCGTGACCACGGCCGGCCCGGTGTCGCCGGCCGGCGCCGGGCCCATCGACATCGGCACCGCCGTGGACAACCGACGGCTGCATCTGCTGGACCCCGCGGGCCTGCCGGTGCCGCCGGGCGCGGTGGGGGAGTTGTCCGTGAGCGGCGCCGGTGTGGCCCGGGGCTACCTGGGGCGACCGGCCGACACCGCGGCGGCGTTCGTGCCGGACCGGCACCAGCCCGGTGAGCGGATGTACCGCACCGGAGATCTCGTCAGGCTGCGTGGGAACGGCACCCTCGAGTTCGTCGGCCGGTGGGACGACCAGGTCAAGATCTCCGGGCACCGGGTGGAGCCGGGCGAGGCCGCCGCCGAACTGGCACTGTTGCCCGGCGTACGGCAGGCGGCGGTGATCGCCCGTCACGACCGGGGCGACGATCCCTACCTGGCCGCGTACGTGGTTGCCGACGGGGCCGACGAGCCGGCCGGCACCCGAACGGCGCGGCTCGCCTCGCTGCTGGCCGATCGTCTCCCCGCGCATCTGATGCCGACGGCCTGGGTGCTGCTGGATGCGCTGCCCACCACCGATACCGGCAAGGTGGACGCCGCCCGTCTGCCGGCGCCGGCCGCCGCGCCCGCCGACGAGCCGCCCCGCACGAGTCAGGAACGGTTCGTCCACGATGCCTGGTGCGCTGAGCTGGGGGTGTCCCGGTTGTCGGTGGACGTCCCCTTCACCGCGGCCGGTGGCCATTCTCTCGCCGCCGTCCGTCTGGCCAACCGCCTGACCGCGCTCGGCGAGGTCACGGTGAGCGTGCACGAGGTACTGCGCAGCCGTGGCATCCGGGACATGGCGGCGGCCCTGCCGCCGGCAGGTGGCGACACGGTCGTGGGCCGGGCACCGGCGACGTACCAGCAGGAGCTGATGTGGCGGCGCCAGCGCCAGGCGCCCAATCCCGCCGCCGTGCACATGGCGGTGCGGATGGACCTCACCGGGCGACTCGACCTGCCCGCTCTCGGACGCGCGGTCGACGGGCTCGTCGCGAGGCACGAGGCGCTGCGGACCCGCCTGGTGGAGCGCGACGGTGAGCTGACCCAGGAGGTCCTGCCGGCGGACGGGGTGGGCCTGCCCGTGGTGGACCTCCGCGCGGACCAGATCGACGAGTGGTGCCTACGCGTCGGACGGGAGACCTTCCCCGACGATGCCGGCCCGTGGCTCCGGACCAGACTGGCCCGGGTCGACGACGAAACCGGGGTGCTGATGCTCGTCGTGCACCACCTGAACGGCGACGGGTGGTCGATGCTCCAGCTCCTCGACGAACTGGGGCGCGGGTACGCCGCCGAACGCGGGGACGCGGCGATCCCGCCGCCGCCCCCGGCGAGTTACCTGGAGTACGCGCGCCGGCAGCGCGCCACGCCGGTGGCGACTGACGTGCTCGCGTACTGGCGACGTCAGCTCGCCGGCGCTCCCCGGGCGGTGGCGCTACCCACGGACCGGCCGCGGCCGGCGCGGTTGTCCGGTCACGGCGAGGAGTTCACCTTCGACGTCTCCGCAGAGCTGACCGCGCGGGTGACACGCTTCGCCGCCCGCGGTGGCAGCACGATCTTCCCCGTCCTGGCGGCGGCCTACGCGTGCCTGATGCGCGAGCTGACCGGCAGCAGCGACATCGTGCTCGCCTGTCCCTACGCCCACCGCGACGATCGGACCTTCGAGTCGGTGGTCGGTCTGTTCACCAGTCCTCTGTTGCTGCGGCCACCGCTGGCCGCCGCGGCGTCCTTCACCGAGCTGGTGGCCGGCACCGAGCGGGCGTTCCTCGACGCGATCCGGCACCAGCCGGCGCCCCTGCCCGCGATCTACGCCGCGGTGGATCCCGAGTGGCACGCCGGTACGCCGCCGGTGGCCACCATGCTGTTCGGAATGAATCCGGGCGTACCCCAGGTCGAGCTGCCCGGCCTGACGGTGGAGGTGACGGACCAGGGGCTCGGCTGCGCCCGCCGGGACTTCTCCCTGGTCGTCACGCCGTTCGCCGACGGCCTGCGTGGCGTGGTCGAGTATTCCACCGACCTGTTCGACCGCTCGACGGTCGAGGCCTGGTGTGGGAGGTTCCTGGACCTCCTGCGCGAAAACCTCGGTGCGGCCGAGCGGCAGGTCGGCCGGCAGAGCTGACCGCACGCTGGCTCACGCAACCCCGCCGACCACGGATCGTTGGGCGACGAGGGGTGGACGGAGGCGGTCGATGGCGGCGGGACGGGGTGCCGTACTGCTGCGTCCTCCCGAGAGTTCGGGCCGTGCCACGTTCCTGGAGCTCTTCTTCGATCTGGCGTTCGTGGTGGCCCTCACCCGGGTGTCGCAACGATTCGCCGGCCTGAGCAACGACACCGGCTGGGCGCTCGCCGAGGGGTTCGGTCGTACGCTGCTGCTCTTTCTGGCGCTCTGGCTGATCTGGTCGCACACCGCCTGGATCACCAGCCGCTACGAGCCGGAGCAGCCGATCATCCAGGCTGTCGTGGTCGGCACCATGTTCGCCAGCCTGGTCATGGCGGTGACGTTGCCACGTGCCATGGAGGAGCGGGCGGTGCCGTTCGCGGCCGCGTACCTGATGGTGATGCTGGTGCGGCCGCTGGTGGTCGCCGTCGCGCTGCGTGGCCATCCGCGACGGCTGGTGCCGTTCCGGCTCGCCGCGTGGGCTGCGGCGACCGCGCCGCTGTGGCTGGCCGGCGCGTTGGGCCCGGACCGACTCCGCCTGCCGCTGTGGGCCGCGGCCCTCGGTGTCGACTACCTCGCGTGGGCCCTGGGCTGGCCGCTGCCGCGGGTCGGGGCATCGAGGATAGGCCGCTGGCGGATCGCTGGTACGCATCTCGCCGACCGTTACCAGCAGATGGTGCTCATCGCGCTCGGTGAGTCGATTCTGGTCCTCGGCACGGTTTTCAGCGGCACGGACTACTCCGCGCAGCGGGCAGCCGCCTTCGCTGTCGCGTTCGCGACCAGCGCGCTGATCTGGCGGATCTACTTCCACCGCGCCGGTCTGCTGCTGACCGAGGCGTTGGACCGGGCGGGTATGCCCGGCCGGCTGGGCGCGACGTCGGAACGGACGCATCTGCTGATCGTGCTCAGCGTGCTTGTCACCTCGGTCGGCTACGAGCTGGTGATCGATGACCCGTACGGACCGCCCCGGCCCAGTTGGCTGCTGTTCGTGATCGGCGGTCCGATGCTCTTCCTCGTCGCCCGTGTACGGCTGGAGCACGAGATCTTCGGCCGGGTCTCCCGCTCCCGGATGGTCGGCCTGGTGGCCCTGCTGCTGTTCACGCCGGCGTTGGCCCGCTGGGCGCCGATGGTCGGGCTGAGCGTGGTGGCCGCAGTGCTGGCCCTGGTCTCGCTCCTGGACGCGCGGCGGAGTCGGGGACGGTCGATGGAGGTGTCCGCCTCGCCGCTCGCGGGGGAGGGACCGGGCGATCGTGACTCCGAGGCCTGACTCTGTCGTCGTTACGAGCGGGCGGAATCGTTCGATCGGCGCTCGGTGTTGATTCGCAGCAGTCCTTCGACCCCCCGGAGGAAGGTGTCGGACACCAGGGACGGGTCGAAGAGACATCCGGCTGCCGTGGCGCCGTCGCGGAGCATGACGAAATGGCGCGCGGCGGGATCCGCCGTCTCCGGGTGGACCTGGGCCATCAGCGTGGTGAGCGTGTCCAGGAACCACTGCCGGTGGGCGATGATCTCCTGGCGTACGGGATGGTCGGCGTCCGGATATTCCGCCGCGGCGTTGAGGAAGGCGCATCCACGGAATCCGGGGGACTGGATGTGCTGAGCGATGGAGCCGGCGATGTCCAGGAGGGGGTCGACCGCCGACGGGTTGGCGGCGATCGCCGCGTCGACCCTGGCGCGTTCCATCTCATGGACCGCACGCAGGTAGGCGAGGATGAGGTCTTCCTTGCTGGGGAAGTGCCGGTAGAAGGTGGCTCGGGTCACCTTCGCCTCGGCGATGATCCGGTCGACGCCCACGGAGTGGATGCCCTCGGCGTAGAAGATCCGGGTTGCCGTGGACAGGAGCCGCTGCCGCGCCTCGGAGGGCCGGGTGTCGGTGTCGCCGCGTGCCATGCCCCCACTCTAGCGGATAGAACGTTCGGTCTGATTCGTCTGACAGGTCATGACCTGCGCTGTGCGCCAGGTCACTCGGGAGATAGAACGGTCGGTCTTGCAAATTGGTGTCGACGTGGCCATGCTGAACGTGACAGAACGTTCGGTCTCCTCCCGTTCCTGGAAGGGCCACCGTGACCACCATTGCTGCTTCGACAGGCATGTCCCATGCCGCTGCCGCGCTGCGCCGGCTGTACTTCGTCCGCTTCGCGTTCGCCATCGTGTGGGCACTCGTGACGATCGCGACCGCCAAGGAGATCGGCCCCCTCACGGTGGTGCTCTTCGTGCTCTACCCGCTGTTCGACGTCGGCGCCGCCATCTACGACCTCCGCTCGTCGCGCACCACCGGCACCCCCGTCCTGCTGTACGTGAACATCGCGGTCAGCCTGATCGCCGCCGTCGGCGTGGGTATCGCCTCCGCGTCCGGCATTCCGGCGGTGCTGCGGGTGTGGGGCGCCTGGGCGGTCGTGGCCGGGCTGGTCCAGCTCGTCGTGGGTGTCACCCGTCGCCGGATGGGCGGGCAGTGGCCGATGATCATCAGTGGCGGCATCTCGGTGCTGGCCGGTGGGTCCTTCATCGTCGCTGCCTCCGCAGACAACCCGTCGCTGACCAACGCGGCCGGCTACGCCATCCCCGGCGCCATCTTCTTCCTCATCGCCGCCGTCCGCCTCGGCCGCAGCGCGAAGGGCAACTGACATGAGCACCACCATCGAGTACGACGTCGTCGTGATCGGTGCCGGCCCGGTCGGGGAGAACGTCGCCGACCGGGTCGTGCGGGGCGGCCTGACCGCCGCCATCGTCGAGCGGGACCTGGTCGGCGGGGAGTGCTCGTACTGGGCGTGCATGCCGACCAAGGCGTTGCTGCGCAGCGCGTCGGCGCTGCGGGCGGCGCGGCAGGTGCCGGGTGCCCGCGAGGCGGTGACGGGTGACCTGGACGTGGCGGCGGTGCTGGGTCGCCGGGACTCCTTCGCGTCGCACTGGAAGGACGACGGGCAGGTGTCCTGGCTGGAGTCGACCGGGATCGCGCTGCACCGCGGCCAGGGGCGGATCGCTTCCGCCCGGGTCGTCGAGGTGACCGGCGCCGACGGTGTCACGACGAGGTTGGCCGCGCAACACGCGGTGGTCGTCGCGACCGGAAGCGGCGCTCTGTTGCCGGACATCCCCGGTCTGCGCGAGGCGGCGCCGTGGTCCAGTCGAGAGGCCGCCTCGGCCAGGTCGGTTCCCCGCCGGCTCGCCATCATCGGTGGTGGCGTGGTGGCGGCCGAGATGGCCACCGCGTTCGCCGCTCTGGGATCCTCGGTGACGATGCTGGCCCGTGACGGCGTGCTGCCGTCGGTGGAACCGTTCGCGGGTGAGTTGGTCACGGAGTCGTTGCGCGCGGCCGGTGTGTCGGTACGCGTCGGCGCCGAGGCCGTCTCCGTCCACCGGGACGACAACGGAACCGTCCACATCGCTACCGCCGACGGCGGTCGGGTGGAGGCCGACGAGGTTCTCGTGGCGATCGGTCGTACGCCGAACACGCAGGACATCGGCCTGGAGAGCATCGGGCTGGCGCCCGGTGCCTGGCTGACGGTCGACGACACGTTGCGCGTCACCGGCGGCGGGGAGTGGCTGTACGCCGCCGGTGATGTGAACCGGCGGGTACTGCTCACGCATCAGGGCAAGTACCAGGCGCGCGCGGTGGGCGACGTGATCGTGGCCCGGGCGAAGGGTGAGGAGGTCCAGGACGGTCGCTGGGGCCGGCACGCCGCCACGGCCGATGAGCGGGCGGTGCCGCAGGTGGTCTTCACCGACCCGGAGATCGCGTCGGTGGGACTGACCGCCGCCGCGGCCGAGGCGGCCGGACTGCGGATCCGTGTCGTGGACCACGACCTGGGCGCCGTTGCCGGATCCTCCCTGCACGCCGATGGCTACAGGGGCAACGCGCGCATGATCGTCGACGAGGACCGGAAGGTGATCGTCGGCGTCACCCTCGCGGGCCCGGACGTCGCGGAACTGATCCACGCCGCCACGATCGCCATCGTCGGCGAGGTCCCGCTGGACCGGCTGTGGCACGCGGTCCCCGCGTACCCGACCGTCAGCGAGATCTGGCTGCGGCTGCTGGAGACGTACGGCCGTTGACGGTGGGCCACGTGCCCCTGCCGCCGGCTTTGCGGATCTCGCTGACAGGAGTCCTCGGACCGCAGGTGCCGGCCCAGGCGCGCCAGTGACCGTTTGCTGGTGCCTCCGGAGGGTAGATGTGGTGCTATGACCACCCCTGAGCAGAGTCAGCAGGAGAGGGCCCTGGAAACCGGCCAGGTGTACCAGGACGCCGAGGGTCGCCGGACGACGGACCCGGGGACCGGGGCCGCGCACGCCGACAGCGAAGCCGACCGCAACGCGGAACATCTGAGGCGGGGCGAGGTCGGGCCGCGCGTCCCGGAGGAGTAGCCCTCGGGCTGGTCGGTGCGGTCGCGACCCCGACGCCGTCAGTCGTAGTGCTGGACCAGGCAGAACTCGTGATCCTCGGGGTCGGCCATGACGACGACCACGCCCTCGTCATAGTCGTGCCGTTCGCCGGTGAACCGGCCGCCGAGATTGATGACCGTCGTCATCGCCTCGTCGATGTCGTCGACGGTGACGTCGAGGTGTAACCGCACCTTGCCCGTTCGCGGCTCCGGCACCTGCTGGAACACCAGTCGTGGCTGAGGGTCGCCTCGCTCGCCGAGGTAGACCCAGCCCTTTCGCGACGGACCGGGCTCGCGACCGAGCAGTCCGCTCCAGAACCGGGCCACCCTCTCGGGGTCGACGCAATCGATCGTGACACCGGACCAGACGTTCGCCACGTACTGATTGTGGCAGTGCGCCGTCCGACGTCGCGACCGGCGACGTCCCCCGGACGCGACGACGGGGACCGGCCGGCCTGGCCCGCGGAGCGGGCACACGTCAGGGGATGAGTCGGTCGAGCAGCTCGAACCGCTCGTACGGCTGGTCGTAGTCGCCGAAGTGCCCGTCGTCGCGCACGATCTGGGTGCCGCCGAGCCGCTCGAACATGGCGCGTCCCTGGCGCTCGTCGCAGCCGTACGGATCCTCGCGGGAGTTGATGAAGGAGATGTCCCGCACGTGCGACCGGATCGCGGCCCAGTCGTAGCTCTCCTGCAGGACCGGTTCCTCGCTCGTGTTGGGCCGGGTGCAGTAGCCGGCGACCAGGATCGCCTGCGCGACGGTGACACCGACATGCTCCAGGAGCGCCAGGAGGAGCGCGGCGCCGCCGGAGTGACCCACGAGGACGGTGTCCCCGTCGAAGCTGTGCGCGTTCAGCACCTTCGGCAGGAACGTGGCGATCGGCTCGTTGTTGATGCCGGGGTGGTGCGGCACCTCGACGGCGTAGCCCCGGGCCTCCAGCCGCCCCGCCAGCCAGCGATACCAGCACACGTCCGGGTTGCCGCCGGTCCCGTGAAAGATGATCGCCGTACGCGCCACCATGCCCCCTTTTGGATCAACGCTGTCGATCGAACCACGTGGTCTCCGGCCGCCCCTTTCACGGCGGAGCCGCTGGCGCCCGTCAGCGCAGCAGGTAGGCGGTCAGCCGGTCGGCGAGTTGCTTCGGGTGGCTGAGCGCCACGGTGTGGCCCCCGTCGATCTCATCTGGGGTGACCTGGAGCCGGTCGGCGGCGACGCGGCGTTGGAAGGCCGGGAGGAAGAACCGGTCCTCGCGGCCGATGAGGATCTTCGTCGGCACGTCCGGCCAGTCGTCCAGAGGCCACGGCTCGTCCCCTTCGGCACTGACCTGATCCCGGTTGTGCGCGGCTGCCTCCGCGACGATCTCGGCCGGCACGCCGTTGTAGAACTGCTGCTCCTCGCTGAGCCCTTCGGTGCCGTGGTAACCGGTGTTGCTCCACCAGTCTCCGGGCCTCTCGCCGGGCCTCGGGATCATCGGCGTGAGCAGGACGATCAGCCGCACAGGCAGCTCGTCGGCGATCAGGGGTGCGGTGAACGCGCCGTACGACTGTCCGACGACGACGAGGTCGCCCCGTTCGCCGATCGCGTTCACGACCGTCTCGCGGAACTCGGCGAACCCCGCCGACGGGTCCTCGATCGGCAGTTCCGGTACCACCACGTCGTGGCCGCGCCCGGTCAGCTCGGGGACCAGAAGATGCCAGTCCCACGCGCTGCCCCCGCCGCCGTGGATCAGAACGAACGTCGCCATGACCGCAAGCCTCGCAGCCGGGTACGACAGCCTTCCGCGCCCGGTCGCCCACCAGGCCGGTCGCCGGCCGGGACCACCGGTCAGCGACGGCCGGCGGCCAGGGCCACGAGGTACTGCCCGCCACCGGCGTCGACGCTGGCGGTCACCGGCAGGCCGGGCACCAGCCGGGAGAACCGGTCGACCAGCCAGTCCGCCGCCTCCTGGGCGTCCTTCCTGCTCGGGCAGCGGGCGACCAGCTCGCGACCACCCTTGCGGTCGAGCCGTTCGGCGACGGTGATCAGCGGCGCGGGCTCCACCACGTGCAGCCGGTCCGGCCAGGCGATGACCACCTTGACCGCCCCCTTGCGTGAGTTGCAGGCACGGTGGGCGAGCCGCTCGGTGACCTTGGCCTTCCTGTCGGCGGTGCGGCTGTCGACGCTGGGACCACGCGGGTCGTTCACCGAGATGTCGGCGTCGACCGGCTCGTCGCACACCCAGCAACGCCAACCGTCACGCTTCGCCACGTCATCGAGGAGACTCATCCGAGCAAACTAGCCTGTTCGGCGAGCGCGGTCCGGGATAGCCTTTGGCGCATATGGCTACCTATCGCAGCGCCTCAGTGCTTCTCGCCTCCGACGGCACCCGGACCCCCGGCACCGCCGCTCTCTTCGCCGAACCCGCCCGCAGGGGTGGGGTCCCACCCTGGGCAGGTGACTTCCGACCCGCCAACAGCGCCGGCAACGGTCCCAAGAACGCGGTGGGGAAGACCTTCACCCTGGAGCTGCCCGACGGCAGCACCGGCAAGGTCGTGGTCCAGAGCCTCAAGAGCGGAAAGGGGGGCGTCGTCCTGGCGTTGATGGGCGAGGACGCACCTCCCTTCTGACGCCGACGCGCGACGATCCGTGTCCGACGGCACGGCGTACGCGCTGGTCGAGCTGCTCAGTGGGCGGGGTTCGGCGTGTGGGGCCGGCGGCCCAGCTGGTGCCAGTCGGTCTCCACGACGTCGACGCCGTAGTGTGCGGCGGCGGCGAGGATGTTTTGGAACGCCAGATCGCGCTCCTCGTCGTCGACGCCCTGCACCTGGTCGAACCGGGCGACGGCGTTGCGGACGTGAGCCGCGTCGGTAAGCGGTTCCTTGCGCTTGTCGGGAAACGCGAAGACACTCGCCGGCAGCTCGCGCTTCTCCTTCTCGGACAGGGTTCCGTGCTCCTCGTGGGGCTTCCAGGTGGACCTCATCGCCTACCGATACCCATTCGTCACCCGACAGCACCCCGTCGACCGGACATTTCCCCGCCGCCTGTTCCTGCGCGCCGCCGCGCGTGGGTGATGAGTTGTCGCGCCGACGCCCGTCATACCTACGACAGGACGTGACGAGGCGGAAGGATGACGTGATGAGCGCGGATACACAGCTGGGCGAGGTCGACGAGTCGGCGTTCTCGGGGCTGGCGCAGCGGCACCGGCGGGAGCTGCACGTGCACTGCTACCGGATGCTCGGGTCGTTCGAGGACGCCGAGGACACCGTGCAGGAGACGTTCCTGCGGGCGTGGCGGCGGCGGGAGACCTTCGCGGGGCGCTCCACGTTCCGGGCCTGGCTGTACCGGATCGCCACCAACGCCTGCCTGGACCTGCTCGCCAAGCGCCGCCCCGAACCCGCCACCGGCGGGGAGGTGCTGTGGCTGCAGCCGTACCCGGACCGGCTGCTTGACGAGCTGGCCGCCGGTGACGCGGACGAGCCGGAGGCGGTTGCCGTCGCGCGGGAGACGATCGAGCTGGTGTACCTGGTCGCCGTCCAGCACCTCGCGCCGCGCCCGCGGGCCGTGCTGATCCTGCGGGACGTGCTCGGCTGGCCGGCGAGGGACGTCGCGGAGCTGCTCGGAGATTCGGTCAACTCCGTGAACAGCGCGTTGCAGCGGGCCCGTGCCGGGATGCGGGAGCACCTGCCCGCCGAGCGGCAGGACTGGACCGGCGGCGAGGAGGACGCGGGGAGCCGCGAGCTGGTACGCCGCTACACCGCCGCCAGCGTGGCCACGGACATCCCCACGCTGACCACCCTGTTGCGGGACGACGTCCGCTGCTCGATGCCGCCCACCCCGGGTCTGCAGGTCGGCCGCGACGCCGTGGTCAACGACTGGGTCGAGGGTGGCTTCGGGGACATGACGGGACTGCGCGCCGTCCCCACCGCCGTCAACCGGCAACCCGCCATCGCCTTCTACCACTGGCGCGAGCGGGAGGGGGCGTACCTGCCGCTGACCATCGACGTCCTGCGCATCACCGGCGGCGCGATCACCGAGATCACCACCTTCCACGGCGACCAGTTCCCGCGGCTCGGGTTGCCGGAGCGGCTGCCGGCACACGACACCGAGTAGTCCCGGTGTGGACGCTCACGCTGCGCGGCGGCGCACGCGTCGCGGTGGTCGCCGCCCACTGGCGCGACGCGTTCGCCGTGGTCATCCGCGGGCGGGTGCAGCTGGAGCTGCGTGACGGCGAGCCGGGGCCGGTCCTCGGCCGTGACGCCGGGTTCTGGCTCCACGGCACAGGCGTCCGCGCCCTGCGCAACCCCGGCCGTCGTACGGCCAGGGTGCGTGTCGCCACCCCGTGCGGCAGACCTGTCGACACACCCCCGATGCCAGTTACCAACCGTTGGAGATGCGACATGGACAGCACGAATGACACAGTCGTCGCCGCCCCGGTAGCGGGCCGGACCGGCCACCGCATCCGTGGGCTCGCCGGCGTCGGTCTCGCGGCCACGCTGGCCGCGGTGGCGGCCACCACCCTCGCCGCCGCGCTCGCCCGGGCCGTCGGCGTCGACTTCGAGATCCCCGACGGCGGCGAGACGATCCCGCTCTCCGGGTTCGCCGTGGTGACCGGCCTCCTATCGGTCGTCGGCATCCTCATCGCCGTCGCTCTGCTCCGGTGGAGCGCGCGCCCCGCGCAACGGTTCGTCTGGACGGCCGGCACGCTGACCGCGATCTCGCTGGTTCCGCCAGTGCTCTCCGGCGGCGACACCGCCACCGTCACGGCCCTTGTCGCGCTGCACCTCGTCCCGGCGGCGGTGATGATCCCCACCCTGGCGCGGGGCCTGCGCACCCGGACCGGTTGACGATCCGGCAAGCGGGACAACGCGCGGCGCAAGCCGCCAGGTTGGTGGCCGCCGGCCAGGGTAGTTTCCCAGTCATGAGTGACGACACCTTCCGCTCGGTGGAGATCGAGCGCACCAGCGTGGGGAACTACGTCGCGCGGAACGTCCGCGGCGGATCGATGTCGATGGGCACCGGCGAGGACGCCAGCTTCACGCCTGTGGAACTCCTTCTGGCAGCCCTCGGCGGCTGCACCGCGATAGACGTGGACCACATCACCAGCCGCCGGGCCGAGCCGACGCGGTTCTCCGTCGACGTCACCGGCGACAAGGTCCGGGACGAGGCCGGCGGCAACCGGATGCAGAACCTCCGGGTGGAGTTCACCGTGACGTTTCCGCCGGGTCCGGACGGCGACAAGGCCCGCGAGGCGCTGCCCCGGTCGCTGCACCAGTCCCACGACCGGCTGTGCACCGTCTCCCGTACCGTCGAATTGGGCACTTCCGTCTCCATAGTCGAAGCGGGCGACGCCCCTGAAGCGTGACAGGACGCCCCGGCCCACCGCGGGCGACGGGAGGCGGTTTCCCGTAGGTTGGTAGCGCTCGACAACACGGCCGGCCACTGTCATTGGCCGGTGATTCATCGACCACTCCACGTGTCTGCGGATGAGGGACAGGCCACAACATGACGGCGGTATCAGGCCAGCAGCCGACTGCTCCGGATCCGGCGGTCACCCGGCAGGGAGCGGAGGAGGACCTACGGGCGCTGTTCGGGCAGTCCACGGCCCTCTTCGCGTCGCTTGCCGGGCCGGCACACCTGGTAGAGACGGCCAACCCGACGTTCTTCGCCAGCATCGGCGAAGAACGGGCACGCACCGGCGTCGCGCTCGCGGACCTGATGCCCGAACTGGCCGGTCAGGACTTCGTCGCTCTGCTGGACCAGGTCTACCGCACGGGTGAGCCCGACACCGGCCGTGACGTCCGGGTCGTACTGGGCAGCGGCCCGTACACGCGGGAGACGTTCTTCGACTTCACCTGCGAGCCACGCCGCGACGCCGTCGGCAACGTGATCGGTATTCGTCTGCTCGGCGTGGAGACCACCCAGGTCAAGCACGCCCAACGGCTGATGGTCGAACACCGCGCCCTGCTGGAGCAGATCGCCCGCCAGGCACCCCTGACCGAGGTGCTCGACGGGATGGCCAGCTGTATCGAGAACCTCGCGCCGCGGGAGGTGCTCGTCTCCGTACTCCTCGCCGATCCCGACGGCCGGCACCTCCGGCACGGCGCCGCGCCGAGCCTGCCCGACTTCTACAACAAGGCCATCGACGGGATCGCCACCGGCGAAGGTGTCGGCTCATGCGGCACCGCCGCGCACCGGCGGGAGCCGGTCATCGTCACCGACATCGCCACCGATCCCTTCTGGAACGACTTCCGGGACCTGGCCAGCCAGGCCGGACTGGGCGCCTGCTGGTCCACGCCGATCCTGGCCCGCGACGGTGGCCTGCTGGGCACCTTCGCCATGTACCACCGCACCCCGCGCGTCCCGCAGGACGCCGACCTCGCGCTCATCCGCGTCTTCGCCGGCACCGCCGCCCTGGCCATCGAGCGGCACCACATCGAGCAGGCGAAGGCGTCGGCCGAGGCCCGCGCCAAGTCAGCCCATGACGACCTGGCCAGGGCGGTACGCGCGGAACGGGAACTGCGTGCCGAGGCCGAGCAACGCGCCGCCGCCGCCGCGGAACTCGCCGCCCGGGTACGCGCCGCCGCCGCCGCACAGGCCGCCGCGCCGCACCCGGAACGCTGCCAGCTCGGCGGTCCCGCCGGCTGCCCCGCGCCAGCCGAGATAAAGATCGCCGACTCGTGGGGCGACTCGGCGTGGGGCTGCCCCACCCACGTCGAGGAGGCCATCCTCAACGTGCGGTCGGTGTTCATCGCCAACGAGGAACTCGGCGGCCTGGCGGCCTACCTCAACCGCTGACGACTGACGGTCGCGGCTGGGGTGTCGGGTGCTCTCAGCCTCGTAGCCGGCCCCGCGTGGAGACGAAGTGGTACGACATGACGGCGAACGCGGGGTCACGCACCAGTCGCCGGAAGGCGTTCAGCTGGTTGGGCGACAGCCCCGCGGCGAGCAGGTCCGGCTCCAACTGGCGGGAGTTCGTCTCGTAGAGCGAGGTTCCGGTCGAACCGCCGGCCCAGCTCTGCGAGTGGGTGATGGTGTCCAGATCGGTCAGGCCGGCGAGGGCCATCTCGGTGTGCACGTCCTGCGCCCATCCCAGGTCGGCGCCGTGGTCCTCCAGGACGCCCATCATGGCATCCATGACCTGCGCGAAGAGCTTCGCGGCGTCGTCCGTCGGTGCGGTCAGCACCCGCAGCGGCCCGGTGCAGTCGAACTCCTCCACCACGAGCCACCCGCCGGGGGCCAGCGCGCCGGCGAGCGTACGCAGGACCCGTCGTCGATCGGGGAGGTGCAGCAGCACCAGCCGGGCGTGGATCAGGTCGAACGCGTCAGCGGGTGGCGGTTCGGTGCGGACGTCGTGTCGGCGTACGCGCAGGTTGCCGTCGGCCACGAGGTGTGTGGGGTCGATGTCCGTGGCCAGCACGTCGCCGGTGTCGCCGACGGCGCGGGCGATCCGTCGGGCCATCGAGCCGCCGCCCGCGCCGACCTCCCAGCAGGCCGCCCCCGGTCGCAGCACCGGCCGGGCCAGACGGCGTGTGGTGATCGGGTCCAGGAAGGATTCCAGCGCGTGCATCTGTGCGACCGCGTCCGGTGCGCCGTTGTCGAACGTGTACGTGTCGTCGTTGGTGCCGCTTGTCATGGGTGTCTACCTCTTCGGGAAGGTTCGGGTGACTACGGGGTGTCGGCCCAGAGCCGGGGGGCGGGCCGGTTGGCCGGGGGCGGCGCGACGGCAGCGGTGACGCTCAACATCGCCGCCACCGGGGTCGGATCGACGCGGGCCTCGGCAGTCGGTCGGTCGTAGACCACCCGGCCGTACTCCAGGACCGCCACCCGGTCCGCGACCTCGATCGCGTGCTGGAGCTGCTGCTCCACGAGCAGCACGGTCAGACCGTCGGCGGCGAGGGCGCCGATGAGCTCACGGACGCGCGCCGCGAGGTCGGGGGAGAGACCCTCACACGGTTCGTCGAGCAGCAGCACCCGGGGTTGGCCCAGGAGTGCGCGCGCTATCGCCAGCATCTGCTGCTCGCCGCCGGACAGCTCGCAGCCGCGGTGCCGCAGCCGTTCGGCAAGCCTCGGCAGCAGTTCCAGGATCCGAGCCACCGTCCAGCCCTCGCCGCCCGGGGTGGCGGCCCGCCACGGCGCGGCCGCCAGGACCAGGTGTTCGGCCACGGTCAACCGGGAGAAGACCCGCCGGCCCTGTGGCACGAGACCCACCCCGGACTGGGCGATGCGGTGCGGTTGCCGGCCCGCCACGTGTACGCCGCCGATTTCGATGCGACCACTGGAGGCACGCACCAGCCCGGCGATCGTGTGCACGAGCGTGCTCTTGCCCGCGCCGTTGCGTCCCACCACGGCCTGGATGCTGCCGGGGCGTACCCGCAGGCTGACCTCGTGCAACACGATCCCCCCGGCGTAGCCGGCGCACAGGCGGTCCACACTCAGCATCAGGCCACCCCGTCGGCGTAGGCCTGCCGCACCAGCGGCGAGGTACGGATCTCGTCAGGTGTACCGGCGGCCAACCGCTGGCCGTCGCGGAGCACGGTGACCGTGTCGGCGAGGGCGTACACCAGGTCCAGTCGGTGTTCGACGAGCAGCACGGCGACCGCGCGGGGCAGCGCCCGCAGCAGCTCGACCAGCCGGCCGACCTCGGTGGCGGACAGCCCGGCCGCCGGTTCGTCGAGCAGCAGCAGGCGGGGGCGACCGGCAAGGGCCATCGCGATCTCCAACTGGCGTCGTTGCCCGTGTGCGAGGTGCCCGGCGGGCACCGATGCGACGTCGGCGAGGCCCATCTGCTCCAGCAGCGGACCCGCCCGGTGTTGCGCGGCGCGCCGGCGTCCGCCGGGCCGCCACCTGCGCTGTGGGATGACCCGCGGCAGCGCGGCCACCACGACGTTCTCCGTCGCGGTGAGCGTCGAGAAGACCGCCGGTCGCTGGTGTATCCGGTTGATGCCCCGTCGGGCCCGTGCCGCCGGGCCGAGCCGGCCGACGTCCCGTCCGCCGAACACCACAGTGCCGCGCTGCGGCCTCGTGGCGCCCGCGATCACGTTGAGAAGGGTCGTCTTGCCGGCTCCGTTGGGGCCGATCAGCGCGTGCCGCTGGCCGTCGTGGATGGACAGGTCGACGCCGGCGAGCGCGGCGAGCGAGCCGTAGCGCACCTGGACGTCCCGGGCGTCGAGTAGCGGGGTCATGTGCGTAACTCCGGTGCTGCCCCAGCGTGCTCGCGCACGGCCGGCCGGTCCGGGTGGACCGGCGGGACGTCCGTCGGGCGCGGTCTGAGCCGTGCCCGGTCGACGCCGGAGGGCAGCAGGTAGACCGTCGCCACGAACAGCGCCCCCAGCACCAGCGGCGCGTGGCCGGGCAGCACCCCGAACAGCCAGTCCCGGGCGGCGATGACGAGCGCCGCGCCCACCAGGGCGCCGCCGACCGAGGCGGTGCCACCGATGACGACCCCGAGCAGCAGCAGCGCGGACGTGTCGAAGCCGAAGTCGGCGGGGGAGATGTACTGCTGGGCGACGACGAGCAGCGAGCCGGCGGCACCGGCGATCGCTCCGGCGGCGACGTGCGCGCCGGACACCAGGAGGGGCACCCGGTGCCCGCTGGCCCGCAGCCGCGTCTCGTCGTCGCGGCCGGCGCGCAGCAGCAGCCCGGCTCTGGTACGCAGCAGCAACAGCACCGCGCCGACAAGCGTGGCCGCGACGACCAGCGTGTACAGGTAACGCGCCTGATCGGTGGCGAGCACCGGCAGGCCCCAGAACGGGCGGACCGCCGGGATGCCGGCCAGCCCGTCCGTGCCACCGGTCACCGACCGCCACCGGCCGAGGACGGTCACGACGAGTTCACCGACCGCCAACGTGATCATCAGGACGATCACCCCCCGGGCGTGGACGACGAGCGGCACCGTCAGCGCGGCCAGCGCCGCCCCGGCACCCGCCGCGACCGCCACCTGTACGACGCCGACGTCGGAGATCCGGCTACCGAGCACCGCGCAGGCGTAGGCGCCCGCCGCGTACGGCGCGGTCTGGCCGAGGGTCGGCATGCCCGCGACGCCGGTGAGCAGTGCCACGCTCACCCCGACCAGGGCCAGCGCCAGCGTCCGGGCCAGGATCGCCGTGGTGTAGTCGTCGACCACCCAGGGCGCCACGACCAGGCCCACCAGGACGAGCGCCGCGACGCCGCCGCGGCCCCACCGGATCACCTCGTTCCTCACGTCGTCCTCCACCTGGTGGCCAGGCCACGTGCCCGCACGGCCAGCACCGCCGCCATGGCGGCGAACAGCAGGAACGGCGCGGCGGACGGCAGCAACGCCACCCCCAACGTCTGGATCTCGCCGATCGCGAGCGCGGCCAGCAGCGTGCCCGCCATCGACCCGAGACCACCGAGGACCACGACCACCAGGGACAGCAGCAGCACTGTGTCGGCGGTGTCCGTGCCGGGGCCGATGATCGGCGCGCCCAGGACGCCGGCCGCGCCGGCCAACGCGCCGGCGGCGGCGAGCACACCGGCACGGATCCGGGTGGGACTCACACCCATGCAGGCGACCATCTCCGGGTCGTCGACGGCCGCCCGGACGAGCATCCCGGCCCGGGTACGCCGCACCACGAGGTAGAGCGCGGCGGAGATCACCGCCGCGACCACGATGAAGACGAGCCGGTACGCGGCGTACCGGTGGCCGGCGACCACCACCGACCCGTCCAGCGCGGCCGGCACCCGGACCCGCGGATCGTCGGGTCCGAAGCCGGCGACGAGCAGGCTGCCGCCGGCCAGAGCCACCCCGAAGGTCAGCAGCGCCTGGGTCAGGTGGTTGCCGGTGGCGACCGGTGTGAGCAGTCCGGCCAGCAGCACGCCCGCCGCGGCGGCGGC
Source organism: Micromonospora orduensis (assembly GCF_006228125.1). Classification (GTDB taxonomy): domain Bacteria; phylum Actinomycetota; class Actinomycetes; order Mycobacteriales; family Micromonosporaceae; genus Micromonospora; species Micromonospora orduensis. The sequence continues at coordinate 12,955 of NZ_VDFY01000100.1, read as the reverse complement.
GAGCACACCGACCGCCAGCGCCAGCGCCAGGCTCGCCCAGCCGCCGTCGAGCAGCGCCGCCGCGGTGTACCCACCGATCGCGTAGAGCATCCCGTGCGCCAGGTTGAGGATGTTGGCGACGCCGAAACAGAAGACCAGACCCGAGGCGGCGACGAAGACGAGCAGCCCGTAGGCGACCCCGTCCAGCGCTGGGATCAGGTACGGGTCGATCCGGTTCGGGCCGGCCGCCACCATGATCACCGGCCGACGGTCGCGAGGTCACCCACGACGGTGTTGGACAGCGCCCGCCCGTCCTGACGGACCTGGCGCAGGTACCACTTCTGCACAGGTGAGTGCGTGGTGGTGGAGAACTGCCAGGTGCCGCGCGGGCTGGCGATCTGACCGAGCTGCGCGATGGCCGCGTTGATGGCCTCCGGAGTCGGGTCGCTGCCGGCGGCGCCGATCGCCCGGTCCAACACCGCCGCCGCGTCGTACGAGGCGAGCGCGTACGTGGTCGGGGAACCGTCGTGCTTGGCCTTCCACGCTGCCACGAAGGCGCGGTTCTCCGCGTTGTCGAGGTCCGGCGAGTAGTTGAGCACCGAGTAGATGTCCCGGGCCGCCTCGCCCTGCGCGTTGAGCACACCGCCCTCGGTGAGGAAGCCGGCCGCGTACAGCGGGACGTCCTTGATCTCGGACTGCGCGTACTGCTTGACGAAGTCGACGGCGGCGCTGCCGGCGTAGAACGTGTAGACGGCGGCCGCGCCCGAGGCCTTGATCCGGGCGAAGTACGGGGTGAAGTTGGTGGTGGCCGGGAACGGGGTGAAGGTGGTCTTGCCGTCCGCGTTGGCGAGCTTCCCGCCGATCTTGGTGAAGGCGTCGGTGAAGCCGCGCAGCTCGTCCCAGCCGCCCTGGTAGTCCGGCCCGATGGCGTACACGGAACCCTTCACGTTGTCCCGAACGTGCTGGGCGATGGCCGCCCCGGGTTCGTCGGAGAGGTACGAGGTGTGCCAGACCCGGGAGACGTCCTTGAGTTCCGGCCGGCCGTTGGAGCCGACGAGGGGCACCTTGGTCTCGTTGAGCAGGGGGGTGACCCCGGCGACGGAGCCACCGCCGACGATGCCGGTGAGCGCGGACACCCGGTCCTGCTTGAGCAGCTTGGTCGCCGCCGGCACGGCGGTCTGGGCGCCGTTGCCCTCGTCCGCGACGACGAGGTCGACCTGTCGACCGCCGAGCTTGCCGTCGTGGGTGTCCAGGTAGAGCTGGAAGCCGTCGCGGATCTCCGTACCGACTGCCTGGTACGTCCCGGACAGCGATGCGAGCAGTCCGATCTTTATCGATCCGCCGGCGCTCGTGCCTGTCGCGTCGTCACCGCAGGCCGAGCTGGCGGTCAGCACGGTCGCGAGCAGCGCGGCGGTGAGGGCACGGCTGTGCCAGGGGGTGGTGAGAGGCATGTCCTACTCCAGGGGAAGGGGAAGGGTCTCCGGCGTGGGGGCGCCGGGGTGGTCAGCGGCTGCGGGCGAGAGCCGCGCGGGCCGCGGGGGTCAGGGTGTCCCCGATGCGGTTGGCCAGCTCGGTCATCTCGTACGACACCTTGCCCACGTCGCACTCGGGCGCGGCGAGCACCAGCAACGAGGCGCCGTCGTTGAAGGCCATCGAGAACATGAAGCCGCCCTCGAGCTGCGTGACGTTGGAGATCACCGCGCCGGCGTCGAAGAACGCCGCGGCGCCGCGCAGCAGGCTGACCAGACCGCTGCCGGTCGCGGCGAGCTGGTCGGCCCGGTCCGGTGGCAGGTCGCGGGTGGCGGCGACCATCAGGCCGTCGCTGGAGATCGCGATCGCATGGCTGACCTCGGTCGCGCGCGCGGCGAAGTTGTCCAGCAGCCAGCCGAGATCCTGTTGGTCGGTCACGTGCTCTCCTGTCGCGTCAGTTGTTGCCGAGATTGACCGGGGTGCGCCGTCGGGTCGCCACGCCCCGGGCGTACGCGGCCATCGCCGTGGCCACCTGGGCCGGGTCGCGGTACTCCGACCGTTGCTGCTGCTGCGGCACCGTCACGCCACCGGGCACGAGATGCCGCTGTGGCTGCCGCTTGGGCAGGCCGGACGTGGTGGTCGTGGCGACCTCCGGAGCGTGCGCGCGGGCCGCGGTGCGCCAGGCGTCGTCGGCCGGACCGGCCCATTCCCGCCCGTCCTGCCCGTCGACGACATCGGCGTGGAACCAGTGGTTGACCTGTTCGAAGATGAGCAGCTCCTCGGTGGGCGCGTCCCCCCGGTCCGGGGGCGGGGGAGTCGGTCGGAACACCGGCGCCGCGGGCAGGGTCCGTTCGGCCGGTGGGCGTCCGGCGGTGGGTTCGGGGCGCGGCTGGTACGGCGGTGGAGGGCCGGCGGTCCGGGCCGCACGCCGGGACAGGCGACCGGGGGCGAGCAGGTACTCCTCCGGAGGCAGGGATCGGATCATCGCGGCGGGCAGTGTCGCCTCGGCGAGGATGCCCCGCCGGGGGCCGCGCCGCAGTTGGACGGTGGCGCCCAACCGGGCAGCGAGGTGACCGACGACGACGAGCCCCATCGCCCGTACGGCGGCGACGTCGATGGCCGGTGGGTGGGCCAGCAGCTCGTTGAGCTGTTCCATCCGCTGCGGGGACAGCCCGACACCCTCGTCGCTGATCTGGATGATGACGCGGTCGCCCAGGCTCCGGCCGCTCACCCAGGTCTCGCTTCCCGGCGGCGAGTACGTCGTCGCGTTGTCCATGAGTTCGGCGAGCAGGTGTACGACCTCGTCGACGGTCTTGGCCGCCACGGCGACGTCGCCGTCGATCATGCCGAGCCGGATCCGGGCGTAGTGCTCGATCTGCGACAGCGCCGCCTGGAGCACCTGTTGCAGTGGGACGTCATGCTGTCGTACGCGGCCGACACCGACGCCGCCGAGCACCAGCAGGCTGGCGTTGATCCGTCCCATCCGGGTCGCCAGATTGTCCAGTGTGTACAGCTGGTGCAGCCGGTCGGGATCGGTCTCGTCCCGTTCGACCAGGTCGACCTGGGCCAGGACGGCGTCGACGAGTCGCTGTTCGCGGCGGCTCAGGTGGATGAAGATGTCGGCGGTGTTGGCGCGCATCACGGCCTGTCCGGCGGCGGTCCGGACGGCGGCCCGGTGCACGGCGCTGAACGCCTGGCCCAGCTCGCCGATCTCGTCGTCGCTGGACGCGTCGAGCGCTGCGGTGGACTGCTGGCGGGCCAGCTCGTCCGGGTCGACGGCGGCGCTGCCCGGCTGTTGGAGCTGGGCCACCACGGCGGGGAGCTGTTGGAATGCGACAGCGTTGGCGGCGTCCCGCAGGCGGCGCAGTCGCCTGGTGATCTGCCGGGCGACTGCCCAGGTCACCAGCGCGGTCAGCACCAGGGCCAGGAGGACGCCTACCGCTTCTGCCACGGCCCGGCGGCGCTGGTCGGCGTGCGCGGCCCGGACGTCGTCGAGCACCGCGGCGTCGACGCGTGCCCGCAGGTCGGACAGGCGGGCGGCACGGGCCTGCGTGGTGGACACCCAGGCCGCGGTCGCCAGCCGCAGTGGTGTCCCGGGTTGTGCTCGGGACACGTCGTCCTGCATCCGTTGCAGCGCGAGCGCCTCCTTGCCGGTGCCGGCCTGCTCCCACCAGGTGCTCCAGTCCGGTGGGGCCAGGGCCAGGAACGACAGGCTCGACTCGGTGTAGCTCGTCCGGGCCGCGGTGATGTCCTGCTGCATGGCCGGGGTGAGTTCGCCCGCCACGACCGCGCGGAGCACGGCGACCTGCTGCTGGCCGATCGCCTCGGCCGTCTTCGACAGCGCCGCCGAGGCCCGGATCCCGTCGGCGAGTTGGGCGTTGACCACGCCGTGCGAGACGTTCTCCCGAAGGTTGATCAGGTCGGCGATCGCGATGCGGTAGCTGAAGGTCATCGCCGACACCGAGGCGTGCGCCGCGGTGCGGACCTGGGTGCGCAGCGGGGCGAGGCCGTCCAGGGCGGCGTCGATGCGGCGCAGGAGTGACTGGTTGGCGGTGGCGGCGGCGGGCAGCAGGTCACGTTGCCGGCGGTAACGGGCGGCGGCGTCGTCGGTGGCGGCCATCTCCACTCCGAACGCGTCCTGCTGTTCCGGCGCGGCGTAGGTGAGCAGGTCGGCCGCGGCGATGCGTTCGCGTTGCAGACGGTAGGCCAGGTCACCGGCCTCGGCGCCGACCTGTGCCAGGATCCGCAGGTCGGCGGCGCGGCCCGTCTGGCGGGCGCTCTCGGTCAGCGCGAGGCTGGCGAAGCCGATCACGGCGACGAGCGGTGCCGCGACGATGAGGCGCATCCGACCGGCTATCTTCCAGCCGCGCCGGCGGGTCGGGTAGGGTCGGGCCTCGTGGGACCTCGTGCTCGACGCCAAGATTGACTCCCACGACTCGTCGATGACGGTCTATCCGCACCTTGCCAAATGCAAGTCCCATTCGGCCGGAAGCGGCGCTCGTAGGCCAGACCTGGCCGTGGTACAAACTGCCCGTACCAGCATCTGTACCCAGCGTCAGCGAGCGGTGACAGCGCGCGGCGTCACGGGATCACGAGGTCAGCGCTGGTCGCTGCGGGGTCCGGTCGGCGCGTCGCGCTCGCGGTCGTCCGGTTCGGGTTGGCCGTTGAGGACCTGGCCGATCAGCTCGCGCAGCTCGTCGATGGCGTCCACCACCGCACCCGGGTCGCTGGCGTCACGCCGACCGCGCTGACGTGCGACCGGGAGGTCCGGGCGTGCGGGTTCGGAGGATCGCGGACCGCGGCGACCGTCGGCCGCCAGCTGTTCGGCGGCGACCTGCGGCCACAGCGCCGCCAGCAGGCCGTTGGTGTCGAGTACGTCGTCGCAGCGCACCGCGAACTCGTGGCTGCCGAACCGGCGACCCGACTCCACCGCCGCGACCGTCTCCCGGCTGAACCGCACCAGATCCGCCAGCGCCCGCTGGGTCAGGCCCCGTCGGAGGCGGCAGTTGCGCAGTTCCCACCGGAACCGCTCGCTGGCCGCGGGTTGAGCGGAGCTCGACGGCGATGTGTGCTCCATGCGCTCACCTTCGTGGCAACGGGGAATCGGCAGCGGACAGATCAAACGTGTCGCTGCGCCGGGGCAATCATAGAGAGCAATTCTTAACCCAGGACGCGATGGGTGTGAAGACGTTGACCGACATGGATCGCACGGCAAAGCGTGAAAGGTGTGTGCCGGACCCGGTGCGGGCGTCGCGTCGTGGTGGGTGAAGCAGGGGTACGACGTCCGTCCCCGCTCGCGTTCGGATGCGCGATGGCACCTCCCGGTGCGCGCTCACTGTCCGCCGATGTACGCCTCGGCGCCGGCCCCCTCTCGTGTCGCCGGCAGGCCCGCTGGTGCCACGATGTCGATTGTCGCGCTCAACCCGTGATGCGCGCGAAACGCGACATTGGGTTTGTAGGAACGACGGTGACCGGGTGTCAGTCGTAGGCCGGGAATGGCCGCGGCGAGTCGGGTGAGGGCGACCCGGGCCTCAAGCCGTGCCAGTCCCGCTCCGATGCAGAAATGTGGACCGTGGCCGAACGACAGGTGATCCCCGGCGTCGGCCCGGTGCGGGTCGAACCGGTCGGGATGGGCGAACACCGCGGGGTCCCGGTTGGCCGCACCGATCAGCAGCAGGCACCGCGCTCCCGCGGGAATGGTGACCTCTCCCAGCGTGACCTCCCGGCGTGTCACGCGGAGCCAGCCGTCGATGGCGGGCGCGAACCGGAGCGTCTCGGCGACGAACGCGGGGACCAGCCCCGGATCGGCGGCCATCGCCGACCATCGCTGCGGGGTGGACAGGGCCTGGTCGAGGGCGTGGGCGAGCAGCCCGGCGGTCGTTTCGTGGCCGGCGACCAGGAGATTGAAGGCCAGGCTCGCCACCTCGGGCACCGTCAGCACGGCGTCGTCGTCGTCGCGGTAGGTCAGGGCCCGGCTGATGAAGTCGTCCCGCTGGTGTGCGCCGTCCACCCGCTGGCGCACGAGATCCTGGCAGTAGTGCCAGAACTCCAGCAGGCCGCGCGCCAGGCGTACCTGCTCGGCCGGGTCCGGCTGCCCCCAGATGAGAGCGATCTGACCGTCCGCCCACCGTCGGATCCGGGCGATGTCGGCGTCGGGTACGCCGAGGATGTCCAGGACCACGAGCAGGGGAAGCTCGGTGGCGAAATCGGCGACGAGGTCGACCTGGTCGCCCTGGCGGTCGGCCAGCCGGGACACCAGCTGGTCGACCCGGCGGCGGACGATCGCGCCGTACTCGGCCTCGACCCGCTCGGGGGTGTTCGCGAAGGTGGCCCGCAGCGCCCGACGGGTGCGGGGGTGCACCGGGGGGTCCGCGGCGGCCGTCGTGGGCGGCGCGTCGATCTGCGTGATCACGCTCATCGCCTCCGGGCAGACCTCGTAGACCGGTGCGAGGGTGAGGGCGTTGGCGAACGTCGCCACATCGCCGAGAGCCCGCCGGACGTCGGCGTGCCCGCTGATCAACCACACGCCCAGATCTTCGGCGTAGTGCACCCCGTCAGGATCGTCGAGAATGCGTCGCCACAATGTTGCAGGATCGTTGAGATAAGCCCCGGTGAACGGATTCAACCGCATGGAACACCTCCTGATACGCGCGGCGCGAAACCGGCAGTGCGACTATTTGGCGAACGCGTCGATTGGGCCGCCAATGTCGCGCATCTGCCTCTGTCTCTTTACGGTCCGCCGACGGGACGCACAAGTCAAGATTGACGAACATCTACTTGATGAATGGTTGTTTGCGCGCTGCAACGGACGGGTCATTCGCGGCCGCATGCAAGTTGCGAGCCGGTGCTTGCCGGAGTCGGTCGAGTGGGGCGGCACGCGGGGCTCGGGGGGCCGGAAACGACGGGGCAGCGACGAGATCGGACCGCCACACCTGCCTCATGACCGGGAAACGACACCCGCTACGGCAGGTGACGGTGGTCGGTCACACGGAGCCGACGAACTGGCTGACGTGGTAGGCCGTGCCGCGGCCGTCGGGTGTTCCAGCAGCGATGGGACTCCGGCTGGGCACCCCGGAGCAGATCATGGACCGGTCTACGCTCCGCGCCGGACGACCGCGCAGGTTCCGGTCAGGCCGGAAGCTGCGCGGTCGTCAGATGGCGGCGACGACCCGTCGCGGCCTCTGCCGCGTCAGGGCGCCCAGGGGGCGGCGACGGTCCAGGTGCTGTCGGCGGCCCACAACGCCGGCGTGTTGTACGCGTCGCCGCCCGTGCCGTTGCTGAGCCAGACCTCCGAGTTGTAGTGCCGCAGGTACCTACCCCGGAAGTTGTACGACTCCAGTGACACACCCGAGCCGGTCAATCCGACGCGCGCGCACCAGGTGGCGTCGGCGCGCATCAGCGCCGAGCCGTCGTCCGGCGAGTTGCGCACCCGGGAGTTCTGGTGGCGCAGGTACTGCCCGGGGAAGTTGACCGACTCGAACGAGTAGCAGCCGGTACCGGCCAGGCCGGTGCGGATGGTGTACGTGGCGTCGGCCTTGAGCAGGCTGGAGCTCGCGGCGTCGACCACCTCGGTGTAGGCCAGGCTGTCCCGGTGGCGCAGGTAGCGGTTGGTGAAGCCGGGCGTGGTCACCTGCAGGGACCGCCGGGTGTTGACCGGCAGGGCGACGGGCGCCGAGCTGCCGATGGTCTTCGACGCGTTGATGAGCGCGGTGTTGGCGGCGCGGACCCGCGCCTGGTCCATCTTGACGACCTGGCGGTCGTAGGTGAGGAAGCCGTTCAGCTCGCCCTCCAGATCGGTGATCTCGGTGTAGACCGAGGCGCTGAGCCCCTTGCCGAGCATCAGGTTCTGGCTGCCCTGCACCAGCCCGACGTACCGGTCCGTGAGCGCTGTCGAACTGGCCTGCCACTCGTAGGCGAAAAAGCTGCCGTTGGGGCTGTACTCGTGGCCCGGTGTGTGCAGGCCCAGGCCGCCGAACTCACCGAGAACGGCGATCCGGCTGCTCGACGGTACGGGGGAGTCCGGCCCGAGGTAGACGTGCCAGTCGTCGATGTCGCCGTTGCCGGGGTCGCCGAGCGACTGGCAGCAGTTGTGGCCGCTGTGCGGGTTGACCAGGCGCGTCGGGTCCTGGTTCTTGATGTTCTGCGCGACCCGTCGCGTATCGGCGAGGGAACGCTCGCCCCAGCCCTCGTTGTACGGCGTGTAGGCGATCACAGCGGGCGAGCTGCGGTGCTCGTCGACGATCTCGCGCGACTCGGCCTCGAACTGCGCCTGCTGGGCGTCGGTGGGGTTGATGTCCTGCGCGGTCAGCGACGGGATGTCCTGCCAGACCAGCAGGCCGAGCCGGTCCGCGTGGTAGAACCAGCGCTGCGGTTCGACCTTGATGTGCTTGCGCACCATGTTGAAGCCCAGGTCCTTGTGCTTCTGCAGGTCGAAGGCGAGGGCGGCGTCGGTCGGCGCGGTGTAGAGGCCGTCCGGCCAGAAGCCCTGGTCGAGGGTGCCGACCTGGAACACGAACTGGCCGTTGAGCTTGGGACGCAGCACCCCGTTGACCAGGCCGGTGGTGATCTCCCGCATGCCGAAGTAGTGGGTGGTCCGGTCCACGGCGGCACCTGCGCCGTTGCGAAGGGTGACCCGGAGGTTGTAGAGGAACGGGTCGTCGGGCGACCAGCGGCGGGCGTTGGGCACCTGCACGCTGAAGTCGGTGAAGCCGCCGGTGGCCGTACCGACCACTGTGCTTCCGTTCAGCGCCTCGGCGAGCACGCTGTGGCCGCTCACGTCGCCCCTGGTGAAGACCCGGACCCGCAGGGTGTTGGTGGCGAGGTTCGGGTAGACGTCCACGCTGCTGATGGAGGCGGCGGGCACCGGCTCCAACCACACGGTCTGCCAGATGCCCGAGCTGGGGGTGTAGAAGATCCCGCCGGGTGTCTTGGTCTGCTTTCCGATGGCGGGCAGACTGCCGTTCTGCCGCGTGTCGGTGGGGTCCCAGACCTTGACGACGATCTCGTTGGTCCCGGCGGTGAGCTGGGGGGTCACGTCGAAGGTGAACGCGTCGTAGCCACCGGTGTGCGCACCGGCCCGTACGCCGTTGACCCAGACGGTGCTCTGCCAGTCGACGGCGCCGAAGTGCAGCAGGGTCCGCCGACCCGACCAGTTCGCGGGGATGGTGACGGTGCGCCGGTAGAACAGGTAGTTGCGGTTGTCGTTGGCGGCCCGCCCGATGCCGGACAGGGCGCTCTCCACCGGGAAGGGCACGTTGACCCGCTCGGGCAGGTCGGTGCCGAACTGCGGGGCGTCGTCGGTGGACGACTGGCGGAGCTGCCACTCGCCGTTGAGATTGAGCCAGTCCGGCCGAGTCATCTGGGGTCGTGGGTATTCCGGCAGTGGTGTGCCGACCAGGGCCTGGCCGGTCCAGGGGGTGGTCAGTGGCGGCGTCTTGGCCGGCGCGGCGTGCGCCGCCCGGGTTGGCGCGGCGACAACGCCGGCGACCAGGGCGAGGATGAGCAGCAGCGGCAGGGCGGGGCGGGTGGTGACCTGACGTGTCATGCCGTCTCCGGGGGAGAGTCGCCGCGGGCGGTACAGCCATGCCCGAAGCGCGTGGGTGGTGGGCGTCGGGGGACATTGACATCCATCATCGTCTGTATAACGTTATAGAGTCGCGCGGGGCGTCGCGTCAATCCTTGGTCGTCGATGTCAAGCCGGCTCGTCAGTCGAATTCGTGGAGGGTCGGCGGATGGCCGTCAGCCTGAAGGACATAGCCGAACGCGCCGGCGTCTCGCTGGCCACGGTCTCCAACGTGGTCAACGGCTACCGACCGGTGGGGGAGCGGACCCGGCAGCGCGTGCAGCAGGCCGTCGACGAACTCGGGTACAGCCCCAACCTCGGCGCCCGGCACCTCCGTCGCGGGCGCACCGGCCTGATCGCCCTGGCCGTCCCGGAACTGAACAATCCCTACTTCGCCGAACTCGCCGAGATCGCCATCTCCGAGGCCGCCGCGCTCGGCTACACGCTCGTCATGGAGAACACCGCCGCGGACCGGGACGCGGAACTGGCGCTCCTCGGCGGCTCCCGGCGGCACATCATCGACGGCCTGATCCTCAGCCCGGTGCGGATCGGTCGGGAGGAGGTGCTGTCCCGGACCGCCGGCAGCCCGCTCGTGCTGATCGGCGAGGGCGTGTACGACGTACCGCACGATCACATCGCCATCGACAACGTGGCCGCCAGCCACGCGGCGATCCAGCATCTCGTGGCGATCGGTCGCCGCCGGATAGCGTTCATCGGCGCCACGCCGGGTGGCGACCGGCAGTCGGCGCACCTGCGGGTACGCGGCTACCGGGAGGCCCTGGCCGCCGCCGGCCTGCCGTACCGCCCGCGGCTGGTCGCCCGTACCGACGCGTTCGGCCGACCCGACGGCATGCGGGCCATGCGTGAGCTGCTCGCGCTCGGCGACCCGCCGGACGCGGTGTTCGCCTACAACGACCTGGTCGCCATCGGCGCGTTGCGGGCTTTGACCGAGGCCGGTCACCGGGTGCCGCGGGACGTCGCGGTGGTCGGCATCGACGACATCGAGGAGGGTCGGTTCAGTACGCCGACCCTCACCACCATCGCACCGGACAAGCGGGAGATCGGGCGTCTCGCGGTGCGCCGCCTCATCGCCCGCATCGAGGGCACGCAGGTCGCGGCGCCGCTGACCGTGCAGACGCCGTTCCGGCTCGTCCGCCGGGAGAGCACCGGCACTGCGGGCGAGTGACGACTACTCCAGGTGGAAGGTGGCGGAGCCGCGCTCGGCGCTCGTGCCCACCGCCTCCACGTGGAGCAGGCCGTCGCGGTGACGCACGTACCGACCCGGGTAGTTCTGCGACTCCAACGAGAGCCCGGCGCCGTCGGCCAGGCCGGAGCGGCGTTGGAAGCTCGCATCGCCGCCGAACAGGGGCGATCCGTCGCTCTTCTCGACGTACAGGGCGAAGCCCCGGTGACGCAGGTAGTAGCCGGGGAAGTTGGTCGACTCCAGCGACACCGTGCCGCCACCGGCGAGGCCGTTGACGATCCGGAACTGCGAGTCGGCCAGGTTGGCCACGTTCGGCTCGACCCTGGCCCGGTAGTCGTAGTGCCGGATGTAGCTGCTGGCCAGATCATGCGACCGTAGCCGTACCGGTGTGGCTCCGTCGGGCACCGGGATGCCGAAGTTCGGCGTGCCGTCGGCGTTCCAGTACAGCTTCTGGAGCCTGGTCCGCCGGTTCGGATCGTTGAGCGGATCGCCGGTGATGTCCCGGTAGTTGCGGTCGTGATAGACCAGGATGTCACTCTGCCCGTCCTCCGAGACGGTGAACGAGTTGTGGCCGGGGCCGTACTGGCCGGTCGCCGCGTTGCTGGTGAACACCGGAGTGGCGCTCTTGCTCCAGGAGGCGGCGTCGAGCAGGTTCGCGGTGGCGGAGGCGCTCAGCATCCCGAGGCAGTAGTTGGCGTCCGTCGCGCTGGCCGAGTAGGTCAGGAAGAGGCGGCCGTTGCGTTGGACCACCGCGGGGCCCTCGGCGACCCGGTAGCCGCGGGTCTCCCAGTCGTACGTCGGCACGACGAGCCGGGTCACCGCGCCCGTGATCTGCCACGGGTTGGCGCCCATCCGGGCGATGTACACGTTGGAGTTGGTCGAGATGCCCGGCTCCTGCTGCGCCCAGGTCAGATAGCGCACCCCGTTGGCGACGAAGGTCGAGGCGTCCAGGCTGAAGGTGTCCCAGGGGGTCGTGATCCGGCCGCGTTCGGTCCACGACCCGGTCAGCGGGTTCGCGCTCGCGTTCTCCAGGACGTACATCCGGATTCGCCACACGTCGTCGGTCCGGCCCGCGGCGAAGTAGACGTACCACCTGTTGTTTATGAAGTGGATCTCCGGCGCCCAGATGTGGGCGCCCATCTCCCCGTTGGTGTGCCGGTACCAGATCGTCGTCTCCGCCGCCGTCGCGAGCCCTGGCAGCGTGGTGGCACGTCGCAGCACGAGCCGGTCGTACTGCGGCACCGTCGCGGTCATGTAGTAGTAGCCGTCGGTGTGCCTGACGATGTGCGGGTCGGCCCGCTGGTTCACCAGCGGGTTGGTGTAGTTGACCGCCGGTGCGGCGTGCGCAGGCCCGGCCACCGGCAGGCCGGTCGAGACGGCGAGCACCACCAGCAGGGCGGCCAGGACCGGTCGGAGGCGTCGGGAGATTCCGCGACCGGGACGCCCCGGTCCGTCGGCTCGGCGGGTAGCTGGACCGTCCGGGTGCGGTGGCATCTGTCCTCCGGAGGGTGCGGAGCGCGGGCGGGCCGGGAGTCAAGCGGTCTCAGTGTTGGCGCTAACATCGACGGAAGTCAAGATAAGCGCATGACGACGCGCCCCGTCCGGTGTGGACGGGGCGCGTCACCGTGTCAGCCGGAGACCGGCCGGTCCTCATCGACCGTCGGCTCCGCCGCGGTGGCCACCTCGATGCGGGGCGACCGATCCGGCGGGAGGTGAGCGAGGTCGGCGATCACGACAACGTCCACCTCCCCGTCGATCATCGTCTGCTCGACCGTCTCCCACGGTGCCCGAACGATCCCGTTCAACCGGTAGTCGTGTCGGCGAAGGTGGGTGAGGCACGCCGCGACGGCGGGCTCCGACGGCTCGATGTCGGCGGGGATCCAGATAACGGCTATCTCCATGACTTCTCCTGATCAACGTCGTGGACGCGAATGGGTGATCAGGAGGTGCCGTGGCGGGGGAGGGCCCCGCTCCACGGGGCGGCTGGCAGCGCGCATGTCGACGACGGTGACAGCGCGCCCCCGCCATAGGGGCGAGCTGGACGGTGGGCCTTCGGATGTCGACGTGGCGGGATCGGCGCCGCCGGATCCGCCCGCCGCGGTGACGGACGCGAGCGCCCGGACGAGCGCGGGCAGCTCCGGCACGGGATTGGCGGGCGGGGTGGTGGGCGCCGGCGCGGTGCCGGCGGCGTCGCTGACCGCGTTCCAACCGGCGCCCGACCGGCCCGGGCGGGGGACACC
>NZ_VDFY01000164.1 GCF_006228125.1 Micromonospora orduensis | reverse complement strand
CCCCGCCCACCTGCGGCACCACCCCACCGCCCTGCGGCAGTTGCACCGCGACGGCGACGACCACGAACGTCTGGGGTGACCGGTACAACACCTCGGTGACGGTCAGCGGCGCCAGCACCTGGACCGTGGTCGTGGCGATCCCCTCACCCCAGCAGGTCTCCACCACCTGGAACGGCACCGCCTCCTGGGACGGCAGCGGCAACATGACCATGCGGTCCAACGGCAGCGGCAACACCTTCGGCTTCACCACGATGTTCAACGGCAACAGCGGCGCCCGGCCGCAGATCCGTTCCTGTACCGCCGGCTGAACGCCGACGGCTCCAACGGCCGTGCGTGGCGACTCGGCGGTCGCCACGCACGGCCACCCCGTGCCACCACCCCCACGCCGTCGACCTGCCGACGCGCGGGATGCAGCACGGCCCCCCAGGTGCGTACAGTTCTGGGTCGGACGTGGGCGGGCCGGAATGATCCGGCGTGGGGAACGGGACGAGACGAAGACGCATGACGGCGGACAGCATTACCGAAAACGGTCAGGACGGGATCGACCAGAACCGGCTGGAGACCTGCCTCAGCGTCTTCGAGGCGCTGGAGTCCCTGCCACCCGACCACCCCGACGTGGTGCGGGTGCAGCGGGCCACCGCGAAGCTGTACAAGGTGATCAAGCAGCGGCGGCGCGAGGAACGGCGGGACGCCATCCTGGCCGCCGACCGCGCCGTGACGGAGGCCACCGCCACCGGCGCCCCGGGCCGGATCGACGACGAGACCCAGGGCATCCCCCTCGCCTCGCCCACCACAGGCACCACGGCCGGCTTCCTGCACAACCCGCGCGGCTGCTACATCTGCAAGCAGCGCTACCGCGAGGTCGACGCCTTCTACCACCAGCTCTGCCCGTCCTGCGCCGCGCTCAACCGGGAACGCCGGGACGCCCGTACCGACCTGACCGGTCGGCGCGCCCTGCTCACCGGCGGCCGGGCCAAGATCGGCATGTACATCGCGTTGCGGCTGCTGCGCGACGGCGCGCACACGACCGTCACCACGCGCTTCCCCCACGACGCGGTCCGCCGGTTCGCCGCGATGCCGGACAGCGCCGACTGGCTGCACCGCCTGCGGATCGTCGGGATCGACCTGCGCGACCCGGCCCAGGTGATCGCCCTCGCCGACTCGGTCAGCAGCCAGGGACCGCTCGACATCCTGATCAACAACGCGGCGCAGACCGTTCGCCGCTCCCCCGGGGCGTACGGCCAGCTCGTCGCCGCGGAGGCCGCGGCCCTGCCGGACGGTCCGCTGCCCGAGCTGATCACGTTCGCCAAGCCCGACGGCCAGGGCGGGCCGGCGGGCAGCCTGACCGCCGGCCCGCAGTCGACGGCGCTCACCCCCCACGCGCTCACCGCGCTGGCGTTGACCAGCGGCTCGGCCTCACCGGAACGGATCGCCGCGTCCACCGCCATCGACGCCGGCGGCCTGGTGCCGGACCTCGACCCGGTGAACAGCTGGGTCCAGCGGGTGCACGAGGTCGACCCGGTCGAGCTGCTCGAGGTGCAACTGTGCAACGTGACCGCGCCGTTCGTGCTGGTCAGCCGCCTGCGCCCGGCGATGGCCGCCGCGCCGGCCCGCCGCAAGTACGTGGTGAACGTCTCGGCGATGGAGGGCCAGTTCGGCCGCGGCTACAAGGGGCCGGGGCACCCGCACACCAACATGGCCAAGGCCGCGTTGAACATGCTGACCCGCACCAGCGCCCAGGAGATGCTTACCGACGGCATCCTGATGACAAGCGTGGACACCGGCTGGATCACCGACGAGCGGCCGCACCCGACGAAGATGCGCCTGGCCGACGAGGGCTTCCACGCCCCCCTCGACCTGGTCGACGGTGCCGCGCGGGTGTACGACCCGATCGTGCGCGGCGAGCAGGGCGAGGACCTGCACGGGGTCTTCCTGAAGGACTACGCGCCCTGCGCCTGGTGATCGACGTTCCATCCGCTCGACGAGGAGAAGACACATGTCATCCGACCATGACCAGTGGCCGACGCTTGACGATCTGCTGCGCGAGGAGAGCGAGCTGGAGCTCGCGGGCCTGACCGAGACGGACGCGTACGAGCTGGGCGTGCTGGCTGTCACGGCCGCCGCGCAGCAGCGGCTCCCGATCTCGGTCGGTGTGTGGCGGGCCGGGCGTCAGCTGTTCCACTGCGGTCTGCCGGGCTCGACGGCGGACAACGACGGGTGGCTGCGCCGCAAGGGGCGGGTGGTCATGCGGTTCGAGCACTCGTCGCTGTACATGGCCCGGCTCTGCCAGGACAAGCAGACGACGCTCACCGAGAAGTTCGCTCTGCCCGCCTCGCGGTACGCCGCAGCCGGCGGCGCGGTGCCGCTGCGTGTACGCGGCACGGGCGTCGTGGGCTGGTTCGGGGTGTCCGGGCTCCCGCAGCTCGACGACCACCGCTTCGTCGTCGACATCCTCGGCCGGCTCCCGCGCTGACCCGCCACCTGTGGGTCGGGCCCACCGGGCCCGGCCCACGGGCGAGCGTCAGCCGCGGGCGTGCCGGTTGGCACGCAGGGCCCGCAGGAGAAGCCCCGGGGTGCCCAGCGTGCGCGGATGCTCCCGCATCGAGACGACGTCGTTGAACCGCCGGGCGACCGCGACGTCGGTGACCGTCGCCGCCACGATCTGCCGGCTGGCCCAGCTGGAGAGCCGGTAGCCGCGCGGGTAGGGCCCGTCGACGTGGGGCAGCGCCAGGTCCGCCGATGTCGAGATCGACCAGGCCGCGTCCACCACGACCTTCTGCATGTCGAGGTACGCGCGGGCGGGCACGCTCAGGTCCGGGTTGGAGCGCAGGTACGTCGACAGGCACGCCGCGTGCAGGGCGGCCGCCGTCATCCCCTGCCCGTACACGGGGTTGAACGAGGCGACGGCGTCCCCGACGCTGACGAGCCCGGCGGGGAACCGCGCCAACGCGTGGAAGTCCCGTCGCCGGCTGTCGGCGTGCGCGTACGTCCGGACGTCGCCGATCATCTCGCTCCGGGCGACCTCGCCGAACTCCGGCGGGAACTGCTCGCGCAGCCGGCGTACGAAGTCCTCGGCGGTACGACCCGGCCGATGGTCCCCGTACCCGGCCATCATGGCCATCCACCGGCCGTCCTCGATGGCGAAGAACGCGGCGCCGGCCACGTCCGAGGACATCTTCGGGCTGAGCAGCGCCATGACGACCGCCAGGTCGGGGCTCGCCTCGGGGCGCCGGAACAGCGCCGTCGCGTAGTTCAGGTGCACAGTCATCCGCCGAGTGACGGGCCGCTCCCAGCCGCCCTGCTCCAGCCAGTCCGACAGTCTGCTCGACCGCCCCATGGCGTCCACCACGAGGTCGGCGCTCTCCGCGCCCGGGAGCCCGTCCACATCGCAGCGGACCCCGGCGACGGCGGCCCCGTCGAAGACGAGGCCGGTGGCGCGGGCGACCACCGTCTTGACGTTGGGCAGCCGGAGCACCTGCTGGCGGATCAGCCCCTCCAGCAGCGGACGGCTGCCCGCCAGGCTGTCGGCGTCGTCGGGCACGACAACCTTCAACCGACCGTCGAGGTACGTCCGTCTGGCCGCGGGCGGAGCCTCGACCGCCCCCGCCGCCAGGGCCTGCTCGCGAAAGCCGGGAAACAGCCGTTCGAGCTGGAGGAAACCACCGGGCAGCAGCGCGTGCAACTGCGTGCCCTGCGGGACACCGGGCCGCTCGCCGGTCACCTGGAGGTCGTCACGCTCGATGATGACCACACTCTGCGCGTAGTCGGACAGCACCCGCGCGGCAAGCAGCCCGGCGACGCTGCCGCCGACCACGACGGCCTTGCCCACGACCGGCGACGCCTGGCCGGGAGGCGGCGCGGCGTTGAGCGCGGCGAAGACCTGAGCCGGAGAGAGGGACATCGTGCTCTCCAAGAGTTACGAGGCGTGGCGCCTCCCCGAGCCCGTCGGTGGACGCTACGCGGACGGGGCGGTGGACGGCCGTTCAGAGACTGCGCATCGATCGTTGCACACACGCCGGACGTCGCCCGGACGGCTCCACGCGGGTGTCGGATACCGGCCAGCACGCTGGACGATGTCGACGTTCGGGTGAACCGGTCTGGCGTCACCTTCCGTCGGCTGCCACGATCACCCGATGCCCGTTGCCCGTCGTACCCTGCTCGGAGCTGGCCTGGCCGCCGCGACCTCCGCCCTGACCGGCTGCGGCGACAACGGCGCGGCTGATCCGGCCGTCGGCGGCCCAACTGGCGCGGTCACCGCGACCGACGCGGCGGGCAACAGGGTCGGGTTCGGCTCGGCCGGGCAGAGCCCGGCGGCCTCCGGCGCGCCGTCCCCGAGTGGTGTCGCCCCGCCCGCCGGTCAGGCCCGCTACGCCGCGGACGTGACCGCCCTGCTCCGGCGGCACCTGCCCGGCACCCCACAGACCGTCCAGCACAAGGGCTTCCCCGGCGCGGTCGCGGTCGTCCTGGTCGGTGGGAAGACGACGGTGCACACGGCCGTCGGTGAGGCGCTGCGGTACGGGGCCGGCCCGAGACTGCTCCCCGCGAACCAACGCGTCGCGATGCGACCCGACTCCGTCTTCGATCTCGCCTCGGTCACCAAGGTCTACACCGCCATCCTGCTGCTCCAGCAGGTCGACCGGGGACGCGTCGAGCTGGGCGCGCCGGTCCGCGACTACCTGCCCGGCTTCATCGGCGCCGGCAAGGACCGGATCACCGTCGAGATGCTGCTCACCCACACCAGCGGCCTCCCGGTCGGCGCGAAGGTCACCGGCCTGTCGGACAACGCCGCCCGCTGGAACGCCGTGCTCGCCACGCCGCTGGTCTCCGGCGCCGTGCCCGGTGACACGTTCCGCTACTCCAGCGTCGGGCTCATGGTCGCCGGCAGAATCGTCGAGAAGGTCACCGGTCAACGCCTCGATGAGGCTCTCAAGACCAACCTCACCGCTCCGCTGGGGCTGCGCGACACCGGCTTCAACCCCACCACGTGGCTGTCCGCCGGCGCCCGAGCCGCCCGCCTGGTCGCCACCGACGCCCGCTCGTCGCGCGGCCTGCTGCGCGGCACCGTCCACGACGACGTCGCCAACCACCTCGGCGGGGTCGCCGGTCACGCCGGCGTCTTCGCCACCGCCACCGATCTCGCCGCCGTCGGTCAGCTCCTTCTCGACGGCGGCACCTACCAGGGCAGGCGGATCCTCGCCGCGGCGACGGTGCGACGGATGCTCACCAACCTCAACGCCGGGAAGCCGGCTGTCGACCCCGAGCGCCCCCGCCGCACCTCGGCACACGGCCTCGGGGTCGTGCTCAACCAACCCTGGTTCATGGGCGGGCTGGCCTCGGCGCGGACCTTCGGCCACACCGGGTTCGCCGGTCCGTCGCTCCTGGTGGACCCGCAGCGCAAACTCGTCCTCGCGCTGCTCACCAACCGGGCACACCCCAACTGGAGCTGGGCGAACCCGGACCCGGTCCGTGCCGCCGTCGGCGACCTGCTGGCCGGGAAGGTGCGCTGACCGCAGGAGGTCGGGTCCGTCGGGCCCAGATGATCACGGTCGTCCGCCGCCGGTCCGACGAGACCTGGGTCCATCGTCCGGATCCGCCCTGGGACCTGGACATTCGACGCCCTAGCCGAAAGGCATGTCGCAAAACTCCGGCCCAGGGCATCGGGCCGGTCCGCGCGCTGCTGCTGCCCTCCCGGAGCCCTCACTGCGAGGAAGCCCGTCCACCATGCGCGGATCCGCTGACGGTCGAGGCGCGGCACTGAGTCTCCACCGCGGTTACGGGGCTCAGACGCCGGTTTCCCGGGCGTCCCAGGCTCGGGCGAGCGCCACCCGGCTCCGGACACCGAGCTTGCCGTAGATGGCCCGCAGGTGGGTGTCCACGGTGTGGAACGACAGGAAGAGTTCGCTCGCCGCCTGCTGCTTCGTCGCGCCGCGCGCCAGCAGTTCGGCGACCCGGGCCTCGGCGGGGTGAGCGCGTCAAAGCCGTCACACCGCGCCGGGGCTCGACTCCGGTCGCCGATGGCGCGGTTGACCCGACGGACCTGGTCCTCGTCGCCGATCGCGCCGAGGCGTGCGTAGAGCGCGGCACAGGTCTCCGAGGCGGTGAGCGCCTCCCGCGCCGGGACCAGCGGTGAGCGGGCCAGGCCCAGCAGCGCGTCGGCCAGTGCCGGACGCGCCGAGGTGGTTCGCAGCCGGGCAACCGACGTCCGCAACGCGTCGGGGTCACCGGTGATGAGCCCATCCACGTGATGGGCGATGCCTCCCCACAGCGGGTCGTTCGTCCTGGCGGCGACCCGCTTCAGGTGGTTGGCGAGCGCCTGGGCCCGCGGCGTGTCGCCGAGCGTCAGCGCGGCACGGACCAGGCGCGGCCCGGAATGCGGCACCAGAAGCAGCTGAGTCAGCGAGCGCCCGGTCAGGTCGATGGTGGCCCGAATCAGCGCGCCATGGCGTTCCGGTTCGGGGTCCCCGGCGATGGCACAACCCAGGCGGTACCACTGCATGCCGTCCGGCCAGTGCGGCGTGGGGCGCTCGGACGCCAGCAGCGCACGTGCCACGGTCACCTCGCCCCGGTGCAGGAGAACCTCCACCACCGTGGCGAGCAGGCTGAGGCGCGCGCCGTCCAGCCGGGCGTCGGCGGGCCCCTTGAGCGCCAGTCGGGCGCGCGCCTCGGCCTCGGAGAACTCCCCCACCGCGAGGTGCGCGACGCAGTCCAGGGCGTGAACAGCGGCCGCGCCGCCACCCCGAGGGTGTCGATCTCCGTGGTGAGGTCGTCGAGGGCGGTTCGCGCCTCGGCGAAGCGGCCCCGCGAGATGTCGTTGGCGATCCGGTCGACGCACAGGAAGACCCGCTGGCTCCGCGCCGCAGGTTCGGCGGCCTCCACCTCTTGAAGGATCAGCCCGGCACACGGCAGCTGCCCGGCGCCGGTGGCGCTGGCCGCGCTCGCCATGGCCAACTGGACCGCGCCGCCGGGCGTCGGCGCGGTGGCCTGCGCCCGCTCGGCCTCGGCGAGCAGCTGATCGGCGCCCCGGTGGCCGTACCTGGCCGCCACCTCGGCCAGCGTCGTCAGGACCCAGCTTCGGCCGGCGGCATCCGGGTGCTGTTCCAGCGCTCGCTCCATAGGCCAAGGACAGGGAGGGGCGCTGGGACGCGTAGTAGGTGCCCATGCCGTCGAACAGGACGGCCCGCTGGCGCGGCCCGACATGGTCGGCGGCCACCGCGTCGTGCAGCAACGCCAACGCCTCGGTGAGCCGCGCGGCCAGGAAGAGGTTGTCGGCGGTGGCGATGAGCCGTCCAGGCGGGCATCCGGCTCGTCGGGGGCGCCGTCGGCGAGCAGCAGGTCCGCCGCGAGTGTCGGGCTCACCGCCGGTTCGGTCACCAGTTGGGAGGCCGCCATCCGAGCGGCGGCGCTCGCCAGCGGCATGGCCCGCAGCATCTGGCTGGCGGCCTGGGCCGGGTGTCCCGTCTCGGCCAGCACCATGGCCGCCGTCTCGTGCAGGGCGCGGCGCACCGGCGGCGGAACGGAACCCAGTACCGCGTCGCAGCTCGGGCGAGGACAGTCGCAGCCCGACTGGCGTATCGACCAGGAGACGGTCGGCGGTCGACGCCGCCACCGTCGCGTCGAGGGGTCGTACCGACTCCCCGCCTGATCGGGCGAGCATCTGATCGAGAAACCACCTGTCGCACGGGGCGTCCGCGACCGCGAGGAGTACGCGGCGGCCGTCGGCCGCCATGGTCGACGGCCCGCCGGTGTGCACGGTGTGACGATTGGTCAACGACGTCTCAGGCAACGGAGAACCACCTCTGGTCAACGCTTCCCGACAACCGCCGCAGGCCGTGGCGTTGCGGGTCGGACCCGTCACAGCGAGGCTAACCAGGCCGAAAGCTGACCAGGCCCGATTCGGCACAGAAAGGCGAATGAGATTCCGTGCAGTCGGGCGTGACCGCGTACAACCTGATACGGACGCGCGGACCGAATGGCCACGAACACCGCTGGAAAAGGGGTAACTCTCCCAGAGTTCGTAGCCGGCCCGGAACAGGCTGGACGCCGGATGTCGTGCGGCGAGCCCCGCCAGCCGTATCGTGAGATCCGACAACGGCGATCCGTCATCTTCGATGAGACGCCACACGCGGTCGAGGAGAACCTGATGATTGCTCTGGCGACGGTCGTTGCGATCGCGGGTGTCCTGCTCGTCGGTGTCGTGGTCCTGGTCCGCCGGCCGGCCGACACTCCGCGCGTCGTCCGATGGTCGGCCCTGGCGATCACCATGCTGGTGGCCGCCATGCTGACTCCCTTCACCGTGGACGACTCCGGGGCTGCGGCCAGCTACCTGCTGGGGGTGCCCGTCGTCGCCGCGTCGCTGCCGGTTCTCGCACAGCGGTTCGCTCGGTTGACCCGGGTCGCCGACCTGGTTGCCGCGCTGGTCATCGTCGGATGGGGGTTGCTGCTCGGGCTGGGCATCGGCGGCGCGTTCCTGCCGGCGGCGGTGCTCCTCGTCGCCACCGCCGCGGGCGCGGGGGCATCGCGGGCGCCCGCAACCGAGCGGCCGTCGCCGATTACGGTCTTTCCAAAAGAATCACGGAAATGAGATCGATCCGACACCACAGCCGGTGCCGACGATGTACCAGAACGGCAAGGTCGTCGACCCGAAGGAGGTGACCCTCTACTACGGTTCCCGCCTGAAGGACCCGAGCAGGACGCAGCCCTTTCCGTTCGGCCTGCGCATGATCACCGGTAACGCCAAAAACCAGGTGGACACCCCGGACAAGCAGGGCAACCACTTCTGGTGCGCCGGCATCGGCGGCGAGATAGGCCGCAGCGCCGACAAGACCTTCCCGGTCTGCGCGAAGACCGCGCACATCGTCCGGCAGATCACCTTCCGACTGCTGGGACGGCAAGCACCTGGACAGCCCAGACCACAAGGCGCACCCGGTACGACGGCGGCGGCCGGCTTAGACGCGTGAGTCCTCACTCAAGATGGGGCTGACGGCGTGCGCCTTGGCTGGCCCGCCATGTCGATGTGCTGTGAGCGGTATACCTCAGAGGTATGAATATGACTCTGAGGTATACCGCCCATTACCGCATCCGCCCCGCCAGAGGTGACCGACTGTCCCCGCCGGCGCCGGCTGCGCCCACCGCCCCAGCCAGGGTCAGGACTTACTCGTCTAGAGCCTCGCGGCGCCCGCCTCGGTGGCCTCCTGCACCGCCGAGGTACGGCGGATCTCGGCCCGCTGGTCGCCGGCGTCCTCCCGGTCCGGGCCGGCCACCCGGGCCGACCGGTTGGTGGTCGCCGCGGCCTGGTCACCGGTCACCCCGCCACGGATCCGGTTGTTCGCGGCCACCTGGGCGACGGGGTCGTTGGCCGTCACGGTCAACGTGCCGTTGATGATGTTGTCGTCGACGGTGACGCCACCGGTGGTGCTGGTGACGCTGACGTCCGCGCCCCAGTAGCTGCCGGAGGCGCAACTGTCGAGCCCGCCGTTCGGGCCGAGCTGCACGCCGCCCAGGTTGCCGGCGAAGGTGGCCCGACCGCGGACCGCGCTGCCGCACACGACGCTGCCGGTGGCGCTGTTGAGCACCGACAGGGTGCCGTCGACGAACGAGTCGTGCACGTCGGTGTAGTAGGTGCCGGTGCTGCTGACATTGCGTTCCACCTGGGTGCCGCGGTCGAGTCGGACCTCGCCGGCGCCGACGGTGACGTGCCCGGCGACCGTCGACGCCTCGGCGAAGAGGAAACTGTCGATGGTCGCGGAGCCCTTCGGCCGTACCGTCACGGTGCCGGTCCGGGCGTCCTTCAGGAAGATCCCGTACCCGCCGGCGGCGAGCACCACCTGGCCGTCGACTGTCGTGTCGGTGGCGTCGAGGTAGCCGTCGGCGGCGACGCGCACCTCGCCACTGACCCGCCCACCGGTCACCACCAGGTTGCCGCCGGCGGCGACTGTGACGTTGCCGGTGATCGTGGTGCCGGTCAGCGCGCAGGACTCGCCGGCCGGTACGTACAGGTCGTTGGGCACGGTCACCGCACCGCCGGTGCCGATGCAGTGGGTGACCAGGTCGGCGTGGGCGGTGGGCGCCACGGTCAGCACCGAGGCGGCGACGACGGCGCTCACGGTGGCCAGCTTGGCGACGGTACGTCCGGGCATCGTGGTTCTCCCTGTCGGTGAGATTCGAGGACTCATGCGCCGACCTCCGATCGGGCCGCGGCCCGGACGATGGCGCCCTGCTGCCGTTTGGTG
The DNA here is from genome assembly GCF_006228125.1 of Micromonospora orduensis. Classification (GTDB taxonomy): domain Bacteria; phylum Actinomycetota; class Actinomycetes; order Mycobacteriales; family Micromonosporaceae; genus Micromonospora; species Micromonospora orduensis. The sequence goes on along the minus strand of NZ_VDFY01000164.1, from coordinate 23,760 downwards.
AGCGATCCGCCGGTCACGAGCGCGGTGGTGACCGTCTCGACGTGCCGGACGAAGGCGGCGTGGCCCGGGTGGTCGGCGTGTTCGTCGATCAGATCGTTGATGGTGCAGCCGTCACCGGTGTCGACGTTGGCGACTCCGGTGTCGTCGCCGTCGATGACCACAGTGGCCCGGGTGTCGGACCCGGGGCAGGCGTCGGTGCCGTCCGCCACCACGGTGAACGTCGTCGACTGCTCGGTGGAGGCGTTCCCGGCGGCGTCGGTGGCCCGGTACCGCAGCGTGTGCGCGCCGGTCGCGCGCACGGTGACCGGGGCCGTGTACGCGGTCCAGGCCTCGGTGTCGAGCCCGTACTCGACCGACGCCACACCTGAGCCGTCGTCGACGGCGGTGAGGGTCACGGTCGCGGCGCCGACGTACCCGCCGTCGTCGTTCCGGTCGCCGGTGACCGTGACGGACACCGTGGGCGGGGTCTCGTCCTCCTGGGCCGGGGCGACGACCGTGAAGTGGGCCATCTGCTCGGCCGAGGTGTTGCCGGCGACGTCCGTCGCCCGGTAGTGCAGCATGTGCATCCCGACCCCGGACACCACGACCGGGTTCGCGTACGGGGTGAAGGCGGCCCCGTCGAGGGCGTACTCGATGGTGGCGACACCGGAACCGGCGTCGGTGGCGGTAAGCGTGGCGGTGGCCGTACCGATGTAGTTGCCGTCGCCGTCGCGGTCGCCGGCCAGGGCGGCCGTGACCACCGGCGCGGTGGTGTCCTCCTGCGTCGGCTCGACGATCCGGAACGCCACCGAGCCGACGGCGCTGGTGTTGCCGGCCTGGTCGGTGGCGCGGAACTGCACCGAGTGGTCGCCGACGGCGGTCAGCCGGACCGGCTGGGTGTACGGCTGGAAGCTGGTGTCGTCGACCTGGTATTCGACGGTGTCCACACCGGATCCGGCGTCGGTGGCCGAGACGGTCACGGTGGCCGCGCCGACGTAGTTGCCGTCCGCGTCGCGGTCACCAGACACGGCGGCGGAGACCGTCGGCGCGGTGGTGTCCTCGCCACCTCCGCCCTCGGTGACCACCAGTTCGCCGACCATCTGGCTGTGGCCCGGGATCGCGCAGAAGTAGCGGTACCGGCCCGGGGACAGCGTCACGGTCGCCTGGTGGCGGCCGTCGTTGGCGTCGAACGGGTTGGCCAGGATGTTCAGGGTGACGTCGTGGTTGTAACCCTCGGTGGAGGTGTCGAAGGTCAGCGTGTGCGGCATCCCGGTGGTGTTGCCGGTGGCCGCGCTGTTCTCCCAGATGATCGTGGTCGGGCCGGCCACCGCCTGGGTGGGCACGGACTTGTAGCGGGTGGTGTCGTCGTCGGCGGTCCAGGTCAGGACCTGGTCCGCGACGATCGGGGCGGCGGAGGCGGGCGTCGCGGCCAACGGGATCACCGTGAGCAGCAGCGCCGACAGCGCAGCCGTGAGGCGTCTGATCATCGTTTCTCCTAGAGTTCCCGAACGCGGATGTTGCGGAACTCGGTCAGGTCGTTGTCGCCGTGGTTCTGCAGGCCGATGAAGCCGCGCAGGAACTGCCGCAGGTCGGTCGGCGGATCGCCGGCCCGGGAGGACTGCTTGCCCGGCGTGTTGTCGAACTCGTTGATCACCACGCCGTTGCGGATCATCGTGTAGTGCTGCCCGACCGCGCGGATCTCGTAGTCGTTCCACTGCTCCTTCGGGGTGACGCCGGCCTGGGCGAGTGGCACCGGGTCGAAGTTGTAGACCGAGCCGGTCTTCTGCGGCTCGCCGGTCTCACCGTCGTAGATCTGGATCTCGTGTCCGCAGTAGATGGCCATCCAGGCCGGTGAGGTACGGGCCGATCCAACGGTGCCGCAGCTGCCCGGTGGCCGCTGGTCGAGAGGGGTTCGCAGGTCCGGGAACCGGATGAAGACGCCGGTGTTGGCCCGGCCGGTGCCCGGTGCGATGTCGCGGAACTGCACCTTCAGCGAGAAGTCGCCGAGTTCCCTGGTGTGCCAGAGCATGCCCAGGCCGCCGCTGGAGCGCAGCGACCCGTCCGGCTGGATGGCGAACGATCCGGTCGGCGCCTGCTGCCAACCGCGCAGCGACTCGTCGGTGCCGTCGAAGAGCGGCTCGTACCCGGTGTGCCCGTCCCGGCCGATCCCGGACGCGGCGGCCAACCGGGTGAGCGTGCCCGACTCGCGGGCGGTGAGCAGCTCGTCGTCCTGCGCCGCGCGGGCCACCGCGCTCACGTGTCGGACGAAGGCGTCGTGGTCGGTCCAGGTGCTCTCGTCGTCGATCAGGTCGTTGACCGTGCAGCCCTGCCCGACCGTACGGCTGGGCACCCCGGTGTCCGTGTCGCCGAGCCACACGTTCTGCCGGGCGTCGGGCACCGCGCAGCCCACCGTGACCGTGGTCTGCACCGTGGCCGTCTCACCGTCGGCGTACGTGACGGTCAGCTTCGCGGTGTAGCTCCCGACCCGGGCGTACGTGTGCCGGGGGTTCGCCTCGGTCGACGTGGCGCCGTCACCGAACTCCCACCGGTAGCTGACCCCGCCGGAGCGGGAGCCGGTGAAGGCGATGGTCAGGGGCTTGTTCTGCACGGCCGCCGAGGTCGCCGCCGGGGCCGGGGTGGGAGCGCCACCGGTGTAGGTGATCCGGATCAGCTTCTGGTTGGGGTGCAGGCTGAAGAACCCGCCTCCGTAGTCCAGCAGGTACAGCGCCCCGTCCGGGCCGAACTTGGCGTCCATCCAGCTCTGCAACCTGGTGTCGCCGTTGCCGCTCGGGATGATGGCCCGCAGCGACTCGGCGTACACCGGTGGGGCGGCGGTCGGCACTCCGGCCTCATCGACGGTGACCGCGACCCGGTTGGCCGCATTCGACTGGTCGCCGATGAGCCACTTGCCGTCCCAGTGCTCCGGCCAGGCCACGCCGCTGTTCGTGTCGACGAGTTCCCGGTGGTAGGTCGGACCGGACATGATGGCCTGCCCGCCGCCGCGCAGGTACGGCTGGGTGTAGGTGGCGTCCGCCGCGACGTACGTCGGCAGGCCGCTGCCGTCGGTCCGCTTCGGGAACACCGGGCCGCCACCGCTTGGCGAATACCAGATCATGTTGTCCCGGGCCGCCGGGATGTCCACCAGGCCGGTGTTGCGCGGCGAGGTGTTCTTCAGGTTGTCGCAGTCGTACCAGCCGGTCAGCACGGTGGCGTCGGTGCTGCTGCGGTCCCGGTACGGCTGCCGGTTGCCCATGCAGTACGGCCAGCCCTGGTTGCCGGCCGAGGTGATGATGGTGGCGGTCTCGTACTTGGCAGGGCCCAGGGTGGGGCTGGGTGACGAGGCGTCCGGGCCGACCCAGCCGGCGGTCAGCCACTGGCGCACCGGGTCGAACTGGAGGCGGGCGATGTTGCGCACGCCCATCACGTAGATCTCCGGTCGGGTCTTCTCGGTGCCCGGTGGGAACAGGTTGCCCTCCGGGATGGTGTACGTGCCGTCCGGCTCCGGGTGGATTCGAATGATCTTGCCGGCGAGGTCGTTGGTGTTACCCGAGGTGCGCCGGGCGTCCTGGAACGAGATCCCCTGGTACTCCTCGGTCCAGTTGTTGCCGGAGTAGCCCTGCGACCCTTCGGAGGAGTTGTTGTCGCCGGAGCCGACGTAGAGATTGCCCCTGTCGTCGAACGCCATGCCCCCGCCGGCGTGGCAGCAGCTGTGGATCTGCACGGGGAACTGCAACAGGTCCTTGCGGGTCGCCTGGTCGATGGTCTGCGCCTGCCGGTCGTACGTGAACCGCGAGACGGTGCGCTGACCGACCCGCTTCACCCGGTCGATCGACTCGTGCGGCATCCAGTAGACGTAGAGCCAGCCGTTGTCGGCGAACGCGGGGTCGGGCACGATGCCGAGCAGGCCCTCCTCGTTCTTCACCAGCTCGGAGCCGCTGCCCCGGTTGCCCATCACCTCCAGGGTGGTGAGCAGCTTGACCTGCTTGGTGGCCGGGTCCCAGGAGTGGATGGTGCCGCAGCCCAGGCCGACCTTCGGGTTGTTCCAGTCCGCGATCGGGCCGCTCGGGCAGGCCGCCTTGCCGACGTAGAAGACAGTGCCGTCCGGCGCGATGGTCAGCCCGTGCGGCTCGCCGATCTGGTCCAGCTGCCCGGTCTGGTTGGCGGCGGTGAGCCGCTCCACCTTGTAGTTCGCGGCGATCGTCGCCTGGCAGTCGCCGCGTACCCGACCGGTGGTCCAGGTGAGGGCGCCGGCCAGGTGTGCGCGGAACGCCTCCTCGCCGTAGCTGCCCTCGGCGTGACCCATGCCCGTGTAGAACGACCGGCCCCCGTCGTAGTCCCGGCACCAGGACACCGGGTGGAAGGGCCCGTTGGCGGCCGGGCCCGGGTCGTAGTGCCGCTCCTGCACCTGGGCGAGGGTGTGCACGGTGCCGATCGGGTTGGGATCCCAGTTCTCCCAGCGGTCCGACCGGGTGACGGTCAGCGGCAGCGACGCCGTCGCCGGGTGCTTCCGGTCCAGGATGTCGACCACCGCGCGGTTCACGGCGGGCGGCGGTGGTGCCGTGGTGCTGCCGGTGAACAGGCGCAGATCGGCGAGCTGGGTCAGCGGCTCGCCGCTGTTCGCGGTGACGGTGAGCCGGTAACGGGTGAACTCCTGTGGCGTGGCGATGTCGAAGCGGCGGGTCTGGAACCGGTCCGGGAAGCTCTGGCCGGTGCGTCGGTCCAGATCGGACCAGGTCTGCCCGTCCGTGGAGCCCTGCAGGGTCCAATCCTTCGGGTCGCGCCCGGCGGAGTCGTTGGCCGACGTCAGCGCGTACCCGGTGATCCGCTTGGGCGCGGCCAGCTCGTACGCCACCCAGGCGGTCGGCGTGCGGACCAGCCACTTGGTGTTGGCGTCGCCGTCGGTCAGCTTCTCCTTCGTCTCGTTCGGCGCGTTCTCGCCGCTGGCGGTCACCCGGGCCACCGGCTCGGCCACCGGGATGGCCCCGGCCGGGCGGGTGCCGATCAGGCCGGTGAACCAGGTGGAGTCGACCTGGGCGCGGGCGGCGTCGGCGATGCCGACGAAGCCGCCGCCGGCCTTCATGTAGCCCTGCAGCGCCGACTCCTGGTCGCGGTTGAGCGCGGCGCCCGCCGCGGAGAGAAAGACCACGCTGCGGTACGCGGACAGCCCGGCCGTGGTGAACACACCTGGGTCCGTGGTGGCCGTGACATCGATGTCATTACTGACAGCAAGCTGTCGGATGGTGTCCACGGCGCGCGAAACCGGGTCCTGCTGCTCGGCCACCGGGCCGTGGAACACGAGGACCGCGGTCTTCGTGTGCGGCGTCGCCGCTGCTGGCGCCGCGGTTCGCGGTGCGGCCGCGGCCGCGGCCGACGCCGTAGCCGTTGCTGGGATCAGTGTCGCGATGGCCGCTACCGCGGCGAGGGCTCGTCGTAGATCTCTGGTCATCCCCGTCCCCACTTTCGGTCAGCTTCCGTGCGTGTGGGTGTGGCCCTGGAACCGGTGGATCGCCTCCTCGGCTCCGGGCGGCATGCTGCCGTCGGCGTTGCGCACCAGGAAGATCCCGGCCATGCCGCCGTCGGAGTGGAACTGCACGTGGCAGTGGTACATCCAGGCCCCGGGGCCGACGCCCTCGCCGGCCAGCACCTGGAACCCGAAGGAGCTGCCCGGGTTGAGGTCCTTGTTGTCGATCACCAGGCTCGGGTCGGCCGGGCCCTCCAACATCCCGGTGCGGTTGTCCGCCCAGCGGTGCGCGTGCAGGTGGAAGGTGTGGAAGGTGCCGCCGTGCCCGATGGCGATCCACTCCACGCGGTCGCCGAGGTTCGCCTCGAACATCGGGGTGTCCGGCGCCATCTTGTTGTTGATCATCATGTCGTTGAACACGACTGTGAACTGCTTGGACGGCAGGATGTCGCCGCGCCGCCGGACGACCAGTGCCCCGTACAGTCCCTTCGCGACACCGCCGGTGCCGTGGTCGGTGCCCATGGCATGGTCGTGGTAGTGCCAGTAGCCGGCGCTGCCCGGCATGTACCGCCGACCCGCCGCGGCCACCATCTCGTGCGAGCGCCAGACGTACGTCCGCGTCTCACCGGGATCGTTGAACGAGGCGTTGAACGGGCTGCCGTCCGAGTCGGTGCTGTAGTCCACCCCGTGCGGATGGATGGACAGCCTCTGGTTTGTGGTGTTGACCAGGGTGATCTCCAGGGTGTCGCCCTCGTACATCTCCAGGACCGGCCCCGGCACGGTGGCCTGGCCGGGTGCGAGGCCGTACCCGAACAGCCCTCCGGGCAACTGCTCCGCGTAAAGGGTGACCTTCCTGGTGACGCCGGCGGCGGCCCGGGCAGGGCTGCCTCCGAACGCGGTGCCGAGCGTGGGGGCGGACGCGCCCAACGCTCCGGCGGCGAGCGCCCCGGTGGCGATCAGGGATCGACGGGACAGGTGGCGGTGGGAGCCAACGGCGTGATCGTCCATGGGTCTCCGTTCCCGACCGGGCGAAGACGCGACGAAGGGCAGGGTGCATCGACCGCCGAGCACGGGGGTCCAGGCACGACTGAGGGTGAGGCTCGTCGCGGGCTTTGCTCGGAAGACTCAGAACTTTCGGTGGATGACAGCAACTTATGTAATCCATCGACGAAAGTACAGGTCTGATTGCAAAAAGATTACCTTGACATCACGACGCACTTCGATCGAGCATGAACCTGCTCCGCGCCGTCACCGCACGCGCCAACGGCCCGCCGGCACTGCCGACGGGGTGGACGTACCAGGAAAGGACCGTCAGACGGCGCGGCGGTCGTCGGCCGGCAGGCCGGAGGCCGCGGGCGGCTCGGGAGCCTGGTCGGGCTGGCCGAGTTGCGCGACACGGGTCGGGTCGAGGACCCGGGAGAGGAACGCACGGGTCCGTTCGTGCTTCGGCGCGCCGAGCACCTCCTGCGGCGGCCCCTGCTCGACCACCACGCCACCGTCCATGAAGACGACCCGGTCGGCGACGTCGCGGGCGAACGCCATCTCGTGGGTGACCACCATCATCGTCATGCCCTCCTCGGCCAGCTTGCGCATGACGGTGAGCACGTCGCCGACGAGTTCCGGGTCGAGCGCGGAGGTCGGCTCGTCGAAGAGCATCAGCTTCGGCTCCATCGACAGCGACCGGGCGATCGCCGCCCGCTGCTGCTGCCCACCGGAGAGCTGCGCCGGGAACGCGTCGGCCTTGTCGGTCAGCCCGACGCGCTCCAGGTTGGCCCGCGCGATCCGCTCGGCCTCGGCGCGACCGCGCCGCAGCACCCGGCGCTGGGCGATGGTGAGGTTGTTCAGCACGGTCAGGTGCGGAAACAGGTTGAACGACTGGAAGACCATGCCGATGCCGCGACGCACGGCGTCGACCTCGACGTCCGGGTCGGTCATCTCGACGCCGTTCACCCAGATCCGGCCGGCGGTCGGCTCCTCGAGCAGGTCGACGCAGCGCAGCAACGTCGACTTCCCGGAGCCGGACGGCCCGATGACGCAGACCACCTCGCCCTGGGCGACCTCGAAGTCGATGCCCCTGAGCACCTCCAGGGGCCCGAAGGACTTGTGCAGGTCGCGGATCTCGACGGCGGGACGGGATGGCGTGGTCGTCATGCGGGTCACCGGGCCTTGGCGTAGCGGAGTTCGAGGCGTCGTACCACCTGGGACAGCGGCAGGGTGATCACCAGGTAGGCGAGGCCGGCCACCAGCAGCGGGGTCGCGTTCACCCGGTCGTTCAGCATGTCCCGGCCGAACTTGGTGATCTCGATGGTCTGCGCCGTCACGCCCAGCACGTAGGCCAGCGACGAGTCCTTGGTGAGCAGGATCAACTCGTTCGTCAGCGGCGGGATCACGATCCGGAACGCCTGCGGGATGACGATCGTGCGCATGGCAGTGAAGTGCGACATGCCGAGGGTGCGCGCCGCCTCCATCTGCCCCTTGGGGACAGCCTGGATGCCGGCCCGGATGGTCTCGGCCATGTACGCCGCCGCGGTCAACCCCAGGCCGATCGCGATGGAACCGAACACGCCGCCCGGGATCTGGCGCTCCGGGAAGGCGATCGGGATGCCGTACCCGACGAGGAAGAGCACCAGCAGCGCGGGCAGACCCCGGAACAACTCGATGTACGCCGTCGCCACCCAGCGGTACGGCGCCACCCGGGACAGCCGCATCAGCGCCAGGATGGTGCCGAAAACCAGGCCGAAGGCGAAAGCGCCAAGCGTGTAGAGGATGGTGTTGCGCAGCGCGACCGTGATGATCGTCGGGAACATCGACTTGATGATGTCGACGCGGAAGAACGCGTCGGCCAACCTGTCCCAGTCCGCGGCGAAGAGCACCGCGGCGATGACGGCGATGAACACCAGGTACTGGATACCGAGGGACAGTCGTTCCCGCTGACGGCGTCGCAGCTTCACGTTCGGTCGTTGCCTTCCCGGAGGGTGCCGACGGGCAGGGCGCCGGCGCGCGCCCTGCCCGATGGAGCGTCGATCAGGCGCTCGGCCGCTTGCCGATCCACTTCTCGTAGATCGTGTCGTACGTGCCGTCCTGCTTGGCCTTGGTCAGCGTCTCGTTGATCTTCTTGAGCAGCTCCGGGTTGCCGTCCTTCTTCACCGAGAAGCCGTACTGCTCACCGGTGTCGAACTCGGCGGCCACCTCGAACCCGCCCGGGTTGTTCTTGAGGTACTCGGTCCAGACCGGCAGGTCGTTGATGGCGGCCTCGACCTGGCCGTTGGCGACGGCCTGCTGGAGGGCGGCGAGATCCTCGAACTCGACGAGCTGCAGGCCCTTCTCCTTCTCGTACTTCTTGGCGTAGTCGCGGCCGGTGGTCGCCGCCTGGACGCCGAACTTCTTGCCCCGCAGGTCGTCGAGCGACTTGTACGCCTTGCCGGTCTTGACCAGCATCGCCTGGGTCGCGTCGAAGTACGGGTCGGAGAAGTTCATCACCTTCTGCCGTTCCTCGGTGATCGTCATGCCGGCGGCGGCGGTGTCGCACTTGCCGGTGTTCAGGTCCTGGCCGGACTTGATCCCCTCGAACGGGGTGTCGATGATCGTCTGCTCGACGCCCAGCTCCTTGGCCACCAGGTCCATCACGTCGACGTCGAAGCCGGTCACCTTGCCGCTGGCGTCCTTGGACTGGAACGGCGGGTACGGCAGGTGGGTGCAGACCGTCAGCTTGCCCGCCTGGACGAGCTTGACGCCGTTCGCCTGGACCTCGCTGTCATCCTTCTTGGCGCATCCCGCGGTCACCGCCAGTGCGGCGATCGTCACGAGGAGCCCGGCCTGGCGGGCTGCGCTTGAGAACCTCACGGCTGTGTCCCTCCGGTGCGGCTCCCCCTGTGACGGGCAGCCAGGTTGGTGCGAAGATGGTGTGACAGGCGACGGTACCCGATCCGACGGGCGGCACCCAGATCGCGGCAGGTGGCCGACCTGCCGCGGGGGCGCGGAACCCGACATTCCGCCCGCAACCGGGCGACTCCCGCGCTCTCGACGCGGCGGCTAGCCTGTCCCCATGCGCGAGTCGGTGTCCGGGAGTGATCCCGATGGCTGACGCCGACGATCTGCGGAGTCTGGTCCGGTCGCTACCGGACGTCGTCGAGATCGACAGCGAGGGCTTCGACTTCCGGGTCGACAACAAGGGCTTCGTCTGGTCCTACCCCGAGCGCCGGCCCGGGGAGCGCCGCCGCATCCGCACCGACGTCGCGGTGCTCTACGTGGGCGACGAGGCGGAGAAGCAGGCGCTCCTACTCGGCGAGCCCGAGCTGTTCTTCACCGCGCCCGGGTACGACGGGCTGCCCCTGGTCCTGCTGCGGCTGGAGCGGGTGGACGTGGAGCGCCTGACCGAGCTCATCACCGACGCATGGCGGATGCGCAGCACCGCTCGCTCGGAGTAGCAGCCCCGGCACACGACGTGCCACCCTCGCCCTATGTCGGACGGGGACCAAAAGATTTGTGGAGTTCCTACAACTGAGGGCCGGTTGGTTCGGTGATTGCGCCATGGCGCCGCCCGCCCACAGCCGGAAAAGTGATCACTGCCGGGAGTCGTCCACTCGCGGCGCGCAGGCCATGGTCTACCAAAGGGGTCAGTCGGGTGTTCAACCGTATCGCCATCGTCAACCGAGGTGAGGCCGCCATGCGGCTCATCCACGCGGTCCGCGAGCTGGCTGCGGAGACCGGCGTCCCGCTGGAAACCGTCGCCCTCTACACCGACGTCGACCGCACCGCGACGTTCGTACGCGAGGCGGACATCGCCTACGACCTCGGTCCGGCGTCCGCCCGCCCGTACCTGAATCTCGCCACGCTGGAGCGCGCCCTGGTCGAGACCGGGGTCGACGCCGCGTGGGTCGGCTGGGGTTTCGTCGCCGAGGACCCGGCGTTCGCCGAGCTGTGCGAGAAGATCGGCGTCACCTTCGTCGGGCCGAGCCCGGAGGCGATGCGCCAACTCGGCGACAAGATCGGCTCGAAGCTCATCGCCGAGAAGGTCGGCGTACCTGTCGCGCCGTGGAGTCGCGGCGCCGTCGAGACGCTGGACGCGGCGCGGGCCGCGGCGGCCGAGATCGGCTACCCGCTGATGCTCAAGGCCACCGCGGGCGGCGGCGGGCGTGGCATCCGCGTGATCACCAGCGAGGCGGACCTCGCCGAGGCGTACGAGCGCACCAGCCAGGAGGCGGCGCGGGCCTTCGGCAGCGGCATCGTCTTCCTGGAGCGGCTGGTCACCGGCGCGCGGCACGTCGAGGTCCAGGTGATCGCCGACGGGCAGGGCACCGCGTGGGCGATCGGCGTCCGGGACTGCTCGGTGCAGCGCCGCAACCAGAAGGTCATCGAGGAGTCGGCGTCGCCGGTGCTGGACCGGGCGCAGGCGGCCGAGCTCAAGGCGTCGGCCGAGCGGCTCGCCGTGGCGGTCGGCTACCGGGGCGCGGCCACCGTCGAGTTCCTGTACCACCCGGGCGACCGGCTGTTCGCGTTCCTGGAGGTCAACACCCGCCTGCAGGTCGAGCACCCGATCACCGAGCTGACCACCGGATTCGACCTGGTCAAGGCGCAACTGCACGTGGCCTCCGGCGGGCGCCTGGACGGTGCGCCCCCGGCCGAGCGCGGCCACGCCATCGAGGCCCGGCTGAACGCCGAGGACCCCGACCGTGACTTCGCGCCGTCGCCCGGCCGCATCGCACGGCTCGACCTGCCCAGCGGCCCCGGCATCCGGGTGGACACCGGCGTCAGCGAGGGCGACACCATCCCCGCCGACTTCGACTCCATGATCGCGAAGATCATCGCGTACGGACGGGACCGCGACGAGGCGCTGGGCAGGCTGCGGCGGGCCATGGCGAACACCACCGTGATCATCGAGGGTGGGGCCACGAACAAGAGCTTCGTGCTCGACCTGCTCGACCAGCCCGAGGTGATCGACGCCAGCGCGGACACCGGCTGGATCGACCGGGTCCGTGGCGCGGGTCGACTCGTCGCGCACCGGCACAGCGCGGTCGCCCTGGCCGCCGCCGCCATCGAGTCGTACGAGGAGGAGGAGCGCGTCGAGCGCCAGCGGCTGCTGTCGACGGCGTCCGGTGGGCGCCCGCAGGTGCAGCACGCCAGCGGTCGACCGCTCGATCTCAAGCTGCGCGGCGTCGACTACCGCACCCGGGTGGCGCGGGTCGGCGCGCACCGCTTCCGGGTGGGCATCGAGTCAGGTGGCGTGGTGCGCACCGCCGACGTCGAACTCGACCGCTTCGATCGGCACACCGGCCAGATCGTCGTCAACGGCATCAGGTACCGCCTGCTCACCGGCACGCACGGGCCGACGCACCTGGTCGAGGTGGACGGTGTCACCCACCGGGTCAGCCGCGACGAGGGAGGCGTCCTGCGCTCCCCCATGCCCGCGCTTGTCGTCGCCACGCCGCTGGAGATCGGCGACGAGGTCGAGGCGGGCGCGCCGGTACTCGTGCTGGAGGCCATGAAGATGGAGACGGTGCTGCGGGCGCCGTTCAAGGCGCGGCTGAAGGAGTGCGCCGTCTCCGTGGGCAGCCAGGTGGAGGCGGGCGCGCCGCTGCTGCGCCTGGAGCCCCTCGCCGACGACAGCGACGACACCGCGACCGCCACCGCCACCCCGTCGGTCGAACTGGACCTGCCCGCCTCCGCCGAGCAGCTGTCGCCGTCCGAGCGCAGCCGGCGCGGTCAGGAGGACCTGCGCGGCCTGCTGCTCGGCTTCGACGTCGACCCGCACGACGACCGCCGGGTGCTCGACGACTACCTCACCGACCGTCGTGCGGCCATCGACGACGGCCACCGCCCGCTGGCCGCCGAACTCGACCTCCTCACCGTGTTCGCCGACCTGGCCGAACTGAGCCGCAACCGGCCCACCGGCGAGGACGGCGGCGCGCACGTGCACAGCGCCCGCGAGTACTTCCACACCTACCTGCAGAGCCTCGACGTCGAACGCGCCGGCCTGCCGGACGCCTTCCAGGCCCGGCTCGGCAAGGCGCTCGGCCACTACGGCGTCACCGACCTCGACCGCAGCCCCGACCTCGAAGCCGCCGTGTTCCGGATCTTCCTGGCTCAGCAGCGCGCGTCCGCCGACGCCACCGTCGTCGCGGCGCTGCTGCGCGCCTGGCTGCGGGAGACCCCGCCGGACGAGACGCTGCGCGAGCCCGCCGGCCTCGCCCTGGAACGGCTGATCGCCGCCACGCAGGTGCGCTTCCCGGTCGTCGCCGACCTCGCCCGCGGTGTGGTGTTCGCCTGGTTCGCCCAGCCGCTGCTGCGCCGCAACCGCGCCCGCGTCTACGCCGAGGTCCGTGGACACCTGCGGCACCTGGACGCCCACCCGGACTCGCCCGACCGCGCCGAGCGCGTCGCCGCGATGGTCCGCAGCACCGAACCGTTGGTCCGGCTGCTCGGCCAGCGCCTCGTCCGCGACCACCTCGACAACACGGTCATGCTGGAGGTGCTCACCCGCCGGTACTACGGCAACAAGGCGCTCACCAGCGTACGCACCCGCACGGTCGCCGACTGCTCGTTCGTGGTCGCCGAGCGCGCCGACTCCAGTGTGGTCTCCGCCGCGGTGAGCTTCGACGCGTTGGACCGCGCCCTGCGCGGGCTCGCCGACCTGGCCACCGGCGAGGAGTCCGTCGACGCCGACATCTACCTCGGCTGGGAGAACCAGCCGGAGGACTTCGACGCGATGGCCGCCGCGCTGCTCGCCGTCATCACCGCGCACCCGCTGCCCCCGCAGGTCCGCCGGCTCACCGCCACCGTCGCGGGTCGCGGCGGGGCCGTCATGCACCACCACTTCACGTTCCGCCCGTCCGGCGCCGCCATGGCCGAGGACCGGCTGATCCGCGGCCTGCACCCGTACATCGCCGAGCGGATGCAGTTGGAGCGGCTGCACAAGTTCGACCTGACCCGGCTGCCGTCGTCGGACGAGGAGGTCTACCTCTTCCAGTGCGTGGCGCGGGAGAACCCGGCCGACGAGCGCCTCGTCGCGTTCGCCCAGGTACGGGACCTGACCGAGCTGCGCGAGCAGGACGGCCGGCTGGTGGCGCTGCCCACCACCGAGGACGCCATCGCCGCCTGCCTCGACTCGATCCGTCGCGCCCAGTCGCGCCGGCCGTCGAAGACCCGGTTCAACACCAACCGGATCGTGGTCTACGTCTGGCCGCCGAGCGAGCTGACCCGCGAGGAGATGGAGATGATCGCCGGGCGGGTGCGCCCGACGACCGTGGGCGCCGGGCTGGAGGAGATCCTGTTCATCGCGCGCCAGCGGGACCGCCGGACCGGCGAGCTGACCAAGATCGCCGTACGGATCTCCTTCGACGCCACCGGCGGCGCGGAGCTGGCCGTCGGCGAACCGCCGGTGGAGCCGGTCGAGCCGCTCGACGAGTACCGGCTGAAGGTGCTGCGGGCGAGCAGCCGCAACACGGTGTACCCGTACGAGCTGACCGGCCGGCTCGGCGACTTCGTCGAGCACGACCTCGACGACACGCACGCCGTGCAGGATGGACGGTGCTCGTCTCCGCCCACAACCGGCTCCGACGGCGCTCCGTCGCTGGTGCCGGTGGACCGGCCGAAGGGGCGCAACCGCGCCGCGATCGTCGCCGGTGTCGTCACCACGCCGACCGAGCGGTACCCGCAGGGTGTCACCCGGGTGGTGCTGCTCGGCGACCCGACGAAGTCGCTGGGCGCCCTGTCGGAGCCGGAGTGCCGGCGGGTCATCGCCGCCCTGGACCTCGCGGAGCGGATGCGGGTGCCCCTGGAGTGGTGGGCGCTGTCCGCCGGCGCCCGGATCTCGATGACCTCCGGCACGGAGAACATGGACTGGGTGGCCGCCGCCCTCAAGCGGATCGTCGAGTTCACCCAGGCCGGCGGTGAGATCAACATCGTGGTCGCGGGCATCAACGTCGGCGCGCAGCCGTACTGGAACGCCGAGGCGACGATGCTGATGCACACCAAGGGCGTGCTGGTGATGACACCGGACTCGGCGATGGTGCTCACCGGCAAGCAGTCCCTCGACTTCTCCGGTGGCGTCTCCGCCGAGGACAACTTCGGCATCGGCGGCTACGACCGGGTGATGGGGCCGAACGGGCAGGCGCAGTACTGGGCGCCGAACCTGACCGCCGCCCGGGACGTGCTGATGGCGCACTACGACCACACGTACGTCGCGCCCGGCGAGGACGCCCCCCGGCGCGCCACCACCACCGACCCGGCCGACCGCGACATCTCCGCCTTCCCGCACGACGTGGCGGGCAGCGCCTTCGCCACCGTCGGCGAGATCTTCTCCGCCGAGGCCAACCCGGACCGCAAGAAGCCGTTCGACATCCGTACGGTGATGCGAGCCCTCTCCGACCAGGACCACCCGGTGCTGGAACGCTGGGCGGGCATGGCCGACGCGGACACCGCCGTCGTGCAGGACGTCCACCTCGGTGGCATCCCGGTCTGCCTGCTCGGCATCGAGTCCCGCTCGGTGCCCCGGCACGGCTTCCCGCCCACCGACGGCCCGGACACCTACACGGCCGGCACGCTGTTCCCCCGGTCGTCGAAGAAGGCCGCGCGGGCCATCAACGCGGCCAGCGGCAACCGGCCCCTGGTCGTGCTGGCGAACCTGTCCGGCTTCGACGGCTCACCGGAGTCGATGCGCAAGCTCCAGTTGGAGTACGGCGCGGAGATCGGCCGGGCGATCGTGAACTTCCGCGGACCCATCGTCTTCTGCGTGATCTCGCGCTACCACGGTGGAGCCTTCGTGGTGTTCTCCAAGGCGTTGAACCCGAACATGACAGTGCTGGCGCTGGAGGGCTCGTTCGCCTCGGTGCTCGGCGGCGCCCCCGCCGCCGCCGTGGTGTTCTCCGCCGACGTCAACGCCCGTACGGCGGCCGACCCCCGGGTACGCGACCTGGAGGCGCGCGTCGCCGCCACGTCCGGCACCGAACGCGCCGCGTTGACCGCCGAACTGGACGAGCTGCGCTCGTCGGTGCGCGCGGAGAAGCTCGGCGAGGTGGCCACGGAGTTCGACCGGGTGCACAACATCCAGCGGGCCGTCGAGGTCGGCTCGGTGGACGCCGTCATCCGCGCCGCCGAACTGCGTCCGCGGATCATCGAGGCCATCGAGACCCGGCTGGGATAACGCGCACCCGACCCGTCCGGCGGTCAGCCGCATCGGCTGGCCGCCCGGCGGGGCCATCGCTCAACCGGTTCGCTGCCCGCGGGTCCCGGGTCCGTCGGCCTGCCAGGCCGCCACGAGATCCTCGCGGGCCCGGGCGACCCGGGAGCGGATCGTGCCGACCGGGCACTGGCACACGTCCGCCGCCTCGACGTACGACAGTCCGAGCACCTGGGTGGCGACGAACGCCTCACGACGTTCCCGGCTCAGGCCGGCGATCAGGTGATGCAGGGTCACACCGTCGTCGGCGCCGGCGGTGACCGCGCCCGCGGCCTCGGCCGCCGACTGCCAGTCCGGCACCGTCGCCGTCCTCGGCCGGGCCACCACGGCGCGGACATGGTCCACAGCGACGCGTCGGGCGATGGTGAACACCCAGGTTCGGGCCGAGGAACGGCCGGCGAAGCGGGGCAGGCTGCGAAACGCGCGCAGGAACGTCTCCTGGGTCAGGTCGTCGGCCTCGGCCGGGCCGGCGAGGTGCGACAGGAACCCTCGGACCTGACCCTGTAGCGCCCGCACGAACGCGGCGCCGGCCTCCCGATCGCCCTGACCCGCCTCCTGCGCCCACCGGGTCACCTGGTCGTCGTCGGTGGCGCCCTTCACCACCGGCCACTCCACCGTGTGGCGCCCACGGCGGTGCCACGCGCGAGCGGAAAAACCCTCATCAGGTCACGTCCTCGGTCCGCCATGCCGTCGTCGAAGCGCCGCCGGTCGGCCGCGCATCCTGGTTGTCGGGGGCCGGCGCGGAAAAGTTCCCGGGCGTCCACCATTCGGTCGACTCGAAAATCCCCGCTCGGGTTGACCGGGCCGGCAAGGCAGACGCCGCGACTCGCGTCCGCCTCAGCGCGCGGCGCCGCCCGGTCGGCGTCTGCCGCTGCCGGACGGCCGGTGGCCGATGCGCGGAGCCCGTACCGCTGCGGATCTGGCCGACGCCGGGCGGAAGTCCCGGGCCGCGCTGGCCACCATCTCGTCGGGATCGCGCCCGAGGGCCTGCCGGATGTGCGCCGGAACGACCTCGGATTTCGCCAGCGCCAGTCGGACCTGCACGGAACGGTCGTCCACCAGGCGGGCCAGATCCGCGTCCTCCAGCTCGACCGCACCGACCAGGGCGACACGGACGTCGACCACCGGGTCCTGGGCGAGCGCGCTGCGCTGCTCGGCGGTGGTCCGCGGATTGCGGGCGAGCCCCTTACGGACACGGGCGGTGCGATCAGCAAGCAGCGCGGTGATCACGTCGGGGTCCTGGGTGTGGGTGGCGAGCCGTTCCCGCACCTCGGGTGAGACGTCCTCGATCAACCTGGCGGCCAGCTCGGGCTCCAACTCGCGCGACTCGGCGAGGAGGCCGCGAAGCTCCTTGTCCGCCGCCTCCGACATCACCCGACGAACCGACTCGTCACACGCCGGGTTGCCGGCGACCGCCCAGCGGACCCAGCGGTCGGCGTCCTTGACGAGCCGCAACAGGTTCGCGATCGACGCCGAGGGGTTTCTCGCCACGGCCTCCCGTACCCCACGGTCATGGTCCCGGGTCAGCGGGCGCAGTGCCTGGGCGGGAGCGTCGGCCCGCGACGCGACCGCCCTACGGACCGCCGCCGACGGGTCGGACGCCAGGTCGAAAAGGGTCATCTGTGGTGTTGCGGGATCCTGCGCGAGGGCGAGCCGCGCGTCGACGCCACCCTCGATCGCACGTTCGCCGGTGGTACCTGACCCGCTGTGACGGTCGGACCCGCCGACGTCCTGCTGCTTTCCCATGGACGCAATCATGTCACTGACCTGCTGAGGCGTCGCGAGCCCGACCAGGGCACTGACGATGGTCGAAGCGGTGCGACCCGGGATTCGGCGCGCGAACCCCGACGCGTCCCGGGCTGGGGGCACCTCGTTCGCCCCCGGCGGGCTCCCCTCGGCGGTCGTACAGTGGGGAAGGTCCTGGCCCCAGTGATCGTGGCGGGCGCGTTCCCAGCCCGCCCGGAAGGAGCACAGTGAACCGTCCTCTCCGGACCGCCCTCGGCGTCGTCCTGAGCGCCGCACTACTGACCACTGCCGCCCCCGCGCAGGCGCACGGCACAGGTCGACCGCCCGCCGTCATCGCGCTGCCCGACGGGTTCCAGCCCGAGGGCATCGCCACCGCCGGCCAGTACGCGTACCTCGGCTCCCGCGCCACCGGCGCCATCTACCGGGTCGACCTGCGCACCGGACAGGGCGCGACGATCGGCGCACCCACCGGCACCCCGTCGCTCGGCCTGAAGGTCGACCCGCGCGGTCGGCTGTTCGTCTCCGGCGGCACCGCCGGCGACGCCCGAGTTCTTGACACCCGCACCGGCGAGGTGCTGGCGAGCTACCAGTTCGCCACCGCCCCGACGTTCGTCAACGACGTCGTCCTGACCCGCGAGGCCGCGTACTTCACCGACTCCAACCGACCGGTGCTCTACCGGCTTCCGCTCGGCCGCGGTGGCGCGCTGCCGCCCGCCGACGGGTTCACCACCATCGCGCTGACCGGCGCGTACGAGCAGGTCGGCACCGGCGTCAACCTCAACGGCATCGTCACCACGCCGGACGGCAGAGCGTTGATCGTCGTGCAGTCGACCACCGGCACGCTGTTCCGGGTCGACCCGGCGACGGGCGCCACCACAGTCGTCGACGTTCCCGGCTACACCTTCACCAACGGCGACGGGCTGCTGCTGATCGGCCGCACCCTGTACGTCGTACAGAACCGCCTCAACCAGATCGCGGTGGTCACGCTGAACCGCGCCGGCACCGCCGGAACGGTCACCGGCACCATCACCGACCCGAACTTCGACGTGCCCACCACCGTCGCCCCGGCACTGGGTCGGCTCTACCTGCCCAACGCCCGCTTCTCGACACCCCCGACCCCTACCACGCCGTACTCGGTCGTCGCCGTCCGCGCCCGCTGAGCAGTCCGGCGGGTGCGTGTACGCCGAGGAGCCCCGGTCGATCCTTCGCGGGATCGGCCGGGGCTCGTCGGTGTGACTGTCAGGCGAGGTCGAACCGGTCGTTCTCCATGACCTTGGTCCAGGCCTTGACGAAGTCGGCCACGAACTTCTCGCGCGCGTCCTGGCTGGCGTAGACCTCCGCCAGGGCCCGCAGCTGGGAGTTGGAGCCGAAGATGAGGTCGACCGCCGTGGCGGTCCACTTCACCTCGTCGGTGGACAGGTCCCGGATCTCGTACACGTGCTCCTCGGACTTCGACGCCGCCCACCGGGTGCCCGGGGAGAGCAGGTTGGCGAAGAAGTCGTTGGTGAGCACACCGGGCCGGTCGGTGAGAACGCCGTGCGTCGCGCCGCCGACGTTGTTCCCGAGGGCACGCAGGCCGCCGACGAGGACGGTCATCTCCGGCGCGGTCAGGTTGAGCATGAAGGCGCGGTCGACGAGCAGCACCTCCGGCTGGGTCTTCTCGCCCGGCCGCAGGTAGTTGCGGAAGCCGTCCGCGCGGGGCTCGAGGACGCGGAACGAATCGACGTCGGTCTGCTCCTGCGTGGCGTCGGTGCGGCCCGGCCGGAACGGCACGGTCACCTCGACGCCGGCGTCACGCGCCGCCTTCTCGACGGCGGCCGAGCCGGCCAGCACGATCAGGTCCGCCAGCGAGATCCGCGCGCCACCGGCGGCGTTGAACTCCCGCTGGATGCCCTCCAGGGTCTCCAGGACCGTGGCGAGCTGCTCGGGCTGGTTGACCTCCCAGTTGCGCTGCGGCTCCAGACGGATCCGCGCGCCGTTGGCACCGCCGCGCTTGTCGGTGTGCCGGAAGCTCGCGGCGGACGCCCAGGCGGTGGAGACCAGCTGGGCGGTCGTGAGACCGGAGTCCAGGACCTTCGCCTTGAGGGCGGCGATGTCGGCGTCACCCACGAGCTCGTGGTCGACGGCCGGCACCGGGTCCTGCCACAGCTGCGGCTCGGCCACCCACGGCCCGAGGAAACGGTCGATCGGGCCCATGTCGCGGTGCAGCAGCTTGTACCACGCCTTGGCGAAGGCCAGCGCGAACTGGTCCGGGTTCTCCAGGAACCGGCGCGAGATCTTCTCGTACGCCGGGTCGAACCGCAGCGCCAGGTCGGTCGTGAGCATCGTCGGCTTGTGCTTCTTCGACGCGTCGAACGGGTCCGGGATGATCTCCGGGGCGTCCTTGGCGACCCACTGCTTCGCGCCGGCGGGGCTCGTGGTGAGCTCCCACTCGAAGCCGAAGAGGATCTCGAAGAAGCGGTTGCTCCACTGCGTCGGCACGTCGGTCCACGTCACCTCGAGACCACTGGTGATGGTGTCCCGGCCCTTGCCGCTGCCGTGGGTGCTCAGCCAGCCGAGGCCCTGCGCCTCCAGCGGGGCGCCCTCGGGCTCCGGGCCGACGTGGTTGTCGGCGGGGGCCGCGCCGTGGGTCTTGCCGAAGGTGTGGCCGCCGGCGATCAGCGCGACGGTCTCCTCGTCGTTCATCGCCATCCGGCCGAAGGTCTCCCGGATGAAGTACCCCGCCGCCCGCGGGTCCGCGTTGCCGTTCGGTCCTTCCGGGTTGACGTAGATGAGGCCCATCTCGGTCGCGCCGACCTCGGGCGCCATCTCGGCCTCGCCGACGTAGCGCTCGTCACCCAGCCAGGTGTCCTCCGGGCCCCAGAAGATCTCCTCGGGCTCCCAGATGTCCTCCCGGCCGAAGCCGAAGCCGAACGTCTTGAAGCCCATCGACTCCAGGGACACGTTGCCGGCGAGCACCAACAGGTCGGCCCAGGAGATCTTCTGGCCGTACTTCTGCTTCACCGGCCACAGCAGGCGGCGGGCCTTGTCCAGGTTGGCGTTGTCCGGCCAGCTGTTGAGCGGCGCGAACCGCTGCCCGCCGTCGCCGGCGCCGCCACGGCCGTCGTGGATGCGGTACGTGCCGGCGGAGTGCCAGCTCATCCGGATCATGAGGCCGCCGTAGTGGCCGAAGTCCGCCGGCCACCAGTCCTGCGAGGTGGTGAGGGCCTCGACGATGTCCCGCTTCAGGGCCTCGACGTCGAGCTTCGCGAACTCCTTGGCGTAGTTGAAGTCCGGCCCCAGCGGGTTGCCCTTGGGCGAGTTGGCGTGCAGCACCGACAGGTCGAGCTGGTTGGGCCACCAGTCCCGGTTGGTGCGCGGGCGACCGCCGGTCTTCGGGGTCGGTGAGTCGATCGCCGGGTTCTCGCTCTCGCTGCCGTGCGCGGTCACCGAGTCGTGCGCGACCGGGCAGCCGGCCGCCTCCTTCTTGTCCACGCCCTGTGCGCTGGCGGGGGCCTGGTCCTGGGTGTCGCTCATGTACTTCCTTCCGAGCTGGCGGATCGCTGGGCGGTGCGTTCGGTCGCGCAGTCGGGGCAGACGCCCCAGAAGACGACCTCCGCTTCGTCGACCACGAAGCCGTGATCGTCGGAAGCGGTGAGACAGGGGGCGTCGCCGACGGCACAGTCGATGTCGGCGATCGCGCCGCAGGAGCGGCACACGAGGTGGTGGTGGTTGTCCGCCACCCGCGCCTCGTAGCGGGCGGTGGCGCCGGCTGGCTGGATGCGCCGCACCAGGCCCGCGTCGGTGAGCGCCCGCAGGACGTCGTACACCGCCTGGTGCGAGACCGTGGGGTGATCGGCGCGGACCAGGCGGAGCACGGTGTCGGTGTCGACGTGCGGATGGTCCCGCAGCGCGGCGAGCACTGCCACCCGGGGTCGGGTCACGCGCAACGAGACGGCTCGTAGCTGCGCCTCGAAACCGGACCTCATGCGCCGAACATTAGTCCACTCTTCTGGAATGAATCAAATTTCGCGGAATCTCGTCGCGCCCGTTTCCTGCCGATCGTGCCCGATCAGCCCCTCCTGCGCCGAACGACCCGCCGGGCGGCCAGGTACGCGACGCCTCCGGCAAGCACCCACGGCGCCGCGACGACGACCGGGTCCAGCGGGTGGTGCACCCGGTCCACCCGCTTGCCGCGCAGGCGCGAGGAGAGGCCGTGGTGGGTGAACTCGCTCAGGACGCCGGTCTCGGTGACCGGGTTGTCCGGGTGCCGGGTCAGCATCGAGCGCAGGGTGCTCTCCACGGCGTCCACCCGGTCCGCCGCGAGCAGGAGCAGCCAGTGTGCCGCCCGAGCCTCGCTGTACGTCCGGTAGGAGTACCGGCGGATCACGCCGGAGAGCCCTCGGGGTGGGCACGAGGTGCCGAAGACCGGGGTGAGGAACTCGTGCTCGATCGACATCTCCCGCGGCCACTTCTCCGGCTGCCGCTGCGGGAACTCCCAGTGGGCGCCGTTGAGGCCCGGGTCGAACCGCTCCTTCGGCACCGAGGGGCGGTCCCGGGGGTCGAGGTCGGCACCCCATCCGGGGATACGAGCACGCAGCTCGTCGGTGGATTCGGCCAGCTTCGGCTTGTCCGGCGTGTAGGGCATGGCGGCTCTCCCCGGTCGGTCAGGCGGCGTTCGGGACGATGATCGGCTTGATGCAGCCGTCGAGCTTGGCGGAGAAGATGTGGTACGCCTCCGCGACGTGTTCCAGCGGGATCCGGTGGGTCACGATGTCGCTGGGCTTGAGGTAGCCGTTGCGGATGTGCTCGAACAGGCGGGGCCACTGCCTCTTCACCGGGCACTGGTTCATCCGCAGGGTCAGACCCTTGTTCAGCGCGTCGCCGAACTTCACGGCGCTGAACATCGGCCCGTACGCGCCCATGACCGAGATCGTGCCGCCCTTGCGGACCGAGTCGATCGCCCAGTTGAGGGCCACCGGGGAGCCGCCCTGGAGCTTGAGCTTCGTGGCGGTGACGTGTTGCAGGAAGTTGCCGTCCGCCTCGGCGCCGACCGCGTCGATGACCACGTCCGCGCCGAGGTGGTCGGTGATCTTCTTGAGGTGCACGACGATGTCGTCGTACTCGGCGAAGTTGCAGGTCTCGGCGTGGGCGAACGACGCCGCCTTCTCCAGCCGGTAGTCGAGGTGGTCGACGACGATGACCCGGCCGGCGCCCATCAGCCAGGCCGACTTGGCGGCGAACAGACCCACCGGGCCGGCGCCGAAGACCACGACCACGTCACCCTCGACGATGTCGCCGAGCTGCGCGCCGAAGTAGCCGGTGGCGAGCGCGTCGGTGAGCAGGACGGCGTCGTCGTCGTCCATCCACTCGGGAATCGGGCTGGGGCCGACGTCGGCGAACGGCACGCGGACGAACTCGGCCTGGCCGCCGTCGTAGCCGCCGCAGGTGTGCGAGTAGCCGTAGATGCCGCCCACGGCTGTCGCGTTGGGGTTGACGTTGTGGCAGTTGCTGAACAGGCCCCGGGCGCAGAAGTAGCAGGAGCCGCAGTACACGTTGAAGGGGACCATCACGCGGTCACCGGGCTTGAGGTTCCGCACCGACGATCCCACCTCGTCGACCACGCCGATGAACTCGTGACCGAAGGTCATCCCGACCCGGGTGTCGGGCATCATCCCGTGGTAGAGGTGCAGGTCGGACCCGCAGATCGCGGCCCGCGTCACCCGCACGATGGCGTCGTTGGGGTGCTCGATGGTGGGGCGGTCCTTCTCCTGCACCCGCACCCGGTACGGACCGCGGTAGACCATTGCGCGCATGACTGCCTCCTGGACCAGCGTGCTGCCGGACATTCCGCCCCGGCACCGCCCGAAGCACCGGTGTCCCTACCCCCGCGTTTCGGGGGCAAACCGGTGGACGGTTCCCGCACGCGCGAGCCCGGTCGGGCCACGATCCCCCGCGCAGGTGCGGCCCTGACCAGCGAGGACCGCCGGGTCAGGGCCGCACCGTCCGCTTCGGTCAGCTGGCGTACGTCTCGAACTCGCCGACCCGGGGCGCGCCACCCGAGCTGGTGATCGTGAAATTGATCTTGCTCAATGACGTCGCGGCGAAGGTGATGGCGCCCGCCCCGCTTCCGGAAGCCAGGACGGTTCCTGTGTCGTTGTTGACGAGCTGCCAGGACCCGATGGAGCCCTGGGTGCCGGACGGCTCGCGGATGATCACGCGGGAGACGCGGGTGGCGGAACCCCACTTGATCGAGATCGTGCCGGTCGACCCGGCGGGCGACCAGTACGTGCCGAGGTTGCCGTCGCGCACGTTGCCGTAGCTCGTGCCGCTGGCCTTGCTGGAGCCGTCGGCGCCGGCACCGAGGCTGAGGTTGGTGCCGCTGCCCGGCGGAGGCGTGGTGGGCGGGGGCGTGGTC
>NZ_VDFY01000230.1 GCF_006228125.1 Micromonospora orduensis | reverse complement strand
CTCCGCCCCCGACGACTCCGCCGCCCACCACGGGTGCCTGCCGGGTCGGGTACACGGTCAACGCCTGGAACAACGGTCTCACCGCGAGCGTGACCATCACCAACACCGGCACCGCCGCGGTGAACGGGTGGTCGCTGACCTTCACCCTGCCCAGCGGGCAGCGCATCACCGGCGGCTGGAACGCGCAGTACTCCCCGACCAGCGGCGCGGTGACCGCCCGCAACGTCTCCTACAACGCGACCCTCGCCCCGAACACGTCGGTGGACATCGGCTTCCAGGCCACCCACGAGGGCGACACCGGCAAGCCCTCGTCGTTCGCCCTGAACGGTGCCACGTGCTCGGTCGTCTGACCCCCTTTCCACACCACCATCCAGAAGGAGTCGCACGATGAGAAACGCGAGATGGAGGGCGGCATCGAGAGCCGCCATCGCGCTGACCGGCGCGGGTGCTCTCGCCGCCGGCATGGCGCTGGTGCTGACGGCACCCGCCTCCGCCGGCACCACCCTCGGCGCGTCGGCCGCGGAGAAGGGCCGGTACTTCGGTACGGCGGTGGCCGCGTTCAAGCTCTCCGACAGTGCGTACACGACCATCCTGAACCGCGAGTTCAACATGGTGACGCCCGAGAACGAGATGAAGATCGACGCCACCGAGCCGCAGCAGGGCCAGTTCAGTTATGGCTCGGCCGAGCAGATCGTCAACCACGCCCGGAGTCGGGGGATGAACGTCCGCGGGCACACCCTGGCGTGGCACTCCCAGCAGCCGGGCTGGATGCAGAACATGAGCGGCAGCGCGCTGCGGCAGGCGATGCTGAACCACGTCACGCAGGTGGCGACCCACTTCCGGGGCCAGATCTACGCCTGGGACGTGGTGAACGAGGCGTTCGCCGACGGCAGCTCTGGCGCGCGCCGTGACTCGAACCTGCAGCGCACCGGGAACGACTGGATCGAGGCGGCGTTCCGCGCCGCCCGGGCGGCCGACCCCGGCGCGAAGCTCTGCTACAACGACTACAACACCGACAACTGGACGCACGCCAAGACCCAGGCCGTCTACACCATGGTGCGGGACTTCAAGTCCCGTGGTGTGCCGATCGACTGCGTCGGCTTCCAGTCGCACTTCAACAACGACTCGCCGTACGTGAGCAACTACCGCACCACACTGTCCAGCTTCGCCGCGCTCGGCGTGGACGTGCAGATCACCGAGCTGGACATCCAGGGCGCCTCGGCGGCGACGTACCGCAGTGTGGTGGAGGACTGCCTCGCGGTCGCCCGCTGCAACGGCATCACGGTCTGGGGAATCCGCGACAGCGACTCCTGGCGGTCGTCCCAGACCCCCCTGCTGTTCACCAGCAGCGGCGCGAAGAAGCCGGCGTACGACGCGGTGCTCGCCGCGTTGAACAACGGCACCACCCCGCCGACGACCACCCCGCCGACGACCACGCCGCCGACCACCACCCCGCCGACCACCCCGCCGAACAGCTCGCCGCCGGCCGGTGACGGCTGCTACGCGTCGGTGGCGCTCAACCAGTGGGCCGGGGGCTTCACCGCGAACGTGACGGTCACCGCCGGCAAGTCGGATATCAACGGCTGGACCGTGACCATCGAGCTGCCCGCCGGCGCCGCGGTCACCGGCACCTGGAACGCCCAGGCCAGCGGCACCACCGGAAGCGTCCGGTTCACAAACGTGAGCTACAACGGTCGGATCCTCGGCCGGCAGTCGACCACTTTCGGCTTCCAGGGCACCGGCACCGGCCCGGGCGTGTTGGCCAACTGCGTGACCTCCTGACCCATCTGATGCGGCGGCCGGCGCGGAGGACCACTCTCCGCGCCGGGCCGTCTGGGCCGGGCCGGTCGCCCAGCAAGATCACCTAAAGCCTTCGCGTTGGTCCTGGCGGATCGGCTTCCGCCGCTGCCGGCGGTGGCGTCACGGGCCGCAGAGGCTGGCTCTGTCGCCGTGGACGCCGCTCGTGACGCGGCGGCCGGGGTCATCACCAGAGTCGGGGAGATCGCCGTAGGCCGTAGGCCGTAGGGCCGGCCGAGCTGGCCGAGCCTCGGGCGGGGCCGGTCAGACACCCCCAAGTGTTTCGAGTGAAGCGCACTGACCAGCAGGTACGCGGAAGGGTCGGGCAATCCAAGGCAAAGTGATCTTGAGGGGGTCGGCCTTCGGGGAACCCGTGGGATCTTGTCCCTCACCTTGGCGGCTGACCTGCGTAAACGTCCCGGCGCAGCACACGATAGCCGAGCATCTACTCCCGAGGGTCTCGACAGGCGCTGCTCATCCATGGTCAAATAGCAGCGGTTTTCGATCTCTGTGGAGGCGCCGGAGGATGTGCCGATTTGTCGTAGAGCGGGCGAGGGTAGCTCGCCCGCGAACGCTGGCCATCGTTGTCGATGGTGCTGATATCCGCCGATAGCGGAACTATTCTCTCTGCTCGGCCGGTGGAATGCTCTCGATGAGAGTAGGCGAAAGCAGCCATCGGTTTTCGAAAAGGGCTTATTTTGTCTGACACGGGGGTCGGCAAATTTTTCTCGATTCACTTCTGGGTGATCGGCTCATCACGCCGGTTGCCGCTTCTTATGACGATCACAGACGCGTCTGGAATGCGGTACACGATCGACGGCCGGCACTGATTGCCAGGTGCGTGAGTGCTGTCGAAGTTTCGTCGGTGCTGCGCTACGCGCGGTCTGCCGGCCTCGCGGTGACAGTGCGTGGGGGTGGCCACAACGTCGCAGGCAAGGCGGTCTCCGACGATTCGGTCATGATCGACCTGTCGCTGATGCGAGACGTCTCGGTCGATCCGTCGGCTCGGCTCGCGCGGGCGCAGGGGGGATGCCTGCTCCGAGATCTCGATGCCGCCACCACCCCTCACGGGCTCGCCTGTCCCGCCGGAGTGGTCTCGCACACCGGCCTCGGTGGACTCGCCCTGGGAGGCGGGTACGGCTGGCTCGCCCGCCGATGGGGCCTGACCTGTGACCACATTCTCGCTGCCGAGGTCGTGCTGGCGGACGGTTCGATAGTCGAGGCCTCCGACAGTGCGCACAGCGAGCTTCTGTGGGCGCTGCGAGGTGGCGGCGGCAACTTCGGCATCGTCACCCGGTTCACACTTAGCCTGCGACCGATCGGTCCGGTCGTCCACCGAACCGGGATCTACCCGCTGGACGACGCCGCCGGCGCTCTGGCCGCGTACCGGGAGTTCGCGGAAGGCCAGCCGGCGGACCTGCACGCCGTCGGGGCGTTCAAAATCGCCTCGGATCAGGACTGGATCCCCGCGCAGCTCCGTGGCCGTCCCGCCCTGCAACTCACCGCGGCCTGGTTCGGTGACCGGCGCGGCGGAGAACGTGCCGTCGGGCCGCTGTTCGACGAATGCGCTCCGGCGGGGGGACTGGAACGGGTGTTGTCCTTCGCCGAGCTCCAAGCCCTCGGTGATCACAGCGAACCGCATGGGCGCCGCTATTTCACCAAGTCCTGCTATCTCGGTGAACTCGGTCCCGCTACGGCCGACGCGATGATAGGCAACGCCGAGGAGATCCGATCGCCGCTCTCCTGCGTCGACTTCGAATATCTGCGTGGCGCGATCACGGACGTTCCGGACGAGGAATCTGCTTTTCCGGCGCGGGGGGCGCCATACATGTACACCGCCTCCGCCCACTGGATTGATCCTAACGACGACGACGAAGAGGCCGCCTGGTCTCGCCGCAGTATCGCGAGACTCGCCGAATGGCACTACGGCGGTTCGTACGTGAATTACGTGCAGGACGAGCCGGCTCTCGGGTCTGTCGACGTATATGGTGCCGGTCGATACCGACGGCTCGCGGCGGTCAAGAGACGTTACGACCCGGACAACCTGCTGCGGCACAACCAGAACATCGCTCCGGCCCCGGAGACTCGCACGATGATTGAGGAGGATGGTCTGTGACGCCGTTCGGCACCAAGCGTGTCTCCATCAGTCCGGCAGACCGTCGTGACTGCAACGACCCCATGACGGTCATCAACGATCTACGATCTGACTGGTACGGGCTGATCGCCGACCTCCATGACGTCGTGCACACGGAGACCGTCCGCTACGCCTCTGCGCAGGGCCTCAAGCATCTCTTCCTCCCGATCACCACGCGAACGGTGACGTGCCCGACGGCGCTCGGCAGTGACTCGGAGCCGGTGCCGGTCACGGTGAGCGGAGTGCATACCTACCTCGCCGATTCCATGCAGTTCGCCCTTGAGTACGGCTGTCGTGTCGCGCCGGGCGGGTGTTACACGATCATGCCGTCCTTCCGTGCGGAGCAGCCGGACGAAACCCATCTCGGGCAGTACACGCACAGCGAGGCCGAGATCCCCGGAGACCTGGATGCCCTGATCTCCTACGTGACCGGCTACGTCAAGGCACTCTCCGGTGCCATCCTGGACAACGTCGGCGGGCGTCTGGAGGCGGCTCGTGGAGATGTCTCCCACCTGATCAGGATGGCCGAAGGCGCCGGCTTCGAGCAGTTGACGTTCGAAGAGGCGGTCGCGCGCGTCGCTGACGTGGATGGGACGGTCCGCGACGAAGGTGCGTGGCGCACGCTCACTCGCAAGGGCGAGCAGTTGTTGCTGGACCGGGTCAGCGAGTTCCTCTGGGTGCACCACTTCGACAGCCTGGCGGTCCCGTTCTACCAGGCCTCCAGCGATGATCATTTCAGGATCGCCCGAGGCGCCGACCTGTACTTCGGCATCGGCGAGGTGGTCGGCTCCGGCGAGCGGCACACCGACGCCGACCGGCTGCGCAAGTCCATGGCGCTGCATGGCGTGGACGAGCGTGAGTACGCGTGGTACGTCCGCATGAAGCAGGAACTCCCGATGCTGACCTCCGGCTTCGGCATGGGCGTCGACCGGTTCCTGATGTGGGTCCTCAACCACGACGACATCCGTGACCTGCCCTTGATCTCTCGTACCGACGAGCCCGAGGACTGGCCTTTCGCGGTAGTGAGGCCCTAGCACGGCAAGAGGCGCGACTTCGGCGATGCCCGCTGGGCCGGATCCGCGACGCGCGTGCGCGTAGAGGGTTCGTGACCCCCGCAGGACGGCACATCTCCCACTCATCGACTACGTACCCGTCTGCCCTGGGCACAGCGCCCTCTGCCGCGTCCCACGCGGGGGTGCTGGTGGCGACGACCGATGGATACGACCGACTTCGGGAAGGCAATGATGACCGCGAACACACCGGCGGCCGAAGGGTTCCCGCTCTCCCCACAGCAGCGGGCAGCGTGCCTGCGCGGGGGCTTCGCGGAGCGGGCGACCCGTACGGTCCAGGTGCCGATCGCCCTGGCGCCGGTGGAGATCGCCTCGCGGCTGGCCATGGTGACGGCAGAGCACGAGATCCTCCGCACCAGCTATGTGGAGGTCGC
Source organism: Micromonospora orduensis (assembly GCF_006228125.1). Lineage (GTDB taxonomy): Bacteria > Actinomycetota > Actinomycetes > Mycobacteriales > Micromonosporaceae > Micromonospora > Micromonospora orduensis. Next base: position 91,457 of record NZ_VDFY01000230.1, on the reverse strand, counting down.
GGGCCGGCCGATGCCGCTGCGGGTGGTGGATCCGCCTGGCCCGGTCGTCGAGGAGAAGACGGACCAGGGCGATCTGGTGATGCGGGCGGGCAGCCTGTCGGTCCGTTACACGCCGGTGCCGGACGGCACGCGACTCGAACTCGGGTTGCCTCGGCTGAGCGTCGATCAGGTGACCTGGCGTCTGCTCCTCGGGCTGTTGCTGGACGGTACGCCCGACACCGCCGCAGGCGGGCCGCCCCACTACGCCGACGGTGCGGCCCGGCCGGACGCACGGCTCCCGTGGGCGGAACCGCCTGTCGATCCGCGGTCCGATTCCAATGGCGTGCCGTTCCTGAGCCCTGTCGGGGTCGAAGAACCCGGCGACGGTACGTGGACCGTCGTCATCAGGCCGGATGACGCCACCCTGTCCGCCCTGCGTACCCTCGCCCACCGTCTGCAGGTGTCCGAGCCCGCGGTGCTTCTCGCCGCCTGGGCCTCGCTGCGCTCGCGGTACACCCGCTCGGTGGATCAGCCGATCTCGGTGGTCACCGACGGCCGAGCGGCCCCGGAATCGCGGCGCGTTCTGGGACTTCTCGAGCGGCCGGTGTCGCTGCGCCTGCCGATCGGGGCCGACGCGGTGTTCGCGCTGGCCGCCCGTACCGCGGAGGACGCGCTGGCCACGGCAGCCGCCGAGGAGCACCTGAGCGACCCCTCGGTCCGGCCCGAGACCTCGTTCCGGTACCAGTGGGACCCGTGGTTCCACAGTGTCGAGCCGGAGCCGGCCGAGTTCGGCGACGTTCCCGGACGGCTGCACCTGGATTGCTGGGCGGCCCCGGAGAAGCTGACGTTGGCCGTCACCGCGACCTGCGGGAGCACGACCCGATCGGATCTGTCCGCCTACGCGCGAGCGTGGGAGCTGCTGCTGGCCGATGCGCTGGCCGACCCTGACGAGGCCGTCGGTCGACTGCTGCTGACTGACCAGGTCGAGCAGCAGCCGCCCCAGCCGGCACCGCAGGATTCGGTTCTTCTCCGATTCCTGCGGCAGGCCGACCGTGTTCCCGGCGATCCGGCGGTCCGCTGTGGTGAGGACGTGATCACCTACGGTCAGCTGGCGGCCTGGGCCGAGTCGATCGCGTCCGTGCTGCACGATCACGGGGTCCGCCCGGGCGACCAGGTGCCCCTTCTCGTCCCGGCGACCTCGGGCACGCCAGCGGCGATCCTGGGCTGTTGGCTGGCAGGTGCGGCGTTCGTTCCGCTGGACCCGGCGTGGCCGCGGGGCCGGACGGAGGCGATCCTGCGGCAGTGGGATCCCGAGCTGGTGCTGGTTCCGGGAACCCTCGAGGAGTTCACCGGTTCGGTCGACGCCGTCCCACTTCCTCCGTGCCCGCCGTCGACCGTCACCGCACGACCGAGGCCGGTCGGCGAGACGGATGTGGCGTACGTGATGTTCACGTCGGGCACCTCAGGAGTGCCCAGGGGGGTGGTCGTCGGGCATGCCCAGCTGGCCCACTACGCGGCCGCCAGCCGCTCCGAACTCGATCTGCGGGACGGGGCGAGTGTCGCCACCGTCTCGACGATGGCGGCCGATCTCGCGTACACGGCGATCTTCCTTCCCCTGACCAGCGGCGGGTGCGTACGGCTGGTCGACGCGGACACGGCCGCTGATCCGCAGATGCTGGCCGCCGAGTTCGGAGAGCGGCCGGTGGAGGCGCTGAAGATCGCGCCGTCGCGTCTGTCGGCGCTGCTCGCCGGCACCGCGCCCGCGTCCGGCTGGCTGCCGACCGAGGTCCTGGTCCTGGGCGGCGAATCGCTTCCGCCAGGGCTGGCCGAGCGGGTGGCCGAGTTGAATCCCCGACTGCGCGTCTACAACGAGTACGGCCCCACCGAGACCACGATCGGCGCGTCCTGCCGGATGGTGCGGCTTCCGGTCGATCCGCGATGCGCCTCGGTCCCGGTAGGGACGACGTTGGGCGGCTGCGCACTGACCGTGGTCGACGAGGCAGGGCACCCGGTCCCGGCCTGGGTTCCGGGAGAGGTGGTCATCTCCGGCCCCGGGGTAGGAATCGGCTATCTCGACGAGGTCCAGGCCGGGCGAGCGGGCTTCGGCGAGCGTGGAACACGGCGGTACCGGTCCGGTGACCTCGGTCGCCTGGTGCCCGGTGCCGGGGTCGAGGTGCTGGGTCGACTCGACGACCAGGTCAAGTTGGGCGACTACCGGATCGAGCTGCAGGAGATCGAGATGCTGCTGCTCCGTCAGCGCAGCGTCGAGGCCGCCGCCGTCATCGCCCGCCGGGATGACGGGGGCCTGGTCACCCACCTGGACGCCTACGTCGTGCGCGGCGACGGGTACGACGGCGTGCAGGCCGAGGCGCTGAAGAAGACACTCGGCCGCCAGCTTCCACCGGCACTCGTGCCGGAGGCGTGGCAGTTCCTCGACGCGCTTCCGTTGACCCGCAACGGCAAGGTCGACCGGGCCGCTCTGCCTCCGATCGAGGTGCGCACGGCCCAGCTGGCAGGCCCCCGCGACGCCTTCGCGCAGCGGATGTCGGCGGTCTGGTCCGACGTACTGGGCATGGAGGACATCTCTCCGGACGACGACTTCTACAGCCTCGGCGGCCACTCCCTGCATGCCATCCGGTTGATCTCCCGAGTCAAGGCAGCCTTCGGCATCGAGCTCTCGATGGCCTCGGTGCTGAGCGCGCGGACGCCGGCGGCCATGACCGCCCTGGTGCGCGGGGGGCCGTCGGAGGGCTCTCCTCTCGTGCTGCTCCAGCCGGCCCGGGATCCGGGCGGTCCGCCGATCGTGTGCTTCCACCCCGGAGAGGGCGGCACCGACTGCTACGCGGAACTTGCCGAACTGCTCTCCGCCGGAAGTCCGGTGCTCGGCATCGAATCGCCCGGCCTGCACGGCGGAACGCCTCCCGCGACGTTCGTGGAGATGGCCCAGCGGCACGCGACCGCGATCGTCGCGGCCGGGCACCGAGCGCCGGTACTCGTCGGCTGGGACCTCGGTGGGCTGGTGGCCAGGGAGACGGCAGCAGTCCTGCGTCGAAGGGGAGAGCCGGTGACCGCGCTGATTCTGCTGGACGGCCCGTCGCCGGGCCTCGTCGGCGGCGAGGACGAAGCGCTCGCCCCTGCGGCCGACACCGCGGCGTCCGAGGACCATCCCGTCGCCGGGCACAGGGAACCCCCGGAGGCGGACCATCCGGTGCTCCTGGTGCGAGCGGGAGCGGTCGATGCTCCGCCGGATCAGGACTGGACGTGGGGCTGGAGCTCGCTCGGCGGGCCGCACCTGACCGTCGCGTCGATCCCGACCGACTACCACGGCCTCCTGCGACCCCCGGCGGTTGCTGAGCTGGCCGACACGATCCGCGGGCTGCTCGGCTCCGGAAGCGGTTCCCGATGACGACCGCCGCCGAGAGGAGACCTCAGCTCCTGCGGGCCGAGCGGCCCGCACGGATCCCGCTCTCGTTCGCCCAGCAACGGATGTGGTTCCTGCATCGCTACGGCGAATCGGGATCGGCCTACAACCTGACGTATCTCTGGCGGCTCGACGGCGCGGTCGACGAGCAGGCGCTCGGCCGGGCGCTACGGGACGTGATGATCCGGCACGAGGCTCTGCGCACCATCTTCCCGGAGGAGGCCGGCGAGCCCGCGCAACAGGTACTGGACCCCGCCGCCCTCACGACGCCGCTGACCGTACGCCAGGTCGCCGCCCCCGAGGTCGATTCCGTCGTCCGGGAGCTGGCCGATCGTGAGTTCGCCCTGCGGAACGAGCCTCCGTTCCGCGCCGCGCTGCTGATCAGCGGTCCTCGGGTGAGTCACCTGGCCCTGTTCATCCACCACATCGCCTGCGACGGCTGGTCGGGCGGCCTGCTGGCGCGTGACCTGTCCACGGCGTACCGGGCCCGTATCGCGGGCACGGTTCCGGACTGGGCCGCGCTGCCGGTCCAGTACGTCGACTACACGATCTGGCAGCAGGCTCTGCTGGGCACGGACCAACAGCCCAGCGAGCTGGCCGCCGAGCAGCTCCGGTACTGGACCGAGACGTTGGACGGGGCGCCGGAGCTGATCACCCTGCCCCTGGACCGGCCGCGACCGTCGGTGGCCAGTTACCGTGGCCGCACCACGGAGCTGACCATCCCGCCAGGATTGCACAATGACCTGGTCGAGCTTGCCGCCGAGCGAGGCTGCACGCTGTTCATGGTGCTGCACGCGGCATTGGCGGCGGTCCTGTCGGTGTACGGTGCCGGCCCGGACGTCGTGCTCGGGACCGCGTTCGCCGGGCGCAACGACCGCGCGCTGGAACCGCTTGTGGGATTCTTCGTCGACACCCTGGTGTTGCGCCTCGACCTGTCCGGCGACCCGACTTTCGGCGACCTGCTGGACCGGGCCCGCGATGCCGATCTGGCGGCCTTCACGCACCAGGACGTGCCCTTCGAACGTGTCGTACAGGCGGTGAAACCCGAGCGTTCGAGCGCCCACCATCCGCTCTTCCAGGTCTTCTTCGCCTTCGACGACGGTGAGACCACGAATGAGCTGCGGTTGGCGGATGTGGTGAGCACCCCGCTCCCGGAGCCGGTGAACACCGCCAAGTTCGACCTCTCCGTCGACTTCTTCCAGGAACTCCGCGAGGACGGCAGCGTCGCGGGCGTGCGGACGGTCTTCGAGTACGCGACGGATCTGTTCGACCCGGCCACCGTGGAGCAGTTGGGTGCTCGGCTGCTGCGGTTGTTGACGGTGGCGTCGGCCGATCCGGACGTCCCGATCGGCCGGCTCAACCTGCTCACCGCCGCCGAACGGCGCCAACAGCTGAAGGAGTGGAACGGGCCGGTCACGGACGAGCCGCCACTGGATCTGGTCGCGCTGGTGCGGCAGATCGCCGAGCAGCGACCGGAGGCGATCGCGGTCTCCGGCCAGAAGGAACACGTCACCTACCGCGAGCTGGCCTGGACCGCCGCCCGGATCGCCGGCGAACTACGGGCCGCCGGCGCCAGGCCGGACACGCTGGTGGCAGTGCTCTCCCATCGGACACCCTGGTACGTAGCTGCGGTGCTCGGTGTGCTCGGCGCAGGCTGTGGGTTCATGCCGGTCGACGTGAGCACGGGCGTCTCCCGCGCCGGGCAGATGCTGGAGGACGGGGAAGTCGGGCTGTTGCTGGCCGCGACGGACCTGCTCGACCGGGCTGAGTCGATCGCCGCTGCCGCGGCTCTTCCGGTCCAGGTCCTGGCGCCGGGCTCCGGCCTCGCCGATCCCGCCGGCTTCACTTGTCAGCCGAGCCGGGACGAGCTCGCCTACGCCGTGTTCACCTCCGGCTCGACCGGCCGGCCCAAGGGTGTCCTGGTTCCGCACCGGGGCCTGGCGAACCACCTGCGCGCGATCATCGAGCTGTACGAGCTGGATGAGCGTGACGTCCTGATGTTCAACGCGCCGCTGACGTTCGATGTCTCGATCTGGCAGTCGCTCACGCTCCTGGCCGTCGGAGGCCGCATCCACACGGTCGACGACGACCTCGCTCGTGATCCCGTCGCGCTGGCCGAATGCTGCGCCGACCAGGGCGTCACTGTGCTGCAGATCGTCCCGTCCCTGCTGAGGGCAGTACTGGAGGCATGCGACGAGACCCCCCGGCTGGCCGACCGGATGGCCGGCCTGAGGCTGATGCTCGCCCACGGCGAGGAGTTGACGCCCGACCTGGTCAGCCGGTGGCACCGGCAGGTGCCCGGGGTGCCGTTGGCCAACGTGTACGGTCCCGCCGAATGTTCCGACGACGTGTCGATCGCCCTGCTGGACAAGGACGTGACCGGCCCGTCCGGTCGAGCCTCCATCGGCAAGCCGCTGATCAACACCTCCGTCTTCGTGCTCGACGACCGGCTGGCGCTGGTGCCCGCGGGGGTGACGGGCGAGCTTTACGTCGCCGGCGCGGGCCTCGCCCGGGGATACGCGGGCCGCGCGGCGTTGACCGCGGAACGATTCATACCCAACCCGTTCGGCCCGCCGGGACAGCGGATGTACCACACCGGTGATCTGGTCCGCTGGAACCCAAACGGCGAGCTGGAGTTCCTTGGCCGCGCCGACGGCCAGGTGAAGATCCGCGGATTCCGGATCGAGCTCGGTGAGATCGAGTACCACCTTCGGTCCGTGCCCGGGGTCGACCAGGCGACCGTCATCGTCCGCGAGGATCGGCCCGGTGACCGGCGGCTCGTCGCGTACTTCACCGCCGACGGCCACCTGCCGGTCTCCTCGCTCAGGACGGCGGCGGAAGAGTCGATGCCCAACTACATGGTGCCCGCCGCGTTCGTGGAGCTGGCCGAGATGCCACTCACGGGCAACGGCAAGCTCGACGTGCGGGCGCTTCCGGCGCCGGACCACTCCGGCGGCGGCCGGGAGCCGTCGAGCCCGGAGGAGCACCAGTTGTGCGCCTTGTTCGGCGAGATCCTGGGCGTCGAGAGGGTCGGCGCCGACGACAGTTTCTTCGAGCTGGGCGGGCACTCGCTGTTGGCGACCCGCCTGCTCAACCGCGTCCGTGCGGTGATGGGCGCGGAGGTCTCGGTCCGCGACATCTTCGACGCGCCGACCGTGGCCGGTCTCGCGAGCACGCTGGCCGGCCGCAGACGCTCCTCACGACCGGCACTACGGCGCCGGACTCGCGAAGGCGAGCTGCTGTGAAGGCATCCGAGGAGTGACCAGGACATGATTCCACTGTCGTTCTCCCAGCGCGGTCTCTGGTTCCTGAACCAGTTGGACCCGTCCGACACCTCCTATCACGTCCGGCTGGTGTGGCAGTTCTCCGGTGACCTGGACGAGCTGGCCCTGCGGGAGGCGCTACGCGACGTCGTCGGGCGGCACGAGAGCCTGCGTACCGTCTTTCCGGACACCGACGGAGTCCCCGAACAGCGGGTGACGCCCCTCGCCGACCTGGGTCCGCTCCTGATCGACGAGCGGACCGGCGACCAGGAGGCGGACGAGGCCGAGGAGGTGTTCGTCGCCCGGACGTTCGACCTGAGAACGGACATCCCGCTGCGCGGGATGGTGCTGCGGACGGGGCCGAACCGTGGCCGGTTGGTGCTGGTCGTGCACCACGTGGCCTTCGACGGCTGGTCGGAGGCGATATTCTGCCAGGATCTGAGCCGGGCGTACGCCGCCCGCGCCGCCGGACTCGCTCCGCGGTGGCTGGAGTTGCCCGTCCAGTACGCCGACTACGCGTTGTGGCAGCACGAGGTCCTGGGTGACGAGTTCGACCCGGACAGCCTGATGGCTCGCCAACTGAGTTACTGGCGAGCCCGACTGAGCGGGCTACCGCAGGAGTCCGGGCTCGCCGCCGAACCACGTACGGGACGATCGGGCCCGAGCCGCACCCGAGGCTTCCGAGTCGACGCGGATACTCACCGTGGCATGGTGAAGCTGGCACAGCAGACCGGGGCGACCCTGTTCATGGTCGTTCACACCGCTCTTGCCGCCGCCGTCACCAAGCTCGGCGGTGCGACCGATCTGCCGCTGGGAACCGTGGTCTCCGGACGGTCGGACGAAGCGCTGAGCGAGCTCGTCGGCTATTTCACCAACACGGTCGTGCTGCGTACCGACACCTCGGGAAGCCCGACGTTCACCGAGTTGCTGGGCCGGGTCCGCGAGGCCGACCTGGGCGCGTTCGCCAACCAGGACGCGCCGTTCGAGAAGGTGGTCGCCGCGGTGAACCCCGCGCGGCGGCGGTTCGGCAGCCCGCTGATCCAGATCCTCTTCTCCGTCGAGGACCGCGTCGAACCCACGTTGGACATGGGCCCGGTCCATCTCGAGTTCCAGAGCCGGGCCGCCACGGCGGCCAAGTTCGACATCGAGGTGTTGGTGGAGGAGGAGCTGACCAGCGGTGGCGAGCCCCGGGGGCTGGCCGGCACCGTCGAATACCGCTCGGACCGCTTCGCCGCCGCGCTGGTCGACGCTCTCGTCGAAGAGCTTGTCGCGTCGCTGACGGTGATGGCCGCCGACCCCGACAGCCGGATCGACGCGACCTAGTGGCCTCCACTCGCGGCCGCCCCTCCATCGCCCTTCCGGATCTGTTCCGTCGCAGACTTAGGAGCTGAATGTGGTTTCGCGCGACTCCCGTTCCACGGCTCATGCGGAGCCTCGAGCCACCCCTGCCCTGAACGTTGCCGACGGTCAGAATCAGCCGGCCGGGGGGACGGTTCGCCGGCTCCGGGATTCCTCGGCGCTCGGCATGACCGACGGTCCGCTTCGGGTGGCCGGCGACCTCGAAGAGGATCTCGACATCGCCCACACCCTGCACGAGCTGATTCAGGCGCAGGCCGATCGGACACCAGAGGCCATCGCGGTCGAGTCGGGGTCCCAGCGGATCCGGTACCGCGAACTCGATCTGGCGGCCCGTGGGTTCGCCCGCGCCCTCGCCGAACGGGGAGTGGGCGCGCGCTCGCCGGTCGGTGTCTGGTGCGACCGCGGTCCGAACCTGCTCGTGGCGCTGCTCGGTGTGCTGCACGCCGGGGCGGCGTTCGTTCCGCTGGACCCGGATCTCCCGCCCGCGCGGGTACGCACGATGCTCGCTGAGGCCAGAGCCGGTCACTGCGTCGTCGACGTCTCACCGTGCGGCCCGGTGGACGGCCTGGACGTCGAGGTGATCGCGGTGACCGGTGATGCCGGTGACCCGCTGACCGTCCCGGTCGATCCCGACGATCTCGTCTCCATCTACTACACCTCGGGCTCCACCGGGAAGCCCAAGGGCGTGGCCAACCCGCACCGCGGCTGGGTCAACCGGATGCGCTGGATGCAACAGCGTCACCAGCTGCGCCCCGGCGAGGGCGTACTGCACAAGACGGTCCTGAGCTTCGACGACTCCGCGGTCGAGCTCTTCTGGCCGCTGATCGTCGGCGGTCGGGTGGTGATGCTGGAACGCGGCCTGCACCGTGATCCACGAGCCATCGCGCGCGCGGCCACGGCACACGAGGTGTCGGTGCTCCAATTCGTGCCGAGCATGCTCAGCCTGTTCCTCGAGGAGGTGGCCGGGAGCCCACCGCCGACGCTGCGAACCGTGATCTCCAGCGGCGAGGCGTTGCGTCCCGAGCTCGTTCGCCGATTCCACGAGGTGTTCCTCGACACGGACTGCTCACTGCACAACCAGTGGGGCCCGACGGAGGCGTCGATCGACGCCACCATCCACACCTGCTCGCCCGAGGACGCCGCCTTGCCGGTGATCCCCATCGGCAGGCCGCTGACGAACTACCGGGTGCATGTGCTCGACGAGTCCGGCATGCCCGTGCCCCCCGGAGTGGAGGGAGAGCTGTACGTCGGCGGCGTCGGGCTGGCCCGCTGTTACTGGAACGATCCGGCGAAGACCGCGGAGGCATTCCTGCCCGACCCGGCCGTACCGGGAGAGCGGCTCTACCGTACCGGGGACCGTGCGGTGCACGGGCCGGACGGTGCCATCATCTTCCTGGGTCGGCGTGATCACCAGGTGAAGATCCGCGGCAACCGGGTCGAGCTCGGCGAGATCGAGCGAACCCTGGTCACGCACACCGACGTCACCGATGCGGTCGTGACGGTGTTCGAGGCGCAACCCGGTGACAAGCAGCTCCTCGGGTACGTGGTCGGCCACGGCGGCACGGTCGACACCGAGGCGGTGCGTCACTTCCTGATCGAGCGGCTTCCCGGGTACATGCTCCCGGCAAGGCTGATCGTCCTTTCGGAGCTGCCGCTCACCGCAAGTGGCAAGGTGGACCGGAATCGTCTGCCGGCGCCCTCGACCGAGGTGGCCGCGACGGGCCGTCCGCCGCGCGGCGAGTCCGAGCTGCTGGTCGCGGAGGCGTGGGGGCAGTTCCTTCCCGCGACCGACGCCGAGGCCGACTTCTTCGAACTGGGTGGGCACTCCCTGCTCGCCACCCGCGTCATCAGCGTGTTGCGGCGTGCGTTGAACCTCGACCTGCCGCTCGTGCTGCTCTTCGACAATCCGACGATCGCGGGACTGGCGCTTGCCGTCGAGCGTGAGTTGCTGAGCGAGCATCAGGGAGCGCCCGATGAGTGAACTCCAGGACCGCCTGCGGACCGCTCGGTCGCGCCTCGCCGACAACACGGAGCCGAACGTCGCGGGGATCTCGGGGCAGGGTGATCCCGCCCGTCACGTGTCCACGCAGCAGCAGTGGTTCTGGCTGGTGAACCGGATTCTCGGTGACTCGGCCGCGTACAACGTGGCGGAGGCCGTCCAGCTCATCGGTGAACTGGACGTCGACTGCCTGCGGACGGCCGTCGCCGCCGTGGCGACCCGGCATCCGGTGCTGCGGACCGGCTTCGCGGATCAGGGCGGAGCCCCGTTGCCGATCGTCCACGCGCCGGAAGCCGTCCCGGTCCTGCGGTGCGACGCTCATGACCAGACCGAGCCTGCCGCCCTCGCGGCCGAGGCTGCCGCCGAACCGCTGCTTCTCGCCACCCAACCGCCGATGCGCGTCCACGTCTACGAGATGGCTGGACGACGTTGGCTCGTCGTGCTGGTCGTGCACCACATCGTCGTCGACGCGCCGTCGATGTCGCTGCTCTGGAGTGAGGTCGCCGACCAGTACCGCCGGGTGCGGGCGGGCGAGCCGCCGGTGCTGGAGCGCCCGCGGCTGACGTACGCCGACGTCGCCGCCACGGCCGAGGCGCCGTCCGACTCGGATCTGGAGTACTGGGTACGGGCGCTGGCCGGAGCGCCGGAGCTGGAGCTTCCGCTGGACCGGCCACGACGCGAGGCGGGGGGTCGGCCGGGCGCGCAGATGTCGTTCGCCGTACCGGCGGCCCTGGCCGCGCGCGTCCGGCGGCTCGCCAGCGACTGTGGCGCGACCGAGTTCATGGTCTACACGGCGACGTTCAGCGCGCTTCTCGGCCTGCTCAGCGGACAGCCCGATGTCGTCGTCGGCACGCCGGTACTCGGCCGCTCCGACAGCGAGTTGCAGGACGTGATCGGCCCGTTCCTCAACGTGGTGGCGTTACGTGTCGACCTGACGGACGAGCCGAGCTTCGTGGAGCTCATCCGCCGCACCAGGAACACCGCGCTGGAGGGATTCGCCCGGCAGCGGGTGCCGTTCGCCGAGGTCGTCGAGCGGCTCGGCCGATCGACGGCGCGCAATCGCAACCCGTTGTTCGAGACGGTGATCACGGTGCAGAAGGGCGAACCGCCGCTGCCCCGGTGGCCAGAGCTGAGTGCGTCCTGGGTCGACTTCCCGGTGGAGTACGCCAAGTTCGACCTCGAGCTGTTTCTCAGCTACGGGCTGCCGGACGGCGGGGCCCGAGGCGTCGTCGCCTACGCCAGCGACGTGTTCGACGCGGCCACCGTCGACAAGGTGGTCGAGCTGTACTGCCGGCTCCTCGATGTGGCTACCCGTCGTCCGCGCGACCCGGTGATCGGATCGGTGCTGGTGGGCGTCGATGATCCGCCGGTGATCGCCGGGCGTGAGCGGGCCGAGGGCCCCGTCCTGCTGCACCGCATCATCGAACAGGCGCAGCGCCGCCCCGACGCGCCGGCGGTGGGCAACAGGACCGAGGTGTTGTCCTACGCGGAGCTGATGGCCGTCGCGGCCGGGATAGCCGAGCAACTCCGCGCCGCGGGAGTGCGCAGGGACGACACGGTAGGTGTCTGTCTGGAGCGCTCGCCCGTCATGGTGGCCGCGCTGCTCGGCGTCTGGATGGCCGGTGCGGCCTATCTCCCGTTGGACCCCTCGTACGGCGAGAAGCGCGTCGAGTACATGCTCCGGAACAGTCGTACGTCGGTCGTCCTGACGGATGGCGCCACGAGGAAGTTGGTGGCCTGGAGCGAGGCCGGGGCGAGGGCGCTGACTCTCACGGAGGCCCGGGCTGCCGTCGTCGAGCCCGAGATGGTGGATCCCGAGAATCTCGCCTATGTCATCTACACCTCCGGCTCCACCGGCCGCCCGAAGGGTGTGATGCTCCGGCACGCGGGGTTGGCGAACATCGCCGCGGACTGGATCGACCTGGTGGGGCTGGAGCAGACGGACACGGTGGCGGCGACCATCTCGATCTCGTTCGATGGGTCGGTGTTGGAGCTCATGGCACCGCTCGCGGTAGGCGCCCGCGTGGAGGTGGTCGACCGGGACACCGTCGTCGACGGCCGGCGCCTCGGGGAGGTCATCAGCGACGCCGGGGTCACGGTGATGAAGTCGTCCCCGGCCGGTTGGTCACTGCTGATCGCCTCCGGATGGAAGGGTGCCCCGATTCGGGCGTTCTCCGGCGGGGAGGCCCTGCCCGCCGCCCTGGCCCGCGACATCACCGCCCGCACCGAGCGCTTGTGGAACTCCTACGGCCCGACAGAGACCACCATCAACTCCACCCAGCAGTTGGTTCCTCCCGCCGCGAGTGCCCCGCCGGCGTTGGGCGAGCCGGTGGCCAACACCAGACTGCTGGTGCTCGACGTGAAGGGCCGGCCGGTGGCGCCGGGGGCTCCGGGCGAGCTGTACATCGGCGGTAGCGGACTCGCCCGCGGCTATCTCGGTGATCCGGCCACCACTGCGGCCCGGTTCGTACCCGATCCGACCCTGCCGGGTGCGCGTATGTACCGCACGGGAGACCTCGTTCGCCGCCGCTTCGACGGTTCCCTGGAGTACCTGGGGCGAGCGGACAACCAGCTGAAGATCCGTGGCTTCCGGATCGAGCCGGAGGAGATCGAGACGCGGCTGCGGGAACACCCCGACATCGTCGACGCCGCCGTGGGCCCCGTCGGCCAGGGCGTCGAACGAACGCTGGCAGCCTACGTCGTGTGGAACAACCCGGACGGGGAGCGCTGGCCGCAGGTGCGGCAGGACCTGGCCGAGGTCCTGCCGGACTACATGATCCCCACCGTGGTGGTCGCGATGGAGCGGCTTCCCTCGACGCCGAACCGGAAGCTCGACCGGGCGGCGCTACCCACGCCCCTACCGGCTGTCGACCGCCGGTCGGCACGGCCGGAGACCCCGTTGCAGCGTCACCTGGCGGCGATCTGGTCGAGTGTGCTGAAGCTCGACGGAATAGGCCTGGACGACGACTTCTTCGCCCTGGGCGGCCATTCGCTGCTGGCCGCCCGGCTCGTGGCCGCGGTGCGCGCACAGCTCGGCGTCGACATCCCGATGCGGCAGCTGTTCGCCCACCCGACGGTAGGTGCGCTGTGCGACTTCATCGGTGACCACACAGCTTCGACCGGACCGGCGCCAGCCGGGCCGGCTGTCGACGGCGCTGCCCCGCTGTCCTCGACACAGCAGCGTTTCTGGTTCCTCGAGCAGTTGCGGACGTCACGTACCGACTTCCATGTCAACGCGACGATCATCCTGCGTGGCGCGGTCGACCCCGTGCTGGTGCACGATGCCCTGCTGTCGGTCGTGGCGCGGCACGACATCCTGCGTACCCGCTTCGGCGACGGCTCCGGGCAGGTGGTCGGTCCGGTCCTTCCGCTGTGGCAGGAGGTTGTGGAACTGGGCGACGACACTCCGGTCGCCTTCGCCGACAGGTGCGCCGCCGAGCCCTTCGACCTGGCCGAGGGGCCACTGGTCCGAGCCAGGTTGGGACGTTCCGGCGAGGACTACGTGTTGGCGTTCGTGCTCCACCACAGCCTGGTGGACGGGTCCTCCATGTCCATCCTGTGGCGGGAGTTCAGCGCGGCCTACCGGGCACTGGCCGCCGGTGACACGCCGGCAGGGCGGGCGTCGGTCCAGTTCGCCGACTACGCCCGCTGGGAGCGTTCGCGTCCCGATGACGGACGGGACGTGGCCTACTGGCGGCAGCGTCTGGCGGCCGCCTCGGCAACCGAGATCCTCCCCGACCGCCCGCGACCGACGGTCTTCGTGGAGGACGGCGCAGAGCACAGGTTCGAGCTGGACGCCGCGACGTCCAGGGCGGTCGACGAGTTGGCCCGGGAAAGCGGAACGACGCCGTTCGGCGTCCTGCTGGGGGCGTTCGCGGTGACCGTCGGGCTGCTGTCCGGCACCACCGATGTCGTTCTGGGCACGCCGATCGCCGGCGCCGGGCGCAGCCGACCCGAGTTCGCCGAGCTCGTCGGCCCGTTGCTGAACAGCATCGTCCTGCGTATCGATGTCGGCGCCAGCCACCGGTTCACCGACCTGCTGGCCACGTTGCACCTGGACATCGCGGACGCGCACGACCACCAGCAGTTGCCGTTCGAGCGGCTCGTGGAGCAGCTCGATCCACAACGCGACCTGGCTCGGCACCCGCTGTTCGGCATCCAGTTCGCACTCGACGTCGGCAGCGCGAACTCGATCGACCTGCCCGGCGTGACCGCCGAGGAACTGGACACCAGCCGGGTCAGTGTCAAGGTCGACCTCAGCATGTCGCTGTCGCGGCAGGCGGGCGGCATCGCCGGATCCCTGCAGTACGCCACGCGCCTCTACGATCCGGCGACGGCCGCGGTGGTGGTGTCGGTATTTCGTCGGGTTCTGTCCGCCGTCGTCGTCACGCCGAACGTGGCGCTCGGATCATTGCCGCTCGCCGGAGCGGACGAGGTGCTGCCGCCCCTGCCGTCCCGACAGGAGGCGCGCCTCGCGGAGTGGACCGAGCCCGACACCACGTTGCCCGAGCTGGTCGACGCCGGTATTCGACCAGATTCGCCGACCTTGACCGCCGGTGGCATCACCCTGACCGGCGACCAACTGCGTGGTCAGGCGATTGCCCTCGCCGCCCGGTTGCACGAGGAAGGCGCTGGTCGCGGCGTACTCGTCGGTGTGCTGCTGCCCAGGTCGGCGGCGCTCGTCGTGGCCATGCTGGCCGTCATGCGTACCGGGGCCACGCTGTTGACCCTGGACCCCCTCCAACCGCCCGCTCGGCTTCGTCGCCTGACCGCCGGTCTGCCGCTGGTCGTCACCGACCGGCCGGTCGGCGATCCGGCCCTGCCCGAAGACGTGCGGATCATCCGTCCCCACGACGCCCGCCCGGCAGATCCGACCACCTGTGGACCTGCCCCCTACGACATCGCGTACGTCACCCACACGTCGGGATCCACCGGGACGCCCAAGGCCGTGTCCACCACGCATGGCGCCGCGGCCGGCTACCTGCGGCACATGATCAGGGAGTACCGGCTCGGCCCCGACGATGTGGTGCTGCAACTGGCGGCACTGTCGTTCGACGCCAGCGTGCGCGAGATCCTGGGCACTCTCGCGGCCGGTGGCCGCCTCGTCCTGTTGTCCGACGAGGAGGCTCGCGACCAACGCGCCATCGCGAGGGCACTGGCGGACCACCACATCACCGCGTTGCTGGCCGTGGTGCCGTCGATGCTGGGTGCGCTGGTCAGGGAGGTCGGACAGGGGACCCGTCGCCCCGGGCTCCGGCTGATCCTCAGCAGCGGTGAGGAGTTGCCGGCGACGGTGGCGGCGGCGGCTCTCGACCTGGGCGACCACGTCGAGGTCGTGAACCAGTACGGACCCACCGAATGCGCCATGACCACCACCTTCCACCGGGTCAGCGGGGCCGACCTGCGGACCGGGCACATACCCGCCGGCAGGCCGTTGCCCGATGCCTGGGTGTACATCCTCGATTCCCGAGGACGGTTGCTGCCACGTGGGGCGGTCGGTGAACTCGCGATCGGTGGTCCACGTGTCTCGGCCGGCTACCTGGACGCCCCCGCACTCACCGCGAGCCGCTTCGTGCCGGACGAGTTCCATCCGGGGCAGCGTCTCTATCGAACCGGGGATCTGGCGCGTATCGACCACAGCGGCGAGGTCCGGTACCTGGGCAGGTTGGACCACCAGGTCAAGGTCCGCGGGGTTCGGATCGAGCCCGGTGAGATCGAGTCGGCGTTGCTGGCTGTGCCGGCGGTACGCGCCGCCGCCGTGGTCGTCGTCGGCGAGAAGGACGGGGTCGAACTGGTGGCCCACGTCGTAGCCGACCCCTTCGACGCCGCCGCACTCCGTGCCGCGGTGGTCGACACCCTGCCCCAGGCCTATCACCCGTCACGGTTCGTAGAAGCAGCGGAACTACCGCGGACACCGCACGGCAAGGTCGACCGGACCGAACTCGTGCGGCGGACTCCGCCACCGCTCGACACCCGGGCGGAGGTGCTCGAACCACGGGACAGCACCGAGCTGCGCATGGTGACCGTGTGGGAGCGGGTCCTCGGGCGCAGCCCGATCGGGGTACGGCAGGACTTCTTCGAACTCGGTGGCCACTCGCTGAAGGCGGTGGAACTGATCGGCGCACTCGGTGCGGAGCTGGGCGTCGACCTGCCGTTGAACGCGATCTTCCAACACCGCACGATCGAGGCGTTGGCCGTGCGGGCCGGGCGACCCGTCCAGAACCGGTTGGCCGTGCTGTTGACCGCACCCGACCTCGCCGGCACTCCGCTGTTCCTGGTACACCCACAGTCCGGCGACGCGTGCGGCTACTTCGCGCTCGCCCGCCAGTGGGGAGCGTGGAGGCCGGTCTACGGGATCGAGGCCGTCGGGTACAACACGGACGACGCTCCGCTGACCGACATCACCGCCATGGCCGAGCGATACCTGTCCGAGGTCAGGGCACTGGCGCCGCGCGGGCCGTACCTGCTCGCCGGCTGGTCGTTCGGTGGCAACGTGGCCCTGGAGATGACCCGGCTGCTGGAGAGGGCCGGCGAGGACGTGGCGTTCGTGGGCGTGATCGACGCCCGTGCCTTCGGCGTGGACTCCACCGAGGACCGGTTCGACGACGTGCCGGATCTGGAGAGGTTCTCGCTGTCCTATGGAATGGGCGAGGCGGAGATCCCCGCCGACGCGGGTGCCGGAGAGGCCGATGTCGAGACCGTCCTCGCCCGACTGACCCGGTATCTCGTCGACCGGGGGCAACTGCCGGCCGGTGTCCAGACTCCGACGCTACGCCGGATGTACGACGTCTTCACCGCCAACGGTCACGCGGCCGATCGCTTCCGACCGGCCGAGGTCGAGGCGGACATCTGGTTGTTCAAAGCGACGGAGCAGCATCCCACGCTCTCCCGTCCGGTGGTCAGAGCCGAGAGTTGGCGGACGTTGACCCGCGGCGAGACACACGTGAGTCTCCTGCCCGGCAATCATCACGACCTCTTCACCGAGACGAACGTGGCCACGGTGGCCGCTCGGCTGCGCGACGCCGTAGACACCGCTCTTGCCGCCGCCCGCGGCACGACCTCGGGGGGCGACGCATGAGCCGGATCGGCATTGTCGGCGGTGTCGGGCCGTACGCGGCGGCGCACTTCTACCGGCGGATCCTCGACCTGTGCCCGGCGGTGACCGACGAGGACTACACAGCCGTCGTCCTGGTCGCGGAACGGATCCCCAGCCGGATCGACCATCAGCTGGCCGGCGGACCGAGTCCGCTGCCCGCACTGCGGGAGGCGGTTCGCAAGCTGTGTGTGGCAGGAGCCGACCTGATCGCCATTCCGTCGGCCACCACGCACATCTATCGCGCCGAGCTGTTGCGTGAGTCCCGGGTCCCGATCGTGGATCTGCTGCTGGAGGCCGCCGCGCATCTGGAGCGCCGGGGCCTCTCCCGGCCGCTGATACTGGCCACCGAGGCGACCGCGACGCTGAGGAGCTTCGAACCGCTCCTCGCCCCGGCCACCAGGGCGACGTACCCCGATGAGCACGGGCAGCGGCAGGTCACCGACTTCATCTACCGGGTCAAGCGAGGAGAACCGGCCGATCCGACCCGTGCCGAGTTCACCCGGTGCGTACGAGCACTGCTGAGCGCCCATCCCGACGCGGACTGCGTGGTGCTGGGCTGCACCGAGCTGTCCGTGATCGCTCCCGCGGTCGACGTCGGCGTCCCCGTCGTGGACGTCACAGACGTTCTCGCGCACGCCGCCCTGAGCTTCCTGGCCGACGCGGAGATCCCGCATACCGATCAAGGTGAACTGGAGGTCCGACTGTGACGAACGCCGATGTCACCGACAGGTGGCTGGTTGTGATCAACGATGAAGAGCAGTACTCGATCTGGGCCGCGGAGCGGCCGGTCCCGGCCGGCTGGCGAGCGGTCGGCGAACCGGACAGCCGCGAGGGTTGCCTGAAGCGGATCGAGGAACTCTGGACGGACATGCGTCCCAAGAGCCTCCGAGACCGGACCGCCGCCGCCGCGGACGGACGATGACGGCATCGTGACCGATCAGCGAGATGTGCCGCAATTCGCCGTCGTGCCCGGTGCGGCCGTTCACCAGGCCCTGCAGGGCGACGAGCGCGAACTCATCGATCTGGTGGAGCAGGCGTACCTGTTGCACGGCGCGGGTTCGACGGTCAATCCGCCCTCGTACTTCCTCCGGTTCCCGGACCGCCCCGACGCTCGCATCATCGCGCTGCCCGCGTCCGTCAGCGACCCGGTCGGCGTGGACGGGATCAAGTGGATCTCCAGCTTCCCGGCGAATCTGGCCGCGGGGCTTCCGCGGGCCTCGGCGGTGCTGATCCTCAACGACCCGAGGACCGGTTTCCCGTACGCCTGCCTGGAAGGTTCCATCGTCAGCGCGGCCCGCACGGCCGCCTCGGCGGCGGTGGCCATGCGGGCGATGACCGGCCAGCGAAGGACCACCCCCCGGCGCGTCGGTTTTGTCGGCACCGGACTGATCGCCCGCTACATCGACCGTTACCTGCGCGCCCTGGGCTGGGAACTGGACGAGATCGGTGTGTTCGACCTGGTGGCGAGTTCAGCCAGTGGGTTCGCCGGCTATCTGCGGGGCGCGCATCCCGGGGCGCCGATCGTCGTCCACAGGAGTGCGGAAGAACTTCTGGAGAACAGCGACGTGGTCGTCTTCGCCACCACAGCCTCCGCGCCGCATGTCGGTGCGGGACGGTGGCTCGAACACAACCCACTGGTGCTGCACGTATCCCTGCGGGACCTCGCGGTCGACGTGATCGACTCGGTGGTCAACGTGGTGGACGACCGCAACCATGTGCTGCAGGCGAACACGTCGTTGCACCTGGCCCAGCAGGCACACGAGGGCGTCGATCCGGCCGCCGCCACGCTGTACGACCTGCTCACCGATCGATTCAC
This sequence comes from Micromonospora orduensis, assembly GCF_006228125.1. GTDB lineage: Bacteria > Actinomycetota > Actinomycetes > Mycobacteriales > Micromonosporaceae > Micromonospora > Micromonospora orduensis. Next base: position 72,524 of record NZ_VDFY01000230.1, on the reverse strand, counting down.
GATTCCGGTCGACCGGCCGGTGGTGTTCTCCCCGTTCGGGCTGGGGGTGCTGGACCTGGTCGTCGGCGATCACGTGTTCCGCGTGGCCCGCGAGCGCGGGGAGGCCCTCACGGTCGACCGGTTCTTCTTCGACATGCAGCGGCACAGCGCTCCGGACGGCTCGGGACCACCGACGGAGAGCTGATGCACCACTGATTCGAGAAGATGGGCCGGCGTGTGATGAAAGCACTGATTTTCGGGTGTGACGGAGTCCTGGTCGACCACGAGGTCGAATGGAGGAGGCTCGCGCTCAACCGGGTGTGGCAGGAGGAGGGAATCGACTGGGGAATCTCCGCCACCGCCTGCCAGGCGGAACTGGGAGCGGCGAGTGACCACGAGTATCTCCTGATGCTTCGGGACAATCCTCTGTTCCGGGCTGCGCTCGGGGAGCCGGTCGATGACGGTCGCTGGCCGGAACGGGTCGCCGGGTGGCATCGGCGCCGGACCGAACTCTGCCTGGACATGGCCCGAACCCGTGGTTCCCGCGCTCGCACCGGGGTCCGCCGGGTCGCTCGGGAGGCGCTGGCTGAGGGGTGGCGTGTCGTGGTCGCCTCGGGGCAGCCGCGTTCCTCGATGGATCTCGTGATGGCGTTCGCGTTCGACCCGGACATGATGGCCGACATCGTGGTGGTCTCCGGTGCCGAGATGCCGGCCGAGGAGCGGATGCCCGGGCTGTTCGCCCTGGCCGTGACGTCGGCCGGGGCCGATCCGAGTGACTGCCTGGTCGTCGAGAACACCCGCGGCGGATTGCTGGGGGCCGCGGCGGTGAACGTGAACTGCGTGATCACGCCGACCCCGGCAACCTTCCACGCGGACTTCTCCGAGGCGCGGTTGGTGCTGACCGGGCTCGGTGACCCGGGTGCGCCCCCCGAAGTCGTCATCGGGGGCCGGACACTGACCGCCGCTCGCCCCTGGTACGGATTGGGTGATCTCGAGGAGTTGCTCACCGCCGCACCAGGCATTCGTCGACAGCGGACGACGAGGTGAACCTGCTGACGGGCACGGAGAAATAGGAGGCAGAGATCCGCTCGACCTTGAAAGGCAGTTCGATGATCCACGATTCAATCCTTGACTGCATCGGCCGGACACCCGTCGTACGTCTGAGCCGGCTGTTCCCCACCGGCGATGTCGAGGTTCTCGCGAAGCTGGAGTTCCTGAACCCCGGCGGGAGCATCAAGGACCGGCCGGCGAAACACATCATCGAACAGGGTCTTCGCAGCGGGGTCATCACCAGCCGAACGAAGCTGGTGGAGAGCACGTCAGGAAATTTCGGCATCGCGCTGGCGATGGTGTCGAGGATCTACAACATCAACTTCACGGCCGTGATCGATCCCAACATCTCGCCCGCGAACCTGGCGATCCTCCGCAATCTCGGCGCAGGCATCGACATGGTGACCACGCAGGACTCGGCCGGTGGCTATCTCAACTCTCGGATCAGCCGGGTCGCCGAGATCGTCGCCGGCGATCCGGACGCGTTCTGGATCAACCAGTACGCGAACGAGCTCAATCAGGCCGCGCACTACCTGCAGACCGCCGAGGAGATCATCGATGACCTCGAGGGGGCACCGGATGTCCTGGTCGTCGCGGTCAGCACGGGCGGCACGATCGTGGGCACAGCCCGCCGGATGCGTAGGGAGTACCCGGACCTGATCGTTGTCGGCGTCGACAGCGTCGGCTCGGTGATCTTCGGCGGACCGCCCGGTCCCCGGCGGCTGCCCGGCATCGGCGCCAGTCGCCGTCCGGAGTTGATCGACATGGGCCTGATCGACCGGGTCGTGCACGTGACCGAGCCGGACTGCATAGCCGCCTGCCACGACCTCCTGACGAGGGAGGGAATCCTGGCCGGCGCTTCCTCCGGTGCCGTGATCGCCGCCACCTACCGGCTCCTGCCGTTGCTGCCCGCGCGTGCCCGCGTCGTCACTCTGCTTCCTGACCGCGGCGAACGCTATCTGGACCTGGTCTTCCCGGCGATCGGCTACTCATGAGGGTTCCGTCCACGCCTTTCGGAACCTGTCACGTACACCCGGCATCCACAGGTGCCAGCGGCTCCACCATGCCGTGAGAGAGCCCCAAAAATGGGGAGAGGGATTGTGAGAACTGTGAACGGTTGGGACATCGACGGACAGGTCCAGGCGCTTGTTCAGAAGTATCCGCAGTTGCGCGACCGCGTCGACCCGGCTCGGGTCGCGGAGCAGCAGCGAACGGCGGTGGAGGCCGCCGACAGTGGCGACGACTTCGGCACCTCAGCCGAAGGAGGGCGCGGGGAGAGCTATGTCCTCGCGCAGCAGTCCATCCGTACCCGGATGCACGGCATCGACCAGTTGACCGACATCCTGACCGCCCACAGCCGGGCCGAGTCCGACATCGTGCTCGATCTGCTGGGCGGCGACGGGCTCATCGACCGGGTCATGTCGCTGCTCGGCAAGGACAGGCCGCTGGTCATCACCTGTGACGCGTCGCCGTTCATGGTGGAGGCCGCCTGGGATCAGGGCATCGGGGCTCTCCGCCAACGAGCCGAGAAGCTGCTCTTCCACGACGCGTCGGTCGGTGGGGTGCTGCTCGCCTACGGCACCCACCACATCCCGGTCGCCGACCGGCAGCGCGTGGCCGACGAGGCGTTCCGGGTCATCGAACCCGGGGGCGTCTTCGTGCTGCACGACTTCCCGACGGGCTCGCCGGTGGACACCTGGTTCAGCAAGGTGGTCGACGTCTACTCGGCGACCGGCCACGACCACCGCCACTTCGATCGCGAGGAGACCGAGTCCTACCTGTGCTCGGCCGGCTTCGGCGACGTGCAGCTGTTGTCCATGGACGACTCGTTCGTGGTCTCGGGCCCGACCAAGGAGCAGGCGGAACTCGAGTTGGGCCGTTATCTCGTCAACATGTACGGCCTCGTCGGGCTGGTGGACGAGTACGGGCCGGAGCACGGCCCTCGACGGGCATTCGAGCTGGCCTGCGACACCTTCCGGTACGACGGATGGGAACCGGCACGCCGCGAGGTGCGAGTCGGCTACGACGCCGCGCAGGGCGCCTGGACGGCGGCCATGCCGAGGGAAGCACTGGTCGGAGTCGGTCGGAAGCCGACGACGACGGGCGACCCAGCATGATGTCGACCGTTCCCGAAGGTAACGGCGGTGACCCTCCGGCACCGTTCCCGCGACCCACGCTACGGCACCACAGCCCGAGACCCGAGGTCGTGGCCGCCCACGCAACGCCGCAGGGCAGTCTACGGACCAGATGTCAAGGGTTCCGCCAGGCCGCACAGCCCTGAGGTGCGCTTCCGCGCAGCCCCGCTACTGTCAGCGCAGGTTCCGCTGGCTTTCGGCTGGATTATTTGATCGCCTGCACGACCGCCATTGAGCTGCTCCACCAGTAGTTGCAGTCATCGGGTGGAACAAGGCCGCGTACGACTTCGACGGAAAAGCCGCTGAAGTGCTCGAGAAGCCGCCGTTGATGCCGTCGACTTAGCGAATCGATTTCATTGCTGTAGTAGCTGAACACGCCACCCGGTCGTAGGTGAGCCGCCGCGTGCGGGAAGAAGTGAGCGGCGAAGGTGACGTCTTCGACAACATATTCCCGGTACTCGTTCTCATCGGCCGGGTAGGTGTCGAAGAAGATCCCGTCGTAGAGGCCGAGCGTCGGCAGTGTCTCCTGCCAGGGGCCGGGTATCAGCTTCGTGTCTGTTCCCGGAAAACCTTTGCGCCAACCCGCGAACGCTTGGGCGACGTCCTCGTTGGCCTCCAGGACCGTATAGGAGCGGATGCCGGCATCCAGCATGTATGTGGCCGAGATTCCCATCCCGAAGCCGATTTCAAGGATGTCGCCACCGGTTGCCGCGACCTTGGCCGCCATGGCGCGCATCAGTGGTGCTTCCCAGTCTTGCATCACCTGCTGGCCTTCGATTATCAACTCGTCGGCCGCATAGTGGGCGTCGCTGTCCTGCCATCCGCCGGTGATTTCCGGACGATCGGAGCCGGTAACCAGCGCCGTACCGAGTTCGTCGAGATGGGTGAGATCGTCGACCAGTTCCTCCCCGGCCCGCTGCAGCCACCATGCCCTCTGGGCCGGGCGCGGGGTGCGCATGAAGTCGTCGGATGGCTCAACAGTGACGGCAAGCTTTGCCGAACGGTGTCTGAACAATTCCTTCCCTTCCGGTTGATGCCCGTCCCGTGTCCACCCAGGGACGGGCTGAGAGGTGTTGCCGGCGGTGATGGTCAGGCGGTGATGGTTGTCCAGCCACGGCAGCCCTGGCACGTTCCCCGTAGCTGCATCAGGCCGGGCTTCCCACTCGCGACGACCGCCTCGTAGCCAGGGCCTTGACCAGGAGGGCCTGAACAGCGGGGCGGTCGACCTTTCCGGCGGTGGTGAGCGGCAGTCGCTCGGCGGTGACGGTCGCCGCGGGCATCATGTACGCCGGCAGGCGACGGGACGCCTCGCGGGTCACCGATGCGGCGTCCCCGACGATCAGCGTGGCCAGCATCGACTCGCCGGAGGGTGCCGGTATCAGCACGGTGGCGACGTCCTGGACACCGGGGCAGTCCCGCAGGACCGCGTCGATCTCCTCCAGTTCGACGCGATAGCCGCGCACCTTGATCTGGTTGTCCAGCCGACCGAGGAATTCGAGGACGCCGGGCTCACACTCGCGAACGAGGTCACCGGTCCGGTACGTACGGTGCCGCTCACCGTCGATCTCGATCTCGCGGAAGCGGTCCGCGGTCAGCTCCGGCTGGTTGAGGTAGCCGTCGGCGAGGATGCCGCCGACGTACAGCTCACCGGCCGCTCCCGGGACCACTGGGTGACCGGCGTCGTCCAGGATCCACAGCCGACGGCCCGGCAGTGCCGAACCGATCGGCAGGCCACCGCCGGTGACCGGCAATGGATCAGTCCCCGTGAGCCGGAACGCCGTCGCCGTCACCACGCACTCCGTCGGCCCGTAGCCGTTGACCAGGTCAATGTCGCGGAACGGGCTGTCGCGCCACCGATGGACATCGGCAAGCGACGCGGCTTCCCCGCCGATCACCACCAACCGCAGTGTCCGAAGGTCGGAGGGATGGATCAGCGCCGCATCCGCCAGGAGCGCGCGCCAGTACGCAGTTGGCAGCTGGAGGACAGTGAGGCCGTACTCCGCGACCAGCCGGCCGAGCGCCGCGGCATGGAGTACCTCACGTGGCCGTGTCACCACCGTGCCCCCGGCCGACCAGGTGGGCCAGATCTCCTCCTGAGCGACGTCGAAGCTGAGCGACGCGAACTGCAGGACCCGGTCATCCGGCGTCAGCCCGAAGCACTCGGCGGCCGCGGCGGCATGCCGGACCGCCGCGGCGTGCCCGACGGCGACGGCCTTGGGGCGACCGGCCGACCCGGATGTGTAGATCGCGTATGCCGGAGTGTCCGGCCCTGCTCCGGCAGGCGTGGCTACGGTCGTGGCGACGAGGCCGGGAGAAACCACCATCCGGCATCCGGCATCGCGCATTGCTTCGGCACGTCGGGCATCGGGGTGGGCCGCGTCGATCGGAACCGCGCAGGCACCGACGCGCATCGTTGCGGCCAGCGCGAGCACCGCCCCGGCAGTACCGTCCGCCATGACGGCCGCGCGGTCGCCGGGCTCCAGCCCTGCCTCCAACAGCGCCGAGGCGAGCGCGCCGACTCGGGCGTCGAGCTCGGCGTACGAGAGTCGGATGGCCTCTCCGATCAGGGCCGGGCGGTCCGGCCATGCGGCAGCGCCGCGGCGCAGCACCCCGTCCAACGTCTCATACGGGGGTTCCACGATGCGCCGCTCCTCAATGCCGCCCGGTGCACGTGACTGCGCCCGCCCGGGTCGCACTCACCGTCGTGCTGATCGTCCGAAGAGTACCCGTCCGGCTGCGTTCGGGGGGCCTTCGAGGGACGAGACGCCGGACCAACCCTACGCAGTACCAGAGCTGTTGCGTTCTCCCGATTTGGCCCGGTTGAACGGGAGCGTCGTGCAGCGGACGACCCTTGTGGAGGCAGCTCAAGCCAGTGAAGCCTTACGATGGTCATGGCTATCTTCACGCCGCAGAGCACCGAGGACTCCCCGAAGCCCTGACCCTGGTCGCGGACCCCGTAACCCTCGGTGGGAGCCGGTATCCCCTGGAGAGCCACCGGGATCACCCGCACCATCAACGGCAGGAACCGGCCGCGAGACCGCCCATCGGGTCACACCACTGCCCGCCGCCGACGCCCAACCCACCGACCTGCAGAAATGGGGCTGACCGATCCTTTAGGCCCGTGTCCAGCAGCGTGAACTGCAACGTCGGCCGGAAAGGCGCGGTGACGCCTCAACGCCTCGATCGACCGTGGTTGCTATTCGCTTCCTCGAGGGTTAGCATCGCATGAGGTCGCGCAGTGAGCTTAATCTCACCAAGCCTCAAGCTTATATGCATCCGCTGTGGATGAGTCCATTTGGGTTCCTGCTTCGGGGAAGGGGATCGGGCTGATATCGATGCCGCCACAAATATGGCGAGAGCGATTCGACCCCTTCCTTTCGGTGTTAGCAGAAAGCCGAAGGCTGGTTGGTCGAGCGATCTCATGGCGTTGACGCGCAGCAACGGATCTCGCGGTGGCCATCGAATGGAATGACGCATTCGATGCCAAGCTACGCCGAGGCCTGCATCGCCACATGGGGGACGAGCCGATTGAATGGAACGCGGTAATGGGGAACGGCAGCGATGTCTTGCATGCCACTTCGGCGACGTTGGCCTAGTCGACAACGGAAATTGCGAGATGGAGACTTCTTGACTCGGCACGACCTCCCTACCGCTCGGTCCATTGGCGCCAGCCCTGTGCAGTGGGTGAGCATGGGCATCGCGGCGACCATCAGCGATGGAAAGGCATGCCGTGCCTGACCTCACCGCCATCCCGGATGCGACCCGGCCTGGCCGCCAGCGCTGGCTACCGAGGCTGATGCGTCAGACGGCGTTCCGTCGCTACTGGTCGGCTCAGGCGGTGTCGCTGTTCGGTGATCAGGTGTCCACCTTGGCCATCCCACTACTTGCCGTGTTGGCCACCGGTGCCGGGCCGGCGCAGATGGGTTATCTGACAGCCGCCGGGCTCGCCCCGAACCTGCTGTTCTCCGTGATTGCCGGCGCGTGGGTGGATCGCTACCCGCACAAGCGCCGTATCATGATCGCTGCCGATGTCGGCCGCGCGCTCTTACTCGCTGCCGTCCCGTTGCTGTGGTTCACGCATACACTGACCTTGCCGCACTTGTATGCAGTCGCGTTTGCCGTCGGCACCCTGTCGGTGGTTTTCCAGGTCGCCTACAGCAGCCTGTTCGTCGCGCTGGTGGCCCGAGATGACTACCTCGAGGCAAGCGCCCTGATCAATGGCTCCCAAGCTGTGTCGTCGGTGGCCGGGCCCAGCGTCGGCGGAATTCTCGTGCAGTTATTGAGCGCGCCGGTCGCGGTTGTCGTGGACGCATCATCGTATCTCTTCTCAGCACTTCTGCTTGCCCGGACCAAAGCAGTCGAGCATTCGCCGTCCACCCAGAAGGGCGGGCTGAGTAACGCTATCGCCGGATTGCGGTATCTCGCACGCTCAATGACTCTCCGGTCCATTCTTTTGGCAAGCACTACGCTCAACCTCTTCAACTACATGTTCGAAGCACTGTTCATCCTCTACGCCACTACCGAGCTGGAAGTCGGCGCTGGAACGCTCGGAATCGTCCTCGGTCTAGGTGCCACCGGAGGGCTGCTCGGTGCCGTCATCACAGGGCGAGTGACCCGCCGGTTCGGTATCGGCCCGACGCTCCTGGCCGCTTACATCATATTTCCCGCGCCGCTGATCCTGGTACCCTTTGCAACTGGCCCTGATCTCGTCGTGCTGGCGATGCTGTTCGCCGCCGAGTTCGTCTCCGGGATGGGTCTCGTGATGCTCGACATCAATGCAGGGGCGGTCCAGACTGCCGCCACGCCGAAGTCGATGTTGGCGCGCATGCAGGGCGCGAGACGTACCGTCAACTACGGCATCCGTCCGATCGGAGCCCTGATCGGCGGTGCTCTCGGAGCCACGATAGGGTTGGAGCCCGCTGTTTGGATTGCGGTTTTTGGTGCGCTTCTAGGCGTGGTTTGGATCGTCTTTTCTCCCATTCCGGGGCTGCGCGCCCTGCCAGAACCCGACGTGGAGTAGCGCGCGCGTGATCACCCCGATCACGCCGGGCCTACTTGCGCCATGGTTACCGGCGACCCGCCCCGGTTATGGCGGGCGTCGCCGTCAGTCGCTGCCGGCGTACGGGTTGAGGGGTCCAGGTAGGTACGAATGAACGGGATCAGGTGCAACTGCCGCTGTAGGTTGCGGTTATGGATCTTGAGAGCTTGAGGTTGAGAGCGGTTGCGATCGCTGAGTTGTATGACCGTCACAACGTTGCGGTGGGTCGTGGGGCGTGGAGCACCGGCGATCTTGCGTTGGGGTTTGTCGGTGACGTTGGGGATCTTGCGAAGCTCGTGATGGCTGTCGACGGGCGCCGTGAGATCACTGACGCTCGTGAGCGGCTCGGTCATGAGCTGGCTGACTGTCTCTGGTCGGTCTTGGTTCTTGCTGACCGATACGGCGTCGACTTGGCTGCGGAGTTCACGCGAATGACGGCGGGGATTGAGGAGCATCTCGAAGCGCGTGGCCTGCGCGAGGCCGGGTAGCTGGTGGAATGGCGAATAAGTGGATCGATGTCAGGCGACGTTGGCTTGGCCGTCGATGGCGGTGAGGCGGTTCTTGAGCCGGTAGCTGGGTCCGTTGATGGCGACGACGTCGCAGTGGTGCAGGAGGCGGTCAAGGATGGCGGTGTCGAGGACTTCGTCGCCGAAGACTTGGCCCCATTCGCCGAAGCTCTTGTTCGAGGTGAGCAGGGTGGAGCCCTTCTCGTATCGCTTGGAGATGACCTGAAAGACGAGGTTGGCCTGGGCGCGTTCGAGGGGTTGGTAGCCGACCTCGTCGATGACCAGGACGTTGGGGCGTAGGTAGGTGTGCAGCTTGCGGGCCAGGCGTCCGATGTCGTCGGCGGCGGTGAGGTGGCGGACCATGTCGTCGAGGCTGGTGAAGTAGACGGTGAACCCGGCTCGGCAGGCGGCGACCGCGAGGGCGACGGCGATGTGGGTCTCGCCGACGCCGGGTGGGCCGAGCAGGGCGACGTTTGGCTTTGGCCTGCACGAACGCGAGGGTGGCCAGGTCTCGGATCTTGCGCGGGTCCAGCTCAGGTTGGAAGGCGAAGTCGTATTCCTCGAGGGTCTTGTGATGCGGCAGCTTCGACAGGCGCAACGCTGAGCGGAAGCGACGCTCGTCGCGGACGGCCTGCTCTTCTTCGAGGACCAGGTCGAGGAAGTCCAGGTAGCCCATAGCCTCGGTGTCGGCGCGGGCAGTGAGGTCCGCCAGGGTGCGGGCCAAGTGCGGCAGGCCGAGGCGGGTGGCGGTTGCCCGGATGCGGTCGGCGACGAGGTCACTCACGAGGTCGGGCCCTTCGGATAGCTGCATGCGGTGGTGAACGGTGCGGTGCCGGCGATCTGGTCATAGACCGACAGCGGCCGCCGGTCGACGACGACCTGAGCCGCGGCGGCCCGGTTCAGCAGCGCCTGCAGCGGACCGCCGCCGGGTGCGGGGCGGGTGCGCTGGGGTGGGGTGTCGCCGGTGGTGGTCGAGGCCCGGACCTCGACCAGTTGCCGGTGCCGGGCCCTGCGGGCGGGGACGGAGTAGAGGTTCGCGTCGTAGGCGACCAGGCAGTCCTTGCCGACATGCCGCAGATGCCGGACGGCGACCACATATGGCCGAGCCGGCAACGGCCGCAGGGCGGCGTGGTCGCGGGCGGCGCGGACGCCGATGACCTCGCCATGGGTGCGGTGGGTCCGAGCCCGGCGCATCGGCACCCACGCCATGAAGGCGGCATCCAGGTCGGCGAGGGAGGAGAAGCCCCGGCCGGCCAGGACGTGGTCGCGGACGATGGTGACCTGCCGCTCGACCCGGCCCTTGCCGGTGGGGCGGTAGGCGGCGAGGACGTCGATGTCGAAGTCGTAGTGCCCGGCGAACGCCACCGCCTCCGGGTGCAGTGGCACCGCCTGTCCGGGGGCGACGTGCCGGCGCACGACCGTTTTCGTCCGGTCGTAGACGATCGCGCTGCGACTGCCGGTCGAGCAGCTCGCCGTCGGCATCCTCCTGGGCCGTCGAGGAGGGCACGGCAGTGCGGAGACTCCGGTCGAGACGCTGGTTGACGTGTTCCTGCACGGTGTGGTGGGTCCGGCGTCGGCTGCCACATGAACCGCAGCCGCCGGATCTGGGGTGTTGTCGGGGCCGTTGGCGTGGCCGCCGCCCTCTGGATGGTTGCCGTCCCGCTGCTGGGGCACCGCCTCACCGTCACCGGTGGGCCACCCGGGCGGGAAAGACTGGAGATCGGTCTCGCTCCCGTCGTGATCGTCGCTCTTGCCGCCGCCCTGGCCGGCTGGGCGCTGCTCGCACTCTTGGAGCGGGTGCTGCCCCGGTCCGCCCGGCTCGTCTGGACAATCACCGCGCTCGGGGTCCTGCTGGTGTCCTTCGCGCCGCTCGCGACCTCCGGTATGGACGTCGCGACCCGGGTCATCCTCGGTGCCCTGCACGTAGCGGTGGCGACCGTGCTGATTGCGGTCATGACACGTACCGCCGCCCACCCCGGCCTCAGCACGGTCGCCGACGCCGACCGATGACCCCGAACCGCGGGACCGCGGCTCAGGAGTGGTCGGCCGGGGCGGTGGTCAGCCCGCCGGGCCGCCGTGGTGGTCGAGTTTGCCGCGGAGGGTGTCGGCGAAGCCTTCGGCCATGGCGAGTTGGTCGCGCAGGGCGGTGACGCGGGTGGTGGCGGCGGTGTGGAACATGCCGAGTCGGTCGAGCAGTTCGGCGCGGTCGGTGCCGGTGGCGGTGTCGAGGGCGTCGAGGACGGCGAGCAGGTCACGCATCTCGTCGAGGGTGAACCCGAGGGGCTTCATGCGTTTGACGACGGCGAGGCGGTCGAGGTCGGGTTCGGTGTAGAGGCGGAAGCCGCCCTCGCTGCGGGCGGAGGGCACGGTCAGGCCGGCTTCTTCGTAGTGGCGGATGGTGCGGATGCTGAGTCCGACCCGTTCGGCGGCTTCGCCGATCTGCATGAGGCGGCCGGTGGCCGGGCCGGAGGCGTGCTGCTCCGGCCCGGTGTCGCGGCTGGTGGCGGCGGCCATCAGTGGCCGACGCCGAGTTGCCCGGCGAGGGTGTCGTGGATGCGGGCGCTGGGCTTGTTGAGTTCGATGATCTCGACGGTTTTGCCCCGGCTGGCGTACTTGGTGGTGATGGCGTCGAGGGCGGCGACGGAGGAGGCGTCCCACACGTGGGCGTGGGTCATGTCGATGACCACGTTGTCCGGGTCGGTCGCGTAGTCGAACTGCCCGACGAGATCGTTGCTGGAGGCGAAGAACAACTCCCCGTGCACGGAGTAGATGCGGGTGCCGCCGTCGGGGTCCAGGACGCTGGTGACCTCGACCAGGTGGGCGACCCGCCGGGCGAAGATCACCATGGCGGTGAGCACCCCGACGACGACGCCGACGGCCAGGTTGTGCGTGGCCAGGGTGGTGCCCACGGTGGCGAGCATGACGATCGTCTCGCCGTACGGCATCCGCTTGAGCGTGGCCGGGGCGACGGAGTGCCAGTCGAACGTCGACACCGCCACGATGATCATCACGGCGACCAGCGCGGCCATCGGGATCACCGCGACCACGTCGCCGAGCGCCACGACCAGGATCAGCAGGAACACGCCGGCCAGGAACGTCGACAGCCGGGTGCGGGCACCGGACGCCTTCACGTTGATCATCGTCTGGCCGATCATGGCGCAGCCGCCCATCCCGCCGAAGAACCCGGTGACGATGTTGGCCACCCCCTGGCCCCAGGACTCGCGGGTCTTGCTGGACGGGGTGTCGGTGATGTCGTCGACCAGCTTGGCGGTCATCAGCGACTCCATCAGCCCGACCAGCGCGATCCCCAGGGCATAGGGGGCGATCAGGGTGAGGGTGTCCAGGGTCCACGGAATCTGCGGCAGGCCGAGAGTGGGCAGACTGTCCGGCAGCGCGCCCTCGTCACCCACGGTCGGCACCGCCACGCTCGCGAAGACGGTGACCGCGGTCAACGCCACGATCGCGACCAGCGGCGCCGGAACCGCGCGGGTGAGTCGGGGTAGTCCAACCATGATCGCGAGGGCGACGGCGACCAGCGGGTAGACCAGCCACGGCACGCCGAGCAGGTGCGGGACCTGGGCGGCGAAGATCAGAATCGCGAGGGCGTTGACGAAGCCGACCATGACACTGCGCGGGATGAACCGCATCAGCTTCGCCACCCCGAGCACCGCGAGCAGGACCTGGATCGCGCCGCCGAGGATCACCGCCGCGATCAGATAATCGAGTCCGTACCCCTTCGCGAGCGGCGCCACCACCAGGGCGATGGCGCCGGTCGCGGCGGAGATCATCGCGGGCCGGCCGCCGCAGATCGCGATCGTGACCGCCATGGTGAACGAGGCGAACAGTCCCACCCGAGGGTCGACCCCCGCCAGGATCGAAAAGGAGATCGCCTCCGGGATCAACGCGAGGGCGACGACCAGGCCGGCGAGGACCTCGGTGCGGAACACCTTCGGCGACAGCCAGGACGGACGGGACAGGCGCGGCCGGACGGCCGCGGACAGCACAGAAGACATACAGCCATTTCCACTCGGGCGCCTCGCGGACGCGCACAGCTCCCGCCCCGGACCACGGGGGAAGCAAATGCTCACAGATCAGCAACAATCGGCCTGGACGGTCTGCGGGCCTCATCGCCCGGACTCGTCAGAACCGCCACAGGAGTCGCCCGGCCACACTCGGGCCCACCGGCACCGAACCTACCCTCCCGTAAGAGAAGAGTCGGCCAGACGTGCTGATCATCACGACGCCGCCGCTGCCAGACCCTTGATCCAGTTCCTCGCACATCCTGTCCGGGGTGCCGGCCGGCGACAGCGGCAGGCTCGGGGGCGCCGTGCCCGCGGGGCCGGGAGTGGGGATGGCTGAAGTGTGTTCCGCCGTGGTCATGGCTGAGCTTCGAGGTGCCACCCACTTCTCGCCGCGCGAGCGCGCTGAGTTGAACGGGCGCGGCCCTGGCGGCCGTAGACCCTGATGCCCAGGAGGCGGTGGGTATGGCTGCGTGTGTTTCGTCGAGATCGCTTGGCTCACGGGAGGAGATGCCCCCGCCGCCTGCTCACCGTCATGGCCGAGGTCTCGACCCACGGCCGTCCGGTGTGCTGGGCGGTCGACGTCACCACCGGCCTGTCGGCGCTGCTGCTGACCCTGCTGTGGCGGCGCCAGGTCCAAGTCCGCTACGTCTCCGGCACCGTCGCGTTCCACATGGCCGCCGCGTTCGCCGGAGAGAACAAGACCGACGCCCGCGACGCGGTCGTCATCGCACAGACCATCCGTATGCGCCCCGACATCCCGATCCTGGAACCCTCCGACCGGCTCCTCGCCGAGTTGACCGTGCTGACCGGGTACCGCGCGGACCTCGTCGGTCAGCGTGTCGCGACCCTGTTCCGGTTGCAGGAACTACTGACCGGAATCAGTCCGGCACTGGAGCGAGCAGTGGAACTCAACCGCAAAGCCCCGATGCTGGTCCTGGCCTGCTGGCAGACACCGGCGGCGATCCGGCACGCCGGCGTCGACCAGATCACCACCCTGCTCCGCCGCGGGCACGTCAAGAACGCCGTCCAGGTCGCCGAGGCGATGGTCGCCGCCGCCCGGCATCAGACCGTCACCCTGCCCGGCCAACGTGCCGCCGCCGTGGTCGTCGGGCAGATGGCCACCGAGATCCTCGCCATCGAACAACGCATCGCCGCTGTCGACGACCTCATCGCCGAGCAGCTCGACCAGCACTCCCTCGCGCCGATCATCAGCAGCATGCCCGGCATGGGACCCCTGCTCACTGCCGAACTGCTGGTGCACACCGCCGGCATGACCGAGTACGACAGCCCCGCGAAACTGGCCGCGCACGCGGGGTTGGCACCTGTTTCCCGCGACTCCGGCACGGTTTCCGGGAACCATCGGCAGCCTCGCCGCTATCACCGAAGGTTGCGCCACATTCTGTGGATGGCCGCGTTTACCGCCGCCAGAGAATGCCCAACATCGCGCGCCTACTACGAGAAGAAACGCGCCGAAGGAAAGAACCACCGCCAAGCCATACTCGCCCTCGCCCGACGACGCGTCGATGTCCTCTGGGCGCTTGTCCGTGACCGCAAGACCTTCGTCCGGCCAGCGTTAGCCATTCGCGCCGCAGCCTGAATCCGACCGCTCTCCGCCGACGCGACCGAGTCCCGTCGGCCGATCCACCCTGCCCGCCAAGATCAACCGGAGTCACATGGAGACTCGGGCTGTGGTCCTGGGCTGGGCGAACAGGGGTCCGGGTGACGTGGGTGAACGTGGGCCACTCCCTGCCACCCCAGGTGAACCCCCAGGTCGCTAGACTAGGCCCTCGCGCCCTCGTAGCTCAGGGGATAGAGCATCGGTTTCCTAAGACGACGCTCTATCTGTACCCATAGGCTGATGACCTGCGGGTTCCTATTCCATGTTCACATTAGTGCGTCGCACGCGGGTGTTGCTGTGCTCGCTTGCTGAAGATCAGCAGGGCGGGCGTAAGTCCTGCTCAGGACCTGCTTCGGTCGTGCGATGCGTCCCTTGCCGTGATCCGGTGAAGTTGCCGTGCCGCGTCAGTTTACGGTGCCGCGAGAGCTTGGGCCAGCAGCGTGGCGAGTTTGGCTGCGCGTGCCGGGTGGTGATGACCGACCCAGGTAACTCGTCCGATGAGGTACTGGGCGAAGTCGGGGTGGCCGGTCCGGTTTTGCGCGGCGAGGCCGGTGCGGGCGGCGTTGTGGAGGATGGCGCGGAGTTGGTCGTACTCGTCGCGGGGTGTGGCGGGGTGGTGGTTGACGACGAGTCCGGCGAGGAGTTGCCGGTCGGCCTGGCCACGGACGCGGGTCTTGGCTGGGTGGACTTGGAAGCCCTCGCCGCGGGCGATGTCGGTGACGGCGGCGATCAGGTCGTCGATGCGTCGGGTGGTGAGGTCGCCGGAGAAGGCGAGGTCGTCGGCGTACCGGGTGTAGGTGATCTCGAAGGCGTCGGCGAGGCCGGTGAGGCGTCGGTCGAGTCGATAGGCGCACCGGTTGGCCAGTGCCGGTGAGGTGGGCGCGCCTTGGGGCAGGTGGCCGGTGCGCAGCGCGGCGAGCCGGGCCGCCCGGTGCGCCAGGTCGGTGGGTGCGCGGCGGAGGACGGGGTGTGGGGTGCGGGTGGTGCAGAGTCCGGTGAGGGTGTGGGCGACGGGTTCGGGGTAGCCGGCGGTGCGGAACAGGCCGTAGACGCGGGTGGCGGGGATGTGGGTGAAGAAGGCGAGCAGGTCGATCCGGACGACGACCGGTTGCGCGGCGTGGGTGGCGGCGAAGGTGTGTGCGGAGCGGCCGGGTACGAAGCCGTGGGCGGTGGGGTGGACCGGGATGGGGCCGAGGACCTCGGCGAGGAGCCGGCGTTGCAGGGCGCGAAGCCGAGACTTGGGGGCCTCGATTAGCCGGCCCCGGTCGGTCCACCGGTTGTGGTAGTGGTGCAGTCGGTGGGCGGGGGCGCGTCGGTTCATGGCGCGTCGGTCGGCGTACCAGTCGAGGTGTTCGATGCTCAGGTCGAGCATCGCGGCCAGGTCGCCGACGGTGTCGATGACAGGGGTGTGCCAGGGTCGGCGGACGGTGCGGGTCGGCGTCACGGGCCGCGCGCGGATGACGATCGGTCGCCGGTGCTGGCGGGCGGCGGTGACTGCCGCGCGGAGCGGGTCGAGGGTGCTCAGGAACGTGGCCAGCTCGCGTGGCCGGTCGGTGGGTGGGTGCAGGTAGGCGACCAGCGCCGCGTCGGCGACCGGCCACAGCCATCGCCGCCGGACCCCGAGGACGAGTCCACCCTGGTCGACGAGATCGCCACGGCGCCAGCCCGCGCCGGCAAGGAACGCGTCGGCGAGAGCGGTGGCCAAGGCGTGGATGGTGTTCACGGGCAGGCCAGTAGGGGTGGCGGCGTGTCCCGACGATGCCCGGTCGTACGGGTGCACAGGCTCGCGGAGCGTGCCGACGCACCTGTGGTGTGGTGCCGAGGTGAGTATCGCGTCCCCGGGGTTGCCCCGGAGAGACCGTGACCGGACTCCACGTGGGGGAGCGGCCTGGTCAGCTCGGGACACGCCGCCATGAGAGCAGCGTAGAGAACGGGGCCCGCCATGGGTGTCCGCGATGCACGTGGCGTGGCGATGGATGCGCGGTGTGAGACCGCGTCCGATGAACGGCGCGGCCCCAGGCATGACAGTCCCCTGCTCGGTGTGCGAGTGCTATTCGTGGCGCAAGAGTGCGGGGGTAGTGGCCAGGGCGGCGATCAGAGTGCCGAGAATGACCCCGGCGGCGGCAAGAGTGAGCATGGGCCTGACGGTGTCGAGCAGGTCAGCGAAGCTCGCGGTGCCAGCACCGCTGCTGCCGCCCCGCCGCTGAGGATGACGGCTGCGGCGGTGACGAGTTGACCGAGGATCAGACCGCTGACTGACTCGGTGACGTCCGCGGCGGCGAGGGTTCGCCGGGGCGCACCGATCACCGCCAGGGGGACGTTGGCGCGGCGCGTGGCGATCCTGCGGTCAACGGTGGACATGGCGAAGGCGAAGAAGCCCATGGCGGCAGTGATGAGCAGCCCGGCGGTGACGAGGACGATGACGGCGCCGGCGTCGAAGCCGGTCGGGATCTCGCGGTATCCCTGCACGACCGCGGTGGGGGCGAGGGCGGCGGTGACGGCGTACCAGTCCTCGAGCTTGCCCTGATCGGCAGTGACCTTCGCGACGATGGTCCCCTGCCGGGGCGTCTCGGCGACGACGATGTCGGTGCCTTGCTCGAACGGTGACGTGTTCAGCGGGACGGTGTCGGCGGGAACCGTGAAGGCCGTGACTGCGGCATCTCCGTCGTCGGCTGGGGTGAAGGAGGCCCCAGGAGGTAGCTGGTCGGACCACTTCGCCCGATACGCCTTACCCGGCACTGCAGCACCAGGTGGTGTCGAACAGCAAGGGCGAGGCTGGCACAACTGCCCCGGACGCAGGAGAGCTGTTGCTGCTGCCTGGCAACCGAGGCGATGCCGAGTGCCGTCCAGGATAAGCCAACCTTCCAAGTTCTCGATCGGTTCCTCGATGATCCTTCGGCGGTGTCCATCATCGGAGGGATTTATCGCGCCGTCGCGTGACGTGCAATCCCGCTGCTCGTTGCCTGGAATGTCCAGATTCACGATACGGGGGATTTCATGAAGAGAACCATCGCGCGACCCGGACCGGCTGCCGCTTGGGCGCGGCTGGCCGCTCTGGTGCTGCTGGTCGGTGCCGTGCTGCTCACCAACGGTGCACCGGCTGCCGCTGCGTCGACGATCAGCATCAATCCGGGGAACGTGCCGACGACGGCGGCGAACTTCACCCAGAACTGCGACCCGAACCTGGGCGGGGGGCCCTTTGCGAACGAAGACGTGTGGGTGTTCAACCTGCCGGGCAACCCGCAGACCAGTGGCACGTTCCAGTCGGTCACCGCGACGTTCAGCACCCCCGGCGGCCCCGTTACCCGGACGATCCCCACCGATCCCAACAGCGCGATCGTGAACAACCTCGGCACCAGCAAGGCGTGGATCCGGCTGCCCGCGGGATGGACGCTCACGGGCGCCACCGCGGTGATCTCGGGCACCGCCGACTTCTTCGTGCTCACCCACACCTGCGCGGCGTCGAACCCGCAGGTGAACCCGAAGCTGGCCCTGACCAAGACCGGCAGCCCGGCCACGCACGTCAAAGCGGGTCAGACGGTCACCTACACGTACACGGTGACCAACCAGAGCACCGGCACGACCGACCCGATCACCAACATCACCGTCACCGACGACAAGGTCACCGGCATCACCTGCCAGGACACCTCGCTCGCGCCGGGTGAGAGCACCACCTGCACCGGTACCTACACCGTCACCGAGCAGGACGTCAAGAACGGCAAGATCGTCAACACCGCGCAGGCGTTCGGCCTGTTCGGCGAGCAGACGGTCCCGTCCAACAAGGCGACCTTCACCGTCACCACCAAGCCCAAGCCGCCGGCGCAGGTCAGCCTGTCCATCGACAAGAAGGCCCGGGTCGAGTCGGACTGCCGCCACACGTGCGACAACGACGGCTACGCCGCCAAGGGCGACAAGATCTTCTACACCTACCGGGTCACCAACACCGGCACGGTCACCATCACGGACGTCGCCGTCGATGACCCGACCGCCGGGCCCGTCGTCTGCAACAACACGACGCTGGCGCCGGGCACGAGCACCGACTGCCACGCCGTCAACCCGCACGTGGTGGACTGGGCCGACGTCAAGAAGGGCAAGGTCGTCAACACCGCCCGCGCGACCGGCAAGTACAACGGAAAGACGGTGGTCTCCGATCCCGACACCGTCACCATCTGCATCCGCGACGGCAAGTACGACCACCGAAAGCACGACAAGGACGGCAAGAAGGAGCTGCCGGTCACCGGCGACCGGACCGCCAGCACCCTGTCCCTGGGTGGTGGCCTGCTCACCGCCGGGGCCCTGATGCTCGGCGCCACCCGGCTACGCCGCAAGGACCGCATCCACGCCTGATCCAGGTCGAAGCGCAATGGCGGGCACCGCGACGGCGGTGCCCGCCACCTCGTCCTGCCGCCCACTATGGCCGATGGTGGGCCGGTTCGCCGTACCCTTTGCGGCCACTGATGCTCGCCCCCGGGTACGCGCTGAACGGGCGCCGCCGCGCTCCTGATCGCCCTCGTCGTTCAAGTGCCGACTCAATCCCCACATCGGCGGCCTGCGGCCGTACGTACGCCGATGTGCGCGCTTCCCGGCCGCGTTGGCTGTCTGACCGCGCTGCTCATCTTTGCCGAAGGACATGACCCGGACTGTCTAGTTCGGCACCCATCAACCCCGCGCAAACCCTGGACGCTACGAAGTCCGCGAGTGCGGCCCCGATGAGTCCTTGGCGTCCCCCTCGGCCGGCCCCCGTCGTTACCTCGGCTCGCCCCGATAGGGGCTGTCTCGCTAACGGTGTTTCCGGCGATCTTGGTTAGTAGGTTTCAGCGGCTGGGAAGCGGTCGCTGAAGGTGATGGCGAAGGCGTTCAACGCGGGTTTCCAGCGCATCGTCCATCGGGTTCGGCCTGTTCCGGTCGGGTCCAGGGACCGGGTCACCAGGTACAGACACTTCAACGCGGCCAGTTCGTTGGGGAAGTGGCCGCGGGCCTTCACGGCCCGCCGGTAGCGGGCGTTCAACGACTCGATCGCGTTGGTGGAGCAGATCACCTTGCGGATCTCCACGTCGTAGTCGAGGAACGGGATGAACTCAGCCCAGGCGTTGTCCCACAGCCGGATCACCGCCGGATACCGATCGCCCCACTTGTCCGCCAGGTCGTCGAACGCGGCCCTGGCCGCTTGGGCATTGACGGCGGTGTAGATCGGCTTGATGTCGTGCTTCAACGCGTCCCAGTACTTGCGCGAGGTGAGCCGGAACGTGTTGCGGATCAGATGAATGATGCACGTCTGCACCACCGTCTGCGGCCACACGTTCGTTACGACCTCTGGCACGCCTTTCAGGCCGTCGCAGACGAGGAAGAACACGTCCTTCACACCCCGGTTACGCAGGTCGGTCAGCACGCTCATCCAGAACTTCGCGCCCTCACCACCGGTGCCGGCCCACAACCCGAGGATGTCCTTCTCCTCGTCCAGGGTCACCCCGATCGCGGCGTAGAACGGCCGGTTCGCGACCTGCCCATCGCGCACCTTGACTACGATCGCGTCAATGAACACCGCCGCGTAGATCTCGTCCAACGGGCGGTGCGACCAGTCGGTCATCTCCTCGATCACCTTGTCAGTGATCCGCGAGATCGTCTCCTTCGACACCGACGCCCCATAGATCTCGGCGAAGTGCGCCGAGATCTCCCCGGTCGTCAAACCCTTGGCATACAGCGACAACACGACCTCGTCGACCCCTGACAGGCGCCGCTGCCGCTTGCGCACGATCTGCGGCTCGAACGTGCCCGCCCGGTCCCGCGGAACGTCGATCTGCACCGGCCCGGTGCTATCGGTCAGCACCGTCTTCGCCCTGGTGCCGTTGCGGATGTTGCCCGAGCCGGCACCGTCGGGTTCGTGTTTGGCATAACCGAGGTGATCGGTCATCTCCTCGTTCAACGCGGTCTCCAGGACCGTCTTGGTCAACTGCCTGAGCAACCCATCCGGGCCGGTCAGCGACAGACCCTGTTCCTTGGCCGCCCGGACCAGTTCGACGGCGGCTTTCGCCTCCGCCGACGGCTCCGCCCGCTTCTTACGTCCAGCCTGATCGTTCTGTGTCGCGGTCATCACGGCACCCTCCTCACCAGGCACAACGCCTGGCGGGTCGGGCCGGAAACACCGTTAGATCCACAGTCCCCGACGTGGCAGCACTCGCCGCCGTCTGGCGCACCACCTGAACGACAAGATCCCGACTCAGGGGAACTCACGGGAGGGCAAACGGCGAGAGCGGGTCCAGCGCAGCCCGTGGCTGATCCGGGCGCGGAGCCTCGTGCGGGACTCATGCCAAACGCTGCCCCTGTGTCCGCATCGTGGCCTGAGTCAGCGCCCGAGGCTCGCGGAGGGTTGCCGCCGTAGCGCCCACTCCCCAGCCGACTTCTCGGCCGGGGAGTCGGTGGCATCATGATCTTCGATGATGTGCGCGGTGTGTGCTCTCCAGCGGATGCCAACGGGGGTCAACCGGTGCGAACGTGGGTCACTGCGGCCGACCGCCGGTCGCAAACCGGGGTTCGTGTGCTCCGGGTGTGGTCCTGGGCTGGGAGAACGGCGGTCCGGTTGACGTGGGTGAACGCGGGCCACTCCCTGCCACCCCAGGTGAACCCCCAGGTCGCTAGACTAGGCCCTCGCGCCCCCGTAGCTCAGGGGATAGAGCATCGGTTTCCTAAACCGTGTGTCGCAGGTTCGAATCCTGCCGGGGGCACCACTACTAGCAGGGCAGACGCTCGGCACCTATCGAGGCTCATAAGATCCGAGGTCCGTTCCCGGTCCGCAACAGCTCGACGGACGCCCACAGAGAGGCGGTACCCCCGGCGGGTAGCTGTCCGAGCGCTACGCCGGGAGTTGGCGGATATGCCCTTTTCGCGCAATAGCGGAAACGGCCGGAACCGGGTACGCTCCTCCGTGAATGGGACGCGCTGAGAGCGCGACGCGAGCAGAGTTGATATTGAAGGCGTAGGCGGTAGCAAGGCCTGTTGATAAACCGCCTATCCGTGAGCTGGGTTGTAAAGCCGACAACCCGATAGAGCGCGGAGAATCCAACACCCAGGCGCAGCCGATGATCATTCGTCGGGGCGGCCTGGGTTTCTTTATGCCCTCCTCCCGGCGACGCAAGCCGAGGAGCGCTCATGAAGACGCAGATTGAGCCGGGCTGGCTATCGCTGCCGGATGCCGCCACCTACACGGGACTGACCGAGCGCACGTTGCGCGACCGGATCGGTGCCGGCCAGCTCCGCGCATTCCGGGCGAACGACAAGCCCGGCAGTCACTACCGCATTCGCCGGTCCGACCTCGACGCGATGTTTGAGGCCAACCCGGCTCAGTCAGCAGCGCGATAAGCGCTGCATCCAGGAATGACAGAACAACCAACAGGAGGAATGGCAATGGACGAGAACGCGGCAATGCAGCTTCAGCTCGGCATGCTGTCGCTGGAGGCTCGGGCGGCGATGACCGGATCGCACCCGCAGGTGACGCTGCGGGCGGCTCGGGAGCGGCTGGAGAACGCCAGCACCCCGGCCGAGCAGAAGGCTCTCAAGCAGTGGGTTCACCAGTACGAGACGCAGTTGGAGGCCAAGCGCCGGCACCAGCTCCGGCAGAGCGTCGAGGCGGACCGGGAGCGGGCCACCCAGACCACTCTCCGCCTGCGCGACATCAGCGCGGAGCTGGCCGAGGCGGCTGCCGACGCGGAGCGGGGACGGATCTCCTCGGCCGATCTCCGGCAGGCCATCCAGAAGGCGGACCGGGAAGCTCGGGAAGTGCGGGAGATGGCCGAGAACATGCACGCCGACGCCGAGCAGCGGGAGCAGCTCAAGACGGCGGACCTGGCCGACCTCCAGGACAAGGAGCTGGATCGGTTCCCGGTGATGCGGGACCGGCTGCCGACGCTCCTCGGCGACCTCTCCGGGCACCGTTCGGATGGCCTGAATGAAGGCCGACCCACGGCTCCGGCGCGCTCGGCCGGATCGGGGCAGATGTTCGCCGCCCCGGCCAACATCAACCCGGCGGACAGCATGCGGGGCCACGCTGACGAACTGTTCGGATCGGTCCGTGATGCACTGCGGTCGCTGGAGTCGGCGGAGTCTCGGGAACGGCTGCTGAACGGTCCGGCGACGAACGTTGCCGCTGGTCTGTCCGGCGGTCTCCAGGAGGTCATGGCCTCTCGCGGCCAGCGGTCCTGAATGGTGGTGCCCCGCTCGGGGTGCGAGTCCGAGCGGGGCACTTTTCACCGGTGAAGGAGGAGGCAAGGTCTCGTGTCTGAATCTTACCGAATTTGCGGAATGGCGGCGGCGCTGCCGAATCACGTTGTCCTGTACCAAATCGACCCTGACCGAATGCGCGCCGAACTGCTGGCGGTTCACGTAGTGGTCGAGGACAGCGCATCCCAATGGGACCGGCGGGCGGAGGAGTACCGCTCAACATTTATCCGCCAGCTCCTCGTGCCGGTCCCGTTGAGTTACTACCGCGCTGGCCTCGACGTGGGCGAGTTGGTCAGCGCGCTCGATGGTGCCTTCTGGGAGGTCCGGCTAGCCGACACTGAGGCCACCTTGGCCCGCCTCGCCGACGTCATGGCCTGCGGACCTGCTTGCCGGTGGTCCGTCGAGGCGGACGCGGACGACGGCGGCACCCTCGACTACGTGCTAGACCACGGTCCCGGCTGCGAGGAGACCGAGGAGGAGCCGCCGGAGCTGGAAACCGGCCCATTAATTGCCATTACCGACCAATAAGCGCGTTTCCTAAAATGCGTATATAGTTCGACGTAGGTCCAAGGAGCACAGGGATGCCAGGACCTCACTTATTGGAGGAGTGAGGGCTGAGGCATGTCCATTGAATCTATCTATGTGCCGCCGGGTCAATTCGTAACTCGCTCGGGCAGTCGCTGTGCCGACTGCGGGGAGTTCATACCTAAAGGCGAGTTCGCAGGCTTCAACGAGGATGACGAGATTGTGTGCGATACCTGCTGGGTGCCATTCGAGGACAGGTAAAGGGAGGGACCGGAAATGCAAGAGACCAAGAGGAAGCGTGGCCGCCCGCGTGAGTTCGCTGGACGAGTGGCGGTCCACCTTACCGACGAACAACTGGCCTACGTCGAGGCAGAAGCGGAGCGGGACGACCGTCCAGCTTCCTGGGTCACGCGTCGGCTCGTGGCTGAGGCAATCGAGAACCGACAGAAGAAGGCTCGCCGCTAAATGGCGGCACCCCCGGCGGGCAATTCCGGGGGCACCTAAACACCATTGGAGGTAGCGCTAATGCTACGCGACGATACGAGTTGCCGCTACGGCGGAACGGTGAGTGTCGTAATTGATGAGGGCCAGGAGGTCCGTGCGGCTTGGGCTGCCTACTTCCGCGAGATCCAAGAGGATTTGGCAGAGGTGCGCGCCATCCTCGACACCACGCCGACCGCGCTAGCGCTGTCCAAGGACGCAAATGCACGGCGGGCGGACCGATGAGCACCCCGTACAAGGTCGCTGCTGGCGATTACGCGGAGGCGGATCCAAACTTCTGGCGTCCGATCCCGCTACCACCCAGCAAGAAGGCTCCGGTGCCCGATGGCGTGACGGGGTGGAGTAACCCGCAGCCGAGCCGGGAGCAGGTCGAGGCGTGGGTTGGGTCCGGGCGGTTCACGGTGGACCAGGAGCGCGGGGTGACGCTGCCGGTCGGCAACATCGCTCTCCGCCTCGGACCGGGCCTGATCGGCGTGGACGTTGACGCCTACGACGACAAGCCGGGAGCCGAGACCTTCCAGCGGCTGCAAGACCGGCTCGGTGCTCTCCCGCCCACCTGGCGCTCCAGCTCCCGTATCGATGGGACCTCGGGCATCTATCTGTTCCGGTGCCAGCCTGCGCGGAGGCGAGGGAAGCCTGCCGCCGACGATGGCGGCGGCATCGAGTTCGTCCAGTACGGACACCGCTACGCCATCTGCGCTCCATCGCTCCACCCGAGCGGCGAGCGGTACCGGTGGTTTGGCCCGGACGGGATCGAGGTGGCGGATGAGATCCCGGAGCCGGAGGAGCTGCCGTGGCTGCCGGAGGAGTGGGATCGGTACCTGCTGCGGGATGACCCGATCTCCGGCGAGGGTGCGCCGGAGCTGCCGGAGGCGGAGGTTGCCGCGTGGGTCGCCGAGGATTCCGCCGAACCGTGCCGGCAGATGGCGAGCGTCATCGTCAAGACGGCCGGAGAGCTGTCCCTGCGTGGGGCCGACGGAGCGCACGACCTCACGCGGGACGGTCTGTGGCAGGCGGTCCGCGACAGCGCCAAGGGACACCGAGGATTGCATGCCGCGGTGGGCATCTTCCGCAAGCAGTTCTTGGCCGAGGTCTCCGGGGTGGACGGCAAGGCTCGGCGGGAGTCGCTGGCCAAGGCGCACGCGGAGTTCAACCGGATGTTGGGCGCCGCAGTCGCCAAGACGGTCCACGAGTTCGGTGCTCGGGATGAGGAGGATTGGTGCGACCTCCTCGGCTCGACGGAGGTTGGCGGAGGCGATGACGCCGGTACGTCCGCTGTGCTCCGGCTCGCCGAGGACATGGAGCATCGCTACCAGGCCAAGAAGCTGTTCGACGCTCGCCGGTACAAGGAGCTGCTGAGCCTGTCCAAGCGCAGCCGCCGGATGTCCGGGGCGGAGTTCCTGGCCGAGCTGGGCGAGGGTCTGCCGGCCATCTGGGGCGAGGGGCAGAAGGTCTTGTGGATCACCGGCGAGGCGCTGCTCATTGCTGGCGGCGACGGTGTCGGTAAGACCACGACGCTCCAACAGCTCCTACTCGCTCGGATCGGTCTCGGCGAGGCGTTGTGGGATTTGCCCGTCGTGCCTGCGGAGGGGCGGGCGCTGTACCTGGCGATGGACCGGCCCGCGCAGGCTGCCCGGTCGCTGGGGCGGATGGTCGGCGAGGAGCACCGGGATCTCCTCGCGGAACGGCTGGAGGTGTGGAACGGCCCGGTGCCGGTGGACATCCTGTCCTCTCCTGCCGCGCTCGCGGACTGGATCCGCGCGGAGTTCGGCAGCGACATCGCGGACGTGTACGTGGACAGCTACAAGGATCTCGCGACATCACTGTCAGACGACGCCACCGGCTCGGGTCTGAACTTGGCCATGCAGGAGGTCCTGGCGCGGGGCATGAACTGGGTCGGCCTGCACCACCAGCGGAAGTCCAACGGCCAGAACAAGACCCCCAACGAACTGGCCGACGTGTTCGGCTCGCGGTGGCTGACGGCGGGTGCTGGCTCGGTCATCTTCCTCGATGGCCTGCCGGGCGCGGAGGAGGTCGAGGTCAAGCACCTCAAGCAGCCGCTCGGGAAGGTCGGACCGCTGATGATCTCGCACTCTCACTCGGTCGGCCGCTCCGAGACCATCAGCCCCAAGGTGACGGCGTTGATGGCGCTCCAGGCCGGTCCCGTGGAGGGCATGACCGTCCGGCAGGTCGTGAAGGCCATCTACGGCGGCGCTCGGGTGGAGTCGGACCAGGTTGAGGCCAAGGTCCGGCGGCAACTGGAGGCGATGGTCAAGGCGGAGCGCGCGGTCAAGATCCCGGGCAAGAAGGGTGGCACCTCCGGGTCTACGGCTGCGGTCTATCAGTACGTCCGGGAGCCGGGCGAGGTGGCGGGGTGAAGCAACGACGGAGCTACGACGGTTTCGGTATTTGCCCTGGTCGCGCGCAACTTCGCCGATCTTGAGCGGAGGAGCTACGACGCGAGCAACGACGGAGCTACGACGGATTAGCGGATCTTGATGTGTTTGCCCTGGTCGTTCCCAATTTCGCGGAGCTACGACGGACCAACTACGCGATCTTGAGGGCGTACCAAGTACGGCTAGGGGCCTCTCTAGGGCCCCGCCGACGTACGACGCGAGGAGGGATGAAAGTGGAGTTGATCGACCGGATCGAGGCGGCGGCTCGGGTAGCGACCGATGGAGGTCGGCCGGTCGCCGAACGGCTCTCGGCTGCGGATGAGGTCTTGCTGTGGGCCGGACCGGAGCGCTGTAGGGCTGCAATCGCTCGGGCTATGCGGAAGGTGGGGAGGTGAGGGTGGTGTCCTCGGTGGTTGATAGCGCTCGGAAGGTGGATAGCAAGACCGGCCGTGGCCGGATGGCGCAATGTACGGCTACCTCCAAGCGGTCCGGGAAGCGGTGTAAGCGGTGGGCGGTTGACGGGGCGACGGTCTGCCCGATGCACGGAGCGGCCAGGGGAACTCCTGCCCGGCGGAAGGCGGAGGAGCAACTGCGGGAGGCTCGGGATGAGCTGATGGAGATGCTGCTCGGGATCGCTCGGGATGCTCGCGTGTCCGCCTCCGACCGGCTAAAGGCGATCACGTGGGCCCTGGAGCGGGCGGGCTTCAAGGGCGAGATCCAGGTGTCGTTGGAGCTCAAGCCGTGGGAGCAGACGATCCAGAGCATCTTCGAGCTGGCATCTGAGGATGAGGTCCGAGCCATCGGCAGCGAGGTGCTCAAGCGCCAGTTTTCCGGATCTGTTGAGGAGGTGGAGGCTGCGGTCAAGGCGGAGGCCACCGCCGCACCTCCCGTGCCGGTCGAGCGGCGGCAAGGGACGTTCGCCTGGAGCGAGGATCCCGGCACGCCGGTCTCCGGTGAGGTCTACGACCGGAGCGGCGAGCCGGTCCGAGTCGTCCCGGCGGACGACAAGCTGCCGGACAGCTGGCGCTAGATCCCTTGCCCTGCACGGATTTCAGCGGCGGAGCCCGGTCATAACTGTCCATAGTGGACGTGGCGTACGGTAGACGGTAGATGTCCGTTTTGCGAACTTGACGTCTACCGTCTACCGACCAGGAGGAGTGATGGGCAAGACCGAGGCCGCCTCGCGTGGCCGTAGCGGTGCGGGAGGGGTGACCCCCTCCGGGCGGAGCCGGAACGGCCCGCAGGCCGGGAGAGGCCAAACGGGCGCACCTACCGACACACCTCTGCGCGTGATCGGGTACGTCCGAGTCTCGACCGAGGAGCAGAGCCGCCACGGCCACGGCCTCCGGGCGGGCATCGACTACCTCAGCCGGTACAGCGAGGCCAACGGCTGGGACCTCGTGACCGTGATGATGGATGTGGTCTCGACCCGACGGACCGCGCGGATGCTCGGGCGGGCGGCCACGATCACGGCCGTTGAGATGGGCGCTGCGGACGCGATGCTCATCCGGGCCATCGACCGGGTGACCCGCTCGGTCAAGGATGGCGCGGACCTCCAAGCGGAGTGCAGGGACGCGGGCGTGCGGCTCCTGTCCTGCGACGGCTACGACAGCGCCGATGAGGAGACCCAGCTCACCGCCAACATCAAGATTGCCGTAGCCCAGGAGGAGCGGCGGCTCATCTCCCGCCGGACGCGGGAGGGATTGGCCCGCGCTCGGGCAGAGGGCAAGCGGCTCGGCCGGCAGTCCACCGTGCCCGAGGAGGTAGCCGCTCGGATCGTGGAGCTACGCCGAGCGGGCGAGACCTACGCGGGCATCGCCACCAAGCTCGACGCGGACAACGTCGAGACTCCCGGCGGCTCGCCGAGGTGGCGCCCAGCAGCGGTCCGCGCCATCTACCAGCGCTCGGCGGAGGTGGAGTCGTGAGCCTCGACGCGGCCCTGGTTGACCGCATCGTCCGCGAGCACCGGGCGGGCCTGACCTTCACCGCCATCTCGGCTCGCCTCCATCGGGAGGGTGTCGCGAGCCCGAACGGGCGACCGTGGCACACCAAGACGGTCCGCCGGATCTACAACGCCGCAACGCGAGGAGGTCTGGCATGAACCCCCGCGCCAGTAAGCGGTCCGTCAACGTCACGCCTTGGCGGGCCAAGGAGAACAAGCAGATCAGCCAGCAGCGCCCGACTTCGGCCGTCCTGTCGTGCGGGTGCGTCCGGGACTACTACCCCGCAGCGGTACCCGGCTCCTCGGTCTGGTGCCCGACCTGCGAGCGACCGGCGACCGTGAGGAGCGCGGCATGAGGAAGCTACCCATCCCCAAGCAGACCTCCGGCGGGCAGTGGGAGGTCCGCTGGCGGTACAAGGTCAACGGCCGGGAGCACCGACCTCGCCGCACCTTCACCACCGAGGCGGAGGCCAACGACTGGATCCTGCGCAACCTCAAGTCGGAGAGTCGCGTCAGCCCGACCGACCGCAAGACCACCTTTGATGCCTACGCGGACAAGTACATCGAGGAGGTCTCCGCCACGGTCAAGGCCAACACGGCGGAGCGGTACCGCTCGGCGCTGCTCCACGCGCGGGAGTTCTTCCGGGGGTGGCCGGTCTCGGAGATCCGGGCGAGCGACTGTCGGGAGTTCCGGGCGAGGCTGATGAAGGGCGGGTGCCTTCCGGCAGACAGCCGCTCGCCTCGCCGGATGAGCCGGGCCAACTCCGTCCGCAACGTCTATGCGGCCTTCCGAGCGGTCTTGGAGCTAGCGGCGGAGGATGGGGTGCTGCCGGCCAACCCGGCGATCCTCCGGCGGACTCCCGGCCGCAAGCCCAACAAGCAACCGAAGTTCCGGGCGGTGTTCCTGGACGCGAGCCAGGTGGAAGCGCTCGCGGCAGCGGCACCCGAGCCGTACGGCTTCATGGTGCGGTTCCTGGCGTACACCGGGCTGCGGGCAGGAGAGCTGGCCGGTCTGGACGTAGCGGACGTCAAGCTGTGGCGGGCCAAGGAGACCTGGCGCGGGTACGTGGACGTGCATCGCACCCGCCGGAAGACCAAGAGCGGCTGGGTCGAGGACACGCCCAAGAGCGAGGAGAGCACCCGTCGGGTGGAGCTGCCGCCGTGGCTCGCGGCGGACCTCGCGGAGTACCTGTCCGGCACCCACGAGCGAGCCGAGGAGCCGCGCGCTCCGCTGTTCCCGAACCGGAAGCCGGGAGCGACCTACACGACCGGGCCGGACGGGCGGAAGGTCCGGGGTGGGTTCCGGCTGAACTGGAGCGAGCCGGTGGAGCCGGGTGCGTTCTACCGCAACGTTTTCAAGCCTGCGTTGGCTGCCGCGGGCTTGCCGGAGGCCACCCGGTTGCACGACCTCCGCCACACGTTCGCCGCGCTGTGGCTCGACGCGGGCGGAAAGATCGAGCGGCTGTCGGAGCAGATGGGGCACGCCAGCTACGAGACCACGCAGAAGTTCTACGCCCAC
The DNA here is from genome assembly GCF_006228125.1 of Micromonospora orduensis. Classification (GTDB taxonomy): domain Bacteria; phylum Actinomycetota; class Actinomycetes; order Mycobacteriales; family Micromonosporaceae; genus Micromonospora; species Micromonospora orduensis. Next base: position 43,079 of record NZ_VDFY01000230.1, on the reverse strand, counting down.
CTGATCCCGCCGGATGAGGATGCGCCGCACATCTTCGCGGCTCGACCTGCGGCGCCCAAACCCCAGCCCAGCAACGTCCGACCCCTGCGGCCGACCGGCACGCAGTAACGCAAGAGAAGGAGAAAGAGATGGCACAGACCCACCCGACCGTTACCGAGGTCAACCTGAACGTGACGCTGGTCAGCGCCAAGTTCCGGACCACCTACGGCCCTGGCCCGGCCGTGCAGGAGCTGGTGCTGACGTTCGCGGACAGCGCCGTGCCGACCTCCAAGTTTGAGGTCACCGTGGCGGCGGACCGCGCTCGCACCTACACCGGCTGACGCTCGCACCCCCAACCGCCTCGGGTTGGGGGTGCAGCACATGCGCCAGGAAACGGCCCTAGCGTGGAGCCTCGCCAACGAGACCCACATTTGCAGACGTTCCCTTGCGGCCGGTGGCGTTCGTTGTTTGTGCAGGTAAACCACACGACGCGCCGAGCGTTGATGGAAACGGTTTCCATCTGGCCAGATTTGGTCGATAGTCGGTCCTGATCAAGATCAACTTCAGGAGGGACCGAGATGGACAAGATCGACACAGCTCGGGTGACGGAGGTCCTGGCGTACGCGCTGATGGACCGCGTTGCGGCCGGACCGCTCCCGGTTGCCGGCGAGGTGACCGTCTGGGACGTGGCCCACGAGGAGGGTGACCGTTGCTTCGGCATCCTCCTCTCGGACGGCCGGACCTTTGAGGTGGCGCTCCGGGAGACCGCGCCAGCGCCCGGCTACGTCGCCAAGGAGGAGACGCGGCCTTGCCAGGAATGCGCGACCGAGCGGCGCGTGGTCCGGGAGTACACGACCAATCGAGCCACTGACCCCACCGCCGCATACGTGCTCGACTGCGGCCACCACACCATCGATCTCTGAGGAGGGCCAACCATGACCACGACTGTGAAGCGCGGAGCGGGCCGCCCGGCCGCAGCCGCCAAGACGACCAAGGCCGCGCAGCACACCCCGCTCCCGAACGGCCGGAAGGAGACTCCGGCGGAGGAGTTCCAGCGGCTGACCGCGCTACCGCTCGCCGAGCAGACCAAGACGATCCAGGCTCGGATCCGCAAGCTGAGCAACCTGCCGGAGAACACCGGCCCGCGCGAGGAGGCGGAGACGCCGCTGTCGCAGCAGACGGCCGCGCAGCTCCGGGAGACCGCGCGGAAGCTGGGGCTGTCGCCATCGGCCAAGATGACCAAGGACAAGCTCATCGGGTTGATCTACGCGAAGACCACCCCCGCTACGCCCACCGAGGAGGGTGCCGGGAGCGAGGCTCCGGCGGAGACCTCGACCGAGCCGGCATCCGCCGCTGCGGCCAAGCCCGCCCGCAAGAACGCCTGCCGCTCGTGCGGTACCCGCTCGATCGGTTCCGGCTCCGGCGACTCCAACGACCGGGACACCGCCAAGGCGGTAGAGCTGTGCGTGCCGTGCCACGAGGAGGCGCAGTGGGAGAACGAGCACAGCGACCGGGGCCACGACTCGCTCCCGGCCGACTCGGAGGAGCGGGCGGGGTGCTGGATCTGCCGACCGGGACTCAACCGGGCGTCCGCCGAGTACGTCGGCCGTGCGGGCACCTCCCGAGCCGGGATGACGATCAACGTCCCGCTCCGGGCGGACGGGAAGACCAAGGCCGCTACCGTCGCCGAGAAGTTGGCCGCGATGAAGGTCGAGTCCAAGATTCGGCGCTTCAAGGGCGAGGAGATCCTCACCGCCAAGATCGGCGGCACCGAACTGCGTCTGGTCTGGGATGAGCGCGGGCGGTACGTCTACGCCGAGAGCACCTTCAACTCCCGCAAGGTCCGCAACGTCTCGGAAGCTCTCCGGCTCGCGGCGCGGAAGGTGGACGCCGGACAGTAGCACCGGCCAAACCTCGCCGCCTCCGGTCGCTCCGGAGGCGGCACCACATCTAACAGCCCTAGCGTGGTCTCTACCGTGCCGATCGGCTCCGGGCGGGCGGAGCGACCGGGACCGGCTCCCGGCACAGGAGGCGTGGAGCTAGGGCACCGGCGGGCAGAAGGCCCTGACATCGCCAGTACTCGACGCCACCTAGGTGTCGTACATGTGTACTAGAAAGGCTAGGGTCAGTGAACGGTGAGGCTACACCACGATGAGCCGCAGGACTCGCCGCGCCCCTGCCCCCATAGGTATCCCGCGAGACCTTAGGCTCATCGCAGGCCGGGAGGAAGAGTCATGACCAACAGTCGGTATCGGCTTCATCACGGTGACGTTCTTGGCGCTTACGATGGATGGCCGACGCCACGAACCATCATTAGCGATGGCGCTTACGGTGTACGCGGCTTCCACGGCGACACCGTGGGACCAGAAGGCTTAACCGACTGGTACCGTCCGCACGTTGAGGCATGGTCCTCTAAGGCGCATCCATCAACTACGCTATGGTTTTGGAACACCGAGATAGGCTGGGCGAACGTTCACCCACTTCTTGAATCAATGGGCTGGGATTATGTTCAGGCCATTACGTGGGATAAAGGCATTGGACACATCGCCGGCAACGTCAATGGTAAAACGATCCGTCGTTTTCCTGTCGTCTCGGAGGTTTGCGTCCTATACCAGCGGCGATTCGCCGTCAATTGCCCGGATGGCCCCATGCCAGTGCAGCGCTGGCTTAGGCATGAGTGGCAGCGAGCTGGAATCCCCCTCAACAAAGCTAATGAGGCGTGTGGGGTAAAGAACGCCGCAACCAGGAAATACTTAACGCAGGACTGGCTGTGGTACTGGCCTCCCGGTGAGATGGTCGAACGACTCGCCGAGTACGCCAACGCACGAGGCGCAAACACGGGATGGCCGTATTTCAGCTTGGATGGCGTGACGGCCATAACCGCCAAGGAGTGGGATAGCCTCCGTTACCGATGGACTCATCAGCACGGTATTACTAACGTCTGGCAACGTCCATCGCTACACGACGCAGAGCGTTTGAAGGGAACTCTGCGCCGGGCCGCTCCTCGGGTTTACAAGCCGACCGCAGGCAGCGCGGCGCATCTCAACCAGAAGCCCCTTGAATTCATGGAGCGTATCGTTCGCGCCGTCACAGAGCCAGGCGACATCGTTTGGGAGCCGTTCGGGGGACTGGCCTCTGGCTCTGTCGCCGCCGTTGCGTTGGGGCGTCAGGCCTACGTAGCCGAGATTGACCCAGCGTTCGCCGAACTCGCCGAGGAGCGGCTCTCGCTTGCATTGGTGCAGGCAGATCCAGCGGCGGAGGACGCGGCAGCAACTGAGGGCTAGCCCGGGCCACGCTGCGCCGTCCGGGGCGATAGCATCTCATGCCACCACTCATCCCCGACAAGGAGCGGATGTGGAAGCTGAGCAGGTCGCCCCGCCGCTGGAGCCAGTCCTCCGACAGGATGACGCAAAGACCATACTTCAGCAGCGGCTACGCACAGTTCTGCTGGGACTTCCCGCATTCTTCGAATTCAACAATCATATTAGTGGCGTAAATGCGACGGATCTCTACAGCCTTAACACTCTCCTTGGCGCAAGCATTGAAGGCCAAGTAGTCAAGGCTCTCAACCAGCAGCGGGCGCTCTGGGATCCGGATGACGAGTGGCTAGGCTACACCTTCGAAAGGCAGTCTCAGGCTTTCCCCGACGTTCGACTCGTCCGAAAGGGAGCCAGTTCGGCCGGAATCGAGATCGCTCTAGGAATTGAGCTTAAAGGCTGGTTCCTGCTGTCGAAGGAGGGCGAACCCAGCTTCAGATTTATCACAACGGCAGCGGCCTGTGCGGATCACGACTTGTTAGTGGTCGTGCCCTGGTATCTGGACAACGTACTCTCGGGCTCGCCTGTCGCCGCCGAGCCCTTCGTGGCATCGGCCAAATGGGCAGCGGAATACCGCAACTACTATTGGCAACACCTGCGGCGAACCCGTGGTGATGTCGGTATTGCAAGTCCGGATGGCGCCCACCCATATCCCAGCAAAGCTGATCTGATCTCGGACGTACCCGCCTATGATGGGGGCGGCAATTTTGGCCGCGTGGCACGCGCTGAGGGCCTCATGACAGATTGGGTTAAGCGGACCAACGAGATAGAGGTGCTCGGCGTCCGAATAAAGGATTGGTATCAATTCCTGAGACTTCATTCCGACCAAGCAGATCCCGATGACGTAACGTTCGCGTTGTATCAGCAACTTCTGACGGCCAACGAGATACGAGCGCACCAGCAGGCATTGAGAGCGACCGAGGCCGTCAAGGCGCTGTTGCGTGCCTACGGGGTAGATCGGGATCTCTGATCCCGCATGCCCATCGCGGCAAGGTCACTTACGGTCGATACCCCTACCCGGTACGTTGCAGTCAAGATCGAAGGTCCGCCGGAGGTCCGCACAGGTCTCCGGAAGCCGCCGGAAGCGATCGGAAACGGCTACCGGCCGAGGATGTGCAGAGACACGGCTTGACCTGCAAAGACTGCAAGCCGCGAGCCTCCGACCAGGCGCAACGGGACCTCCTCGGAGACCTCCCGGCCGGGTGTGTCGTACGTTTCCTAAACCGTGTGTCGCAGGTTCGAATCCTGCCGGGGGCACCTCGAAGATCAACAAATGCCTCACGCAACGGATGTATCCAGGGCCGACACTTCGGCGCCGATGCGTCACAGCGCCGCCGACAGCGTGACGAAACTAGACGAGGAGCCGGACATGGGGCACCTGTCGCATCTCGGCGATCGGCGCTGAGCAGTGCTCGCAGGAGGTGGGCGACGGCCGGACGAGGTTGGTCTGGTCGGAGAAGGTGCCTGACTCCGCGCGCTCGGGGCAGTGGTAGCCGAGGTGGAGCCGGACCCACGGCGGTCCACCGGCACGCGTGAGTGCCGTGGCGGCGACATCGCGTTTGGCGTCGTGGAACGGTGCCCACCAGTAGTCGACGACCGCCCGGAGGCTGATCTGGTCCTTGCCTACGCCGCGGTCGAAGGCGGAGATTCGGGCGGCGGCGTAGTGCTGTCCGGTGCGGCTGTCCCCGGAGCAGATGGCCCGTTCCGCTCCCAGTTCGAAGATCGTGGTGCGGCCGGTGCGCTCGCAGATGAAGCAGTCGATGCTCAGTTCGAGTCTCGTGCTCCAGTGGAGGTTGTGCAACGGTGACTCCGGCACGGCGAGGATGGCCGTGATCTCGATCGACTGGAGCACCCCGCGATGGTGCCACAGGGCGTCCACCGACGTCGGTCTGTTCACCAGTGGTAGGCCAGTTCACCGCCAGCGCGGCCACGGCGGTGGTGAAGAAGACGGCCCATCCGACGAGTTGGCGGGAACCCACGCGCAGGTGCGCGATGAGGGCGCCGACGAAGTACAGCACGAGGCCGGTGGCGGCGAGTCGGCCTGGGCCTTCGGATAGGCGTGGCCGATCAGGTACGTGGTGGCGGCGATGCCGGTGAAGACCGAGGCGAGGATCGTGACGGCTACGTAGGCGGCGAACATGGGCTCTCCCTGTGGTTGGTTGCCTCAGGGACGAACCGGCCCCGCGGATTGTTACGCGCGACGACGTAGCTGACGGCAGAACAAGATCTGCGTAACGTCAGGGAGGTGCCGCCTCACGATGGCCGGAGGCGACACCTTCCCCGAAACCGCGCGGATCTCGAAGACGTGGCGAGCGGCGTCAGAAGTACTTGTACATCTCCTCGGCGGCCGCCTCGGTGTCCTTGGCGGGCGGGGCGGTGACGGTGACGGTCTCGCCGAAGCCGCTCATCCGCATGTCGGTGACCAGGTCACCGAGGCTCTTCGTGGCGATCGTGTAGGAGAGCGCGGTGAGGCGGCCCTCGGCGTCGACAGTGGCCTCGAACGGAATCGCCGTCGGTTCCTTCGCGAGCTTCGCGGACGACTCGAGGCCCTCCCGCATTCCGCCGTCGGTGCCGGCGGCGGTGGCTGCCTTGTTCAGGTCGGCGGTGCCTGTGTAACGGCCGCCGCCGGTCTCCTCGGCGGACACGATGCCGCCGACGATGCCGGTCTGCGTCTTCAGGTCGAAGGACTGCCGCAGGGAGCTGCCCGGCTTGAGCTTGGTGAGGTCGAGCTTCTTCCACGGCTTGCCGCCGTCACCCGAATCCATCTTGATGTAGGCGGTGTCGCCGATCAGCCGGGCCTCCATCGGCTCCGGTGCCTCGCCGGTGACCTGGAGCGCCTTCGCGGCGGGGTCCATCTTGCCGTTGAGCGTGAGGGCCTTGGAGCCGGCCTTGACCGAGGCGTCCATGGTGACCGTGCCGGAGAAGCTGCGGTTCATGGCCTGCTGGATCGTGGCGACCGGGTCGAGCTTGGACGGTGTCGCGTTCGGCGTGGTCGCTGCGGAGTCGCCCGAGGAGGTGGTGCCACAGCCGGCTACGAGAGCGGCGAGGGCGATCGACAGGACAGGGATCAATCGACGCATGGAGGTGACCCTAACGGGCCGCCGCCACTTATTTTGCCCGCCTGGTCGAGGTGCAGCCTCCCGCCGACGGCCCGCTCAGCGCGTACCGCTTGCCGGCTGTGACCGCGCACAGCAGGAACCGCCCCGTCGTGCGGGCGAACCCGAGCGCCAGCGTGATCGCGTCGTTGCCTACCGCGCGGGGCCGGGTGACGTAGGAGCCACGCGTCAGACCCCCGGCAGCTGTTCGGCCCGGGCGAGCACCTGGTCGATGAGCCCGTACTCCCGGGCCTGCTCGGCTGTGAACCAGCGGTCCCGGTCCCAGTCCCGCTGGATCTCATCAAGCGTCCGTCCACTGTGCTGGGCGATCAGCTCCTGCATGGTCCGCTTCACGTGCAGCATGTTCTCGGCCTGGATGGTGATGTCCGAGGCGGTGCCGCCCATCCCACCGGACGGCTGGTGCATCATGATCCGCGAGTGCGGCAGCGCGTACCGCTTGCCGGCCGTGCCCGCGCAGAGCAGGAACTGCCCCATCGAGCCGGCGAACCCGAGTGCCAGCGTGGCCACGTCGTTGCGGACGTAGCGCATCGTGTCGTAGACGGCCATCCCCCCGCTCACCGAACCGCCCGGTGAGTTGATGTAGAGGTAGATGTCCCGATCGGCGTCCTCGGCGGCGAGCAGCAGGATCTGCGCGCAGATCTGGTTGGCCGACTCCTCGGTCACCTCGGTGCCGAGGAAGACGATCCGCTCCCGCAGCAGCCGCTCGAACACCTGATCACCGAAGGACGGCTGCCCACCGTCCAGCATCCGCACGCCGTACCCGATCATGTGCCGCCGCCTTCCACCGTGCCGGCGGGCGGTGGGGACCGCCCGGTGGACCGGCCCCTCCAGCGTGCGGGCGACGGCGGTGGCCGGCCCAGTGATTCTGCCGCCGGCAGATCCGCCGACGGCAGAACCCGCGCGGCCTACGCGGCGGTCAGCCGCAGCGCGCCCAGCGAGGTCGACCCGCCGCCAGCCAGGCAAGGGGTACGCGGGCCGGGGTGCGAGCCACCAGCGGAGGCCGTCGCGCCGACACGCATGGTTGGCTCGCCGGCCTTGGGCAGTCGCTGCAGGACCAGCCTGCCGCCGAGTGGACCCACCAGCAGGGTGGCGTTGCCGATCTCGCGTCGAGTCGCGTCGACCCGCTCCAGGTGGGTGAGCGCGGCGCGCGGTGCGGCCGGGAGGCGGGGCTCGACCCTGCGCATGTCGTCGCGGGCTTCCCCGAGCAGGTCGGCGAGGCTGATGCCGAGCGCTCGGCAGATCGCCGCCAGCACCTCCGAGGAGGCCTCCTTTCGGCCCCGCTCGACCTCCGAGAGGTAGGGCACCGAGACGTCGGCCGACTCGGCCACCTCGCGCAGCGTGCGGCCCTGACGCTGGCGGTGGCGCCGCAGCACCCCGCCGATCACTCGTCGCAGCAACGACATGCGGGCCTCACTCTCGCGGTCGTCGTCCGGGGGACATCCCCATCATGCCCGTTGCCGGGCCAGCCGGCTGCCCGTGCGGGCGCGCGCCGCCGCTCGGCGCGCGGGGCCGGGCTCGGTTGTCCCTGCGCAACCCGGACGTGCGGTCTGCGGCGTACCCGCTATGTTGTGCTCGTGCATGCGACGGCGGGGGAGCAGGTTCGACGGTGATCCATTTTCCCGCGCAGCGCCGGGGCCCACTGAGCGCGCTGAGCCTCCGGCTCGCCGCTGCCCTGGGCCTGGTCTTCGCCGTGGTCGCCGCGGTCTACGTGGGCCGGGACGGCTACCGTGACGTCAACGAGGACGGCCTGACCCTGCTCGACTGCTTCTACTACGCGGTCGTGTCGCTCTCCACCACCGGCTACGGCGACATCACGCCGGCCTCCCAGTCGGCCCGGATGGTCAACGTCCTCTTCGTCACGCCCGCCCGGGTGCTCTTCCTGATCATCCTGGTCGGCACCACCCTGGAAGTCCTGACCGAGCAGTACCGGACCGGCCGTCGCCTGTCGCGGTGGAGGAGAACCGTGAAGGACCACGTCATCATCTGTGGCTACGGCACCAAGGGGCGTAGCGCGGTCTCCGCCCTGCTGGAGAACGGTCTGGACCGCTCCCGCATCGTCGTGGTGGAGCGCAGCGCCGCCGCCCTGCGGCAGGCCACCTCGGCCGGTCTGGTGGCGATCGAGGGGTCGGCGACCCGGTCGTCGGTGCTGAACGAGGCGCACGTCCACAACGCGAAGGCCGTGATCATCGCGACCGACAGCGACGACGCGTCGGTGCTTGTGGCGCTTACCGTACGGCAGCTCACCGCCGGGCAGGTCCGGATCATCGCGGCGGCCCGTGAGGCGGAGAACGCGCCGCTGCTCAAGCAGAGCGGCGCGCACCACGTGATCGTCTCCTCGGCCACCGCGGGTCGCCTGCTCGGCCTGTCCACCTCGGCGCCGCCGCTGATCGACGTGGTGGAGGACCTGCTCACCCCGGGTCAGGGTATGGCGCTGGCGATGCGGTCGGCGGAGCGGGACGAGGTGGGTCGGTCGCCCCGCGAGCTGGAGTCGCTGGTGATCGCCCTGGTACGTCGGGGCAAGGTGGTCACCCTGGCCGATCGGGCCGGTGCGGTGATCGAGACCGGCGACATGCTGGTGCACGTACGTGACGACCGCCCCCAGTCGACCGCGACGGTCTGACCCCCTGCCGCAGCGGCGTCAGCAGTTGTCGACGTCCGCGCGGAGCGCTTCGGTGCAGATGACAGGTGTCGTGGAGGCGGCCCGCCGGAGCAGCTCGTAGAGCGTCTCCCGTTCGGCGGGCTCCAGTGCGGCCAGCACCTCGTCCTCGGCGCTGGCCAGGGCGCATTCGGCCTCTTTGAGGTGTTTCGCACCATCTTCGGTCAGCTCGACGACGTGTCGTCGGCGGTCCTCGGGTGAGCGTCGACGCTCGATCAGGTGCTTCGCTTCCAGGTCGTTGAGCAGCCCGACGATGTTCGTGCTGTCCATTTCCAGGGTGCTGGCGAGTGCCTGCTGACTGCTGCCGCCGCCGTCGCGCAGCACGGTGAGCGCGACCAGATGCCGTGGTCGCAGGCCCAGCGGCGCCAAAACCGACTCGGATCGCAGCCGCATTCGCCGGGCGAGGTGGTCCAGCAGCGCGCCCGAGCGGTGCTCCGAGGGATCTGGGGCCAGGGCCGACATGTGACCCAGTCTACCGAGGAGTTGGAACATCTGCCTGCTATAAATAGTTGGCGCTACACAGACGATCCCTAGAGGGGGAATGATGAACCTACTGCATATCGACTCAAGCATCCGCGGCGAGTGGTCGATCAGCCGGCGGCTCACCGCGCGCGCGGCCGCCGCATGGCGTGCGGCCCACCCGGACGGCACGGTGGAGTACCGGGACCTCGGCGCCGAGCCGCTTCCGCACCTCGACGCGGACGGCGGACTGGCTCGGATGACGCCGCCGGACCAGCACACCCCGGCCCAGCGCGAGTCCTGGGAGCTCAGCGAGCGGCTGGTCGACGAGGTGAAGCGGGCCGACGTGGTGCTGCTCGGCCTGCCCCTCTACAACTACGGCGCGCCCAGCAGCGTCAAGTCCTGGGTCGACCACCTGATCGTCGCCGGCCTCACCTACGACCCGACGACGCAGGAGGGCCTGCTCGGTGGACGCGAGTTCGTGGTGCTGGCCAGCCGGGGTGGCGGCTACGGCGAGGGCACTCCCCGGCACGGCTGGGACCACGCGGAGCAGTGGCTCCCGCACGGCCTGTCGATGACCGGCCTGGAGCCGCGCTTCATCCACGCCGAGCTGACCCTGGCGCCCTCGGTACCGGCGATGGCCGAGCTGATCCCGCTGCACGAGGCGAGCCTCGCGGCGGCCGAGAAGGAGATCGACAACCTCTGGGTGCCGGCCTCGGCCCAGCGCTGAGGCAGCGCCCGTCAAAACCGAGAGCGGCCGTCCCCCGGGTCGGGGACGGCCGCTCTCGTCAGGTCGGGCGGGTCAGAGGATGGTCCAGGTGTCGCCGCTGCCCAGCAGCCCGGCGAGCTGCTGCTCGGGAGTCTCGGTGACCTCCGCCTTCGCGGCGGCCAGCTGGCTCTGCACCACGCTGTCGTAGGACGGCCGGTCCACCGAGCGGAACACCCCGATCGGGGTGTTGCGCAGGTCCAGGCCGGGCAGCCGGGACAGCGCGAACGCGTACGCCGGGTCGGTGACGGTCGCGTCGTGCACGACGATCTCCTCCGGACGGACCGAGCTGGTCTCCCGGACCTCCAGGCCGAAGCCACCCGGCGGGTGCACCACGCAGAACCGCCCGTCGGCCCCGAAGGTGATCGGCTGGCCGTGCTCCAGGCGGATCAGGTAGTCGTCCCGGGTGGTCGGGTCCTTGAGCTGGTCGAACGCACCGTCGTTGAAGATGTTGCAGTTCTGGTAGATCTCCACGAACGCCGAGCCCTGGTGCTCGGCGGCGGCCCGCAGCACCGACTGGAGGTGCTTGCGGTCGGAGTCGATGGTCCGGCCGACGAAACTGGCCTCCGCGCCGAGGGCGAGGGAGATCGGGTTGAACGGGGCGTCCGCCGAGCCGGCCGGCGTCGACTTGGTGATCTTGCCGACCTCGGAGGTGGGAGAGTACTGACCCTTGGTCAGGCCGTAGATCCGGTTGTTGAACAGCAGGATCTTGAGGTTGACGTTGCGCCGCAGCGCGTGGATCAGGTGGTTGCCACCGATGGAGAGGGCGTCGCCGTCGCCGGTGACCACCCAGACCGACAGGTCCGGACGGGACACCGACAGGCCGGTCGCGATCGCCGGGGCACGACCGTGGATCGAGTGCATCCCGTACGTGTTCATGTAGTACGGGAAGCGCGACGAGCAGCCGATCCCGGAGACGAAGACGGTCCGCTCCCGGGGGATGTTCAGCTCCGGCATGAACTGCTGGATCGCCGCCAGGATCGCGTAGTCACCGCAACCGGGGCACCAGCGCACCTCCTGGTCGGACTTGAAGTCCTTCGCGGTGAGCTTGAGAGCGACGGGCTCAGACATTCTTCAGGACCTCTTCCAGCGTCGTCTCCAGCTCGGCGGCCGTGAACGGCAGGCCGCGGACCTGGTTGTAGCTGATCGCGTCGACCAGGTAGCGGGCCCGGATGACGTGGGCGAGCTGGCCCAGGTTCATCTCCGGGATGACCACCTTGTCGTAGGAGCGCAGCACCTCACCGAGGTTGGCCGGCATCGGGGCCAGGTGCCGCAGGTGCGCCTGGGCGATGGACAGGCCGCGCTGGCGCAGGCCGCGGCAGGCCGCGCCGATCGGCCCGTACGTCGAGCCCCAGCCGAGCACCAGCACCCGGGCGTCGCCGTCCGGGTCCTCCACCTCGATGTCCGGCACCGGGATCGTCTCGATGCGGGCGGCCCGGGTACGCACCATGAAGTCGTGGTTGGCCGGGTCGTACGAGATGTCACCGGTCTTGTCGGCCTTCTCCAGCCCGCCGATCCGGTGCTCCAGCCCCGCGGTGCCGGGGATCGCCCACGGGCGGGCAAGCGTCTCCGGGTCGCGCAGGTAGGGCAGGAAGGTGGTGCCGTCGTCGCCGTTGGGCCTGGTGGCGAACTCGACCCGCAGGTCGGGCAGCGACTCCACGTCCGGCAACAGCCACGGCTCGGAGCCGTTGGCGACGTAGTTGTCGGACAGCAGGATCACCGGAGTGCGGTAGGTGAGCGCGATCCGCGCCGCCTCCAGCGCCGCGAAGAAGCAGTCCGACGGCGACTTCGGCGCGATCACCGCGACGGGCGCCTCGCCGTGGCGGCCGTAGAGCGCCATGTTGAGGTCGGCCTGCTCGGTCTTGGTCGGCATACCGGTCGACGGGCCGGCGCGCTGCACGTCCACGATCACCAGCGGCAGCTCCAGGGCCACCGCGAGGGAGATCGTCTCGCTCTTGAGCGCGACGCCCGGGCCGCTGGTGGTGGTCACGCCGAGCGACCCGCCGTAAGATGCGCCAAGAGCGGCGCCGACGGCCGCGATCTCGTCCTCGGCCTGCATGGTGAGCACGCCGAACCGCTTGTGCTTGCTCAGCTCGTGCAGGATGTCCGACGCCGGCGTGATCGGGTACGCCCCGAGGAAGACCGGCAGGCCGGAGCGGACCCCGGCGGCCACCAGACCCAGCGAGAGCGCCGCGTTTCCGGTGATGTTGCGGTAGGTGCCCGGGTGCATCTTCGCCGGCTTGACCTCGTAGCGGACCGCGAAGTCCTCGGTCGTCTCGCCGAAGTTCCAGCCGGCCTTGAACGCGGCCACGTTCGCCGCGACGAGCTCCGGACGGGCCGCGAACTTGCGCTCCAGGAAGCGCAGCGTCGACTCGTACGGCCGGGAGTACATCCAGGAGAGCAGGCCGAGCGCGAACATGTTCTTCGACCGCTCGGCGTCCTTCTTGGACACCTGGTACGCGGCCAGCGCGCCGACCGTCATCGAGGTCAGCGCCACCGGGTGCACGACGTAGCCGGCCAGCGAGTCGTCGTCGAGCGGGCTGGTCTGGTAGCCGACCTTTGTCAGGTTGCGCTTGGTGAACTCGTCGGTGTTGACGATGATGTCCGCGCCGCGCGGCAGGTCGGCCAGGTTGGCCTTGAGCGCCGCCGGGTTCATCGCCACCAGCACGTTTGGCGCGTCGCCCGGGGTGAGGATGTCGTAGTCGGCGAAGTGCACCTGGAAGCTGGACACACCGGGCAGGGTCCCGGCGGGGGCCCGGATCTCGGCGGGGAAGTTGGGTAGCGTGGAGATGTCGTTGCCGAGCTGCGCCGTCTCCGAGGTGAACCGGTCGCCGGTCAGCTGCATGCCGTCACCGGAGTCACCGGCGAACCGGATGACCACCCGGTCGAGTTGACGGATCTGCTTGGTCACTGTGCCTGCACCTCGCTTCGCTGCGCGCGGTCGCGCGGGCGGCTGAACATGATGGTGACCTCGCCTTGCCCGGCCACGGGACCTCCTTGACGCAACGTTGCACCGCACCGCCCCAGGTGGTCCGGTCGCTGTCGTTCCTCACCCGAGAGCCTACGTCGAACAGACCCCCGAGCCTCCCCGGAGGTCCGCCGACTGGGACCGGAATGGGCCGTGATTTGCGCGCTATTACGACGTTTCGCCCGGCACGCCGTAATCCAGATCACCTGGATCCCGCGCCGAACGACGTCCGTCAGTCCGTGGGCGCGGGGCTCGGATCCGGCGCCGGGTCACGCAGCCGGCGCCGCAGCGAGGTGGTGGCGAGCGTGAGGGCCAGCACCACCAGCAGCGCGGAGACCGCGATCAGGATGATCGCGGTGCGCTGCACCGACGACATCCCGCCGTTACCGGTGGCCCCTCCGGCCGGGAGTACGCCCTGCGAGCCGGTCGGCGCGGGCGGCGACACCACAGGGGTGGCCAGGGCCGCCGCGGCCGTGATCCGGAAGCTCATCTGCACCTGACGCGTCGGGCCGCTGCGCGGGTCGAGCTGGCCGATCACCGCGCCGGACAGCGGCGCCTCGCGCTGCGCCTCGGGCGTCGCCTCCACCGGGAGCCGCAGCTCGGTGGTCCCGTCCGCCGGCACCGTGCCGGCGCCGCACCGGACCCGCGTGAGGTCGACCGCCACGCAGCCGTCCGGTGCGGTCGGGACGCTCACCCCGGCCGGCAGGACCACCTCGATCCGGCCGGCGGCGTCCACCGTGCCTGTGTTGCCGAGCTGGACCGCGAGGGTGCTCGCCGCGCCACTGATGTCGAAGGCCACCTCGTCGGCGTCGAGCGAGATCCCGGGCACCGGCGGGCCGGGCGGAAAGAGCACCGCGAAGCCCTGGTTGTCGGTCGCCTCGCCGGTCACGCCCGGCGCGTCCGCGGTGACCCGGACCGAGCCGCTCAGGGGCATCAGCTTCCACGCGTCGCCCGCCACCCGGAGCCGCAGGAGGCTGCTGAACCGCGCGCCCACGCCGGCCGTCCAGGCCCCGCACCGGTAGGTGCCGCCACCCACGGCGGCGCAGCCCTTCGTCCCGGCGTCGGTCAGGCCGGCGGGCAGGGTGTACGAGAGTCGAATCCGCTGCGTCGTCGTGCCGGTGTTGCTAAGCGTGACGCGCAGCGTGGCCGCCGTGCTGGCCGCGTTCCAGTACGCCCGGGTGAGGGTGATGTCCTCGGTGGTGACCTGTACGCCGAGCGGGCTCGGCGGCGTACCCGGGGGACCGGCGGGAGGTCCCGGCGGGGCCGGCGGACGGGTCGAGGGCCCGTTCGTGCCGCCCGGCGCGGGGGCGGTGGTCGTCGGCGCCGGGGGCACCTCCGGTGCGGTGGTCACCGGCGCCGGCGGGGTCGTCTCCGGCGGTGGCGCGGTGGTCTCCGGGGCCGGCTCGGTGGGCACCGGATTGCCGCCCGGGTCCCCGGTCGGGGTGGGCTCCTGCGCCGGTGTGGTCTCCGGGTTCGTCTCCGGTTCGCTCACCGGGTCGGTCGCCGCCACGACGACCGGGTACGCGCGCGGCGCCGCCGCACTCGCCAGCGCCGGCGCCACGGCGAGCGCCGCCAGCAGACCCACCGCCAGCGAGGCCGCCAGCAGTGTTGCGGGGCGCGGCCCTGCGGCCCGGCGATCGGGCGAGACCTTCACGCGGGCCATCTGTCCTCCGGTGACATGGGTGGGAGTCCAGTATTCGGTAACAGTTGCCCCGGTGCACTAGTCCCGTCCGGAAACAAATCCGTAACGTGTTTGGGACGGCCGCTCCGGCTGACCGGTAGGCTGCCCGATGTGACCGGTTACCTGGGCTCGTACGCGACGCTCGGGCTCCTTCTGCTCGCCAGCGTCCTGTTCTTTGTAGTGGCGTTCTCGGCCAACCGGGTGTTACGGCCCGCGCGTCCGGCCGACCCACCCGGCAAGCGGACCAGCTACGAGTGCGGGCTCGACCCGGTCGGCGCGGACTGGGCCCAGATGCAGATCCGCTACTACGTGTACGCCTACCTGTACGTGCTGTTCGCAGTCGAGGCGGTGTTTCTCTTCCCGTGGGCGGTGGTCTTCGACCGGCCGGGCTTCGGCCTGGTGACGGTGGTGGAGATGGCGGTGTTCGTGGCGGTGCTGGCGCTGGGCATCCTCTACGCCTGGCGTAGGAACATCCTGCGCTGGACGTGACCGTCGTGGCCTCCGGCGATCGTGCCGGTCCGCCCGACCGTTCGCGGCCGGTTACGGCGACGACCGGTCAGGCCAGACCCCGGCGGGTCGCCGCGGGCGGCCGGTCACCGCGGATCGAGGCCACCATGTCCAGCACCCGGCGGGTGGGCGCCACCTGATGGGCCCGGAACACCCGGGCGCCCAGCCAGGCGGAGACCGCCGTGGCGGCGAGCGTCCCCTCCAGCCGCTCGGTCACCGGCAGGTCGAGCGTCTCGCCGATGAAGTC
Organism: Micromonospora orduensis; assembly: GCF_006228125.1. Taxonomy (GTDB): domain Bacteria; phylum Actinomycetota; class Actinomycetes; order Mycobacteriales; family Micromonosporaceae; genus Micromonospora; species Micromonospora orduensis. The sequence goes on along the minus strand of NZ_VDFY01000230.1, from coordinate 27,383 downwards.
CTTGTTGGAGAGCGCCACCAGCACCGGCCAACCCGTCCCGGTCAGCTCGTCCAGCCGGCGGGTTATCTCCAGCGAGTGCCGGGTGTTCTTGCCGAAGTCGTGCGCCGGGTCGATGAGGATGCCGTCGGGGCGTACCCCCGCCGCCACCGCGCCCTCGGCGAGCCCGGCCACCGTCGCGACCACGTCGGCCACCACGTCGTCGAACGCGGCCCGGTGTGGGCGGGTCCGCGGGACCAGCCCGCCCGCGTGTGAGCAGACCAGGCCCGCGCCGGTCTGCGCGGCCACCCGGGCCAGCGCCGGGTCGGCGCCCGACCAGGTGTCGTTGAGCAGGTCCGCGCCGGCGGCCACCGCCTCCGTCGCCACCTCGGCGCGCCAGGTGTCGATGGAGATCACCACCTCCGGGAACGCGGCCCGGACGGCGGCGATGGTGTCCACCGTGCGCCGGATCTCCTCGGCGACGTCCACCTCGGCGCCGGGGCCGGCCTTCACCCCGCCGATGTCGATGATGGCCGCGCCCTCGTCCACCGCTCGCTCGACCGCGCGCAGCGCGCTGTCGGCGGCGAAGGTGGCGCCCCGGTCGAAGAACGAGTCCGGTGTGCGGTTGACGATCGCCATCACCACCAGCTCGTCCGGGGCGAACGTCCGCCCACCCAGCCGAAGCGCCCCGGCCATGCCCGCCTCCTGAAGATCCGCACCGGCGCCGCCGCGTCGGTGCGTCCCGACGCTAGCCGGTCGGACGGCCGCACCGCAGTGCGCCGTGGACGCCGATCGTGATCGGGGTGGTGGGGTCGCTACCGGCCGGCGGTCGTGCCACGATCAGTGCATGGGTCAGCTTCTGCTCCTCCTGGTCGTGGCGTTGACCGTCGCGGCGGTGGTTTTCGGCGTGACGGTGCTGGTCAGCGGTCGCGATCCCGGCCTGGTGCCGGCCGAGCCGGATTCCCAGGCCGTGCCGCTGCCCGGCACCCGGCCGTTGCGCGAATCCGATGTGGGCGCGGTCCGTTTCGACACCGGCCTGCGCGGGTACCGGATGGCTCAGGTCGACCAGGCGATGCGTCGCGCCGCGTACGACATCGGCTACAAGTCGGAGCTGATCGGCGTACTGGAGTCGGAGGTCATCGCGTTGCGTGAGGGCCGTACCGCCGACGCGGACGTGCTGCGCAAGGCCCGCGAACAGTCGGCCAGCGCGGCCGAGCAGCCGGACGCCACCTCCTCCCCGGCCGACGCCGACGGCGCGGCCCCCATCGACGGGGCGACTCCCGCCGACGACGTCGAGCCGGCGGCCCCGCTCGGCTCGACCGACGCCGACGGGCGGGCCGACGCCACCTCCTCGGCGGCGGACGCGGACGGCGTGGCCCCCGCCGACGACGACACCAGCCGGAACGACGCGGTGGTCCGGTCGGAGTCGGCGTGACCGGCCCGGAGGGCGCCGACGATCTCCGGGAGGCGGCCCAACCCGGCGCCGGCGAGGTGACCGCCACCGTCATCGTCGACGCCCCGGCGGAACGGGTCTTCGCGGCGTTGCTGGCCTGGGAGCGCCAGTCCGACTGGATCCCCTTCACCCGGGTGCGCGTCGTCGAGGGCGACGGCCGTGAGGGCAGCCGGATCGAGGCGGTGACCGCGCTCGGGCGGGCGACCCTGCGTGACGAGATGCGGGTCGTCCGGGTCGACGAGCCGTACGAGATCGGCGTCGTGCACTACGGCCAGTTGCTGCGCGGCCCGGGTGTGCTGCGCTGCACCCAACTGGACCGGGCCCGCACCCAGGTCGTCTGGCACGAGTGGTTCCATCTGCCGGGCGGCCGGGCCGGCCGGCTGGCGTGGCCGGTGCTGTGGCCCGGCTCCAAGCTCGGCCTCACCCAGGCGCTGAAGAGGTTCGCCCGTCTGGTCGAGCAGGGCCGGCTGCCCTGAGCGCGCCCGGCGTCGGCTGCCATCCCGGCGCCCGGAACAGGTGCCCGGCGCGCTGCCGCCAGCTCGCCGCGGAGCGCAGGTCCCGGCCGATCGACGCGTACTCGTGGAAGGCCACCCGGACCGGGTTGTAGCTGCCGACGTTCTTGGTGAGCCCGTACACGCAGCGCTCCCGCTCCGGCGCGAACGAGCCGAACAAGCGGTCCCAGACGATCAGGATGCCGCCGAAGTTGCGGTCCAGGTAGCCGCCCTGCGAGGCGTGGTGCACCCGGTGGTGCGACGGGGTGTTGAACACGAACTCGTACCAGCGCGGCATCTTGTCGATGCGCTCGGTGTGGATCCAGAACTGGTAGAGCAGGTTGACCGATCCGCAGAACGCCACCACCGCCGGGTGTACGCCGATGAGGATCAGCGGGATGTAGAAGAGCCAGCTGGTCAGGCCGGTCCACGGTTGGCGCAGCGCGGTGGAGAGGTTGAACCGCTGCGACGAGTGGTGCACCACGTGCGAGGCCCACAGGATCCTGATCACGTGGTGGCCCCGGTGCGACCAGTAGTAGAAGAAGTCCTGCGCGAGCAGGATCAGCGGCCAGGTCCACCAGACCTCGGCCACCCGCAGCGGGGTGAGCGCGTAGAGCAGCGCGTACGCGGCGGCGATCGGCACCTTCCAGAGCAGGTCGGTGAAGACGCTGCCCAGCCCCATCGCCAGGCTGGTGGCGGTGTCCGCGCCGCCGTAGCCGACCTCGTCGTCGTCGCGGTGCAGCAGGTAGGACACCCGCTCCAGCACGATGAGCAGCAGGAAGGCCGGGATCGACCAGGCGATGACGTCCGGGAACTCCTTCATCGCGCCACCTCCAGTGCCCGTCGGCGGCGGGGGAGCACCTGTGGGTGACCCGTCCTACCGGCCGGTAACAAGAACCATAGGCAGCCGGGCGGCCGGTGGCAATGGGCTGTCGGTGCGATGGCCTAGCGTGGTCGAGGTGACTGACCTGGTGATCGGCGCCGACGGGCTGGCCCGCTGCGCCTGGGGAGCGAGCACCCCCGACTACGCCGTCTACCACGACACCGAGTGGGGGCGGCCGCTGCACGGCGACGACGCCCTCTACGAGCGGATGACCCTGGAGGCGTTCCAGTCCGGCCTGTCCTGGCTGACCATCCTGCGCAAGCGTCCGGCGTTCCGGCTCGCCTTCGACGACTTCCACATCCCCACCGTCGCCCGGTACGACGACGCCGACGTGACCCGGCTGCTCGCCGACGCCGGCATCGTCCGCAACCGGGCCAAGATCGAGGCGGCGGTCGCCAACGCCCGCGCCGCGTTGGAGCTGCCCGAGGGCCTGTCCACGCTGCTCTGGTCGTTCGCGCCGGAGCGGCGGCCCGCCCGTCCCGCCTCGTTCGCCGAGCTGGCGCCGATCACCCCGGAGTCGACGGCGATGGCCAAGGCACTCAAGAAGCGGGGCTTCCGGTTCGTCGGCCCCACCACCGCGTACGCGCTCATGCAGGCCACCGGAATGGTCGACGATCACATCGTCGGCTGTCACGTCACCCTCGGCCCGGCGGCGTGATGAGATGGCAGGCATGACGACCGAGACCGCGCACCGGGCCGGTGCGGCCGGCAACGCCGACGGGACGGGCACCTGGGCCGTGCTGCTGCCCGCCGAGCGGTACGAGGCCGAGCGGCTCGTGCACCACGACACGCTGGAGCTGACCGGGCTTACCGACGTCGGCCGGCCCCGGCCGGGTGACCGGGTGGCGGTGCTCGCCGACGCGCCGCCCAGGCTCGTCGCGCTCGGCCGGGTCAGCATGCCGGCGCAGCGACACTCCGAAGACCCGGACGACCCGCAGGCCCCGGTGGAGCCGGCGACGCTCGTCGTCGCGTACACCCGGCGGGCCTTCGACGAGCCGGTGCCGGCCGACCTGCTCACCCTCGACGGGCCGGTCACCGCACTGGAGCCGGCGGCCTTCCGGGCGCTGGCCGACCAGCTCGGCCCGCCGCCGACGCGACGCACCTGGCTGGTCAGCCTCGACCTGCCCATCGAGGCCGACACCCCGGCCGAGGCGGTCCGCCTGTTCTGGTCCTACGTGCAGGAGCTGGGCCCCCGTGAGCTGCCCGCCTTCGTGTCACCGTCTGGCGACGAGCTGGCCATGCAGGCGTTCGTGCTGGGCGCGGAGGCCAACCAGGACCCGGAAGAGGACGACTAGAACAGCTTGTCCAGGCGCCCCCGCCAGTCGGCGAGCACCGGGCCCGGGTCGGTGCCCAGCACCCGTTCCAGCAGCGTCGCGTAGACGTCCCGGAAGTCGGTGGTGTATTTCAGGTCGCCGTCGTCGAGGTCGGTGAGGCTGGGCGCCTCGCCGTGCCAGCCGCCGCGTACCCCGGCGCCGAGCAGCAGCATGTCCGACGCGGTGCCGTGGTCGGTGCCGTCCGAGGCGTTGGCCTTCACCCGGCGGCCGAACTCGGAGTAGACCGCCACCACCACCTTGCGGCCAGCCTCGCTGCGGGCCATCCGGTCGGCGAACCCGGTCAACGCCCGGTCCACCTGCCCCAGCAGGACGGCCTGCAACTGCTTCTCGTCGGCGTGCGTGTCGAAGCCGCCCAGCGACACCGAGAAGACCCGGGTGGACACCCCCGCCTCGACGCACTGGGCCACCAGGTCCAGCTGCGCGTCAAGCGGCGTGCGCGCACCGCCGGTGGCGGTGGCGGGCGCCTGCTCGCCGTCCGGGTCCGCCGCGTCCGGGTCGGCCGAGTCGCGTACCTGGCGGATCATCTCGTCCACCGAGCGCAGGTCGGCGAAGCAGGCGGCGGCGCGTCCCCGGGCCGCCGACTCGCCCGCCTCCGGGGCGGCGAACGCGGCAAGCGTCTGCGCCGACAGTCCCTTGGCGGCCTTGCGGTCGGCCACCGGCACCGCGGCGCCGGCGCTGCGCTCCCCGGCCAGCAGCGGCGGCAGCGCCGGCTCGAAGGAGACCGCCAGCCGGGGGTCGCCACCCGCCCGGTCCAGCCAACGGCCCAGCCAGCCGGTGGTGCCCGGCCGGTCCGGTTGCGCCGTGTGCCAGATGTCCATGGAGCGGAAGTGGCTGCGGTCCGGCTTCGGGTAGCCGACCCCACGCACGATCGCCAGCCCCCCGTTGGACCAGCGCTGGTGCAGGCCCTCCAGGGCCGGGTTGAGGCCGAAGCCGTCGTCCAACCGCCGTACCTCCGAGTCCGGGTACGCCAGCTCGGGGCGGGCCGCCAGGTAGGCCGGGTCGCCGTACGGGATGACGGTGTTCAGGCCGTCGTTGCCGCCGTACAGGGTGACAAGCACCAGCGTGTGCGACTGTGGGTCGTGGTCGCCCGCGGTGTCCAGCAGGTCCCGCAGGCTGTACGCGCCGGCCCCGGCGGCCAGCGCGCCCGCGCCGACCACTCCGCTGGTGAGCAGGAACCTCCGTCGGGTCAGGGTGTCCATCTCTCGACTCCTCCGCTCAGCTGACTGTGTATTCGGGGCTGACCAGGCCGGCGGCCAGCAGCTTGCGGGGTTCTCCGGCCAGTGGGGTCAGGGCGGCGCGGGTGCGGGCGCCCCAGCCGTCGACGACGAGCAGCCGGGCCAGCGCGTCGGGTCGGCCGGCGGCGGGCGCGGCGGTCAGCCGGTCCAGCACCGCCGGTGCCGCGGCGGCGGCCAGCATCCCGGCCAGCCGGAGCCGGGCCTGCAACGACGACGTGGTCAGCCAGGCCGCCCCGGCCGGCCAGCCGCCCACGCTGGGCGGTCGCAGCGGCACCTGGTCCAGCGCGTTCAGCCCGCCCAGCAGTTGCCTGCGCTGCTGCTCGGGCAGCGCGGACGGGCGGATGCCGAGCTGCCGCAGCGCGCCGACCAGCCACTCCACCGGCTGCTTCACCAGGGTGCCCCGGCTCTGCGCGAAGGCCGGCGCGGTGAGGACCGCGCGCAGGGTCGCGACGGTGTCCGTACCGGCCAGGCCGTCCGGCGCCGGGACGTCGGCGCCGGCGTAGCGGAACCACAGCCGCCCGGCCACGAACGTCGCGGCCGCGGGCTGGGCGGCCAGCAGTCCGGCGTACGCCTCGGCGTCGAACCGGCCGCTCTGCCCGAGGATGGTCTTCTCGCCGGGGTCGTGCCGCTTGGCCTCGAAACGGGCGACACCGGTACGCCTGTCGACCACCCAGCCCGTCAGGGCGCGCGCGCCGGCCTTCACGTCGGCCTCGGTGTAGTTGCCGATGCCGAGGGTGAACAGCTCCATCAGCTCGCGGGCCAGGTTCTCGTTCGGCGCCTTGCGGGTGTTCTTCTGCCCGTCCAGCCAGATGATCAGGGCCGGGTCGCGCACCATCGCGGCGACCAGCGGGCCCAACGGCCCCCGCCCGTGGCGGCGCAGCGTCGCCAACTGGCCCAGCATCGTCCGCGCGGACTTGACCTTCTGCGCGCTTGTGGCCCAGTGCCCGTGCCAGAAGAAGAGCAACTTCTCGCTCAGCCCGTCCTCGGCGGCCACCATCCGGTCCAGCCACCACTCGGTGACCTGCTGGAGCTGCTCGCGGCGCTCCGCGTTGGCCTTCTGCCGCTGCTCGCGGGTGGACTCCTTGCTCAGCGCGGCGTACGGGTCGGCGGGCAGCGCCGGCGGCGGAGTGGCCGCCGCGCCCCGGTCGACCCGCCCGGGGGCGAGCAGCCGATCCAGCGTCGCCGCCGGTCCGGCCCGCTCGGCCGCGTCCACCTCGTCGGCGGTAGGCCCGAAGGTGGCCCGGCGCAGCAGGTGCGCCACCGCTTCACGATCGCTCATGGACGCCGACGTTAGGCGGCCCGTGTTCGAGGACGGTAAGGCCGAGGTGCGAATCGCGTTCAGTGTCCCTCGAAGACCGGTTTCTGCTTGCCGACGAAGGCGAGGGTGGCCGCCCGGTGGTCGTCGGTGGCCCCGCAGATCGACTGTGCCTGCGCCTCGGCCGCGAGGGCGTCGGCGAGGGTGCCGGCGTCGGCGATGGAGAGCTGCCGCTTGATCGCCCCGTACGCGACGGTGGGGCCGGCGGCCAGTCGTGCGGCCAGTTCCTGCGCGGCCGGCAGCACCTGCTCGTCGTCGTCCGTCAGCCGGTTGAGCAGGCCCAGCTGGCAGGCATCCTGGGCGCGGACCGGCTCGGCGAGCATCAGCAGCTCCACCGCCTTGGCGTGGCCGACGAGCCGGGGCAGCGTCCAGGACGCGCCGGTGTCGGCGGCGAGGCCGACCTTGGCGAAGGCCATCAGGAAGCTGGTGCTCGGGCCGCCGATCCGGATGTCGGCGAGGAACGCCAGGGAGGCACCGGCTCCGGCGGCCATCCCCCGGACGGCGGCGACGACCGGCTTGGGCAGGTTGGCCAGCCGCGCGGCGATCGGGTTGTAGTGCGCGCGGACGGTGCCCAGCGGGTCGGCGGAGCTGTTCTCCAGCGTCGACACGTGCTCGCGCAGGTCCTGACCGGCGCTGAACGACCCGCCCGCCCCGGCCAGTACGACCGCCCGGCAGGACCTGTCGGTCTCCAGCTCCGCCAGCGTGTCCCGCAGCGCTTCCTTCAACGCCACGTCGAGCGCGTTCATCGCGTTCGGCCGGTTCAGCGTGAGCGTGACGACGGCGTCGGTCCGGTCGACGAGCAACGGCTCGGTCACGTGTCTAACGACCCTTCTGTCGGACGATGCGGTTGCCGGCGTCGAGGCACTGCTCGACGTACCGGTCGGCGGCCGGACGCAGGCGGGCCGCGTGCCGGTCGAAGAAACTGGCCGCGGCGGTGCCGGACCAGCGCTCGGGCAGCAGCGCCGGGGGCAGCTGCGGGTCCCGGAACAGGAAGGTACGCCACGCGTGCACGAGCCGGAACCGGGCCGCGTACGCCTCCTCGTCGCTGCTGCGGACGGTGACCGAGGCGAGCAGGGGGCGCTGGTCGGCGACGAAGCGTTCGTAGGCGTGGCCGATCTCGGTGAGGTCCCACGCCCGACGGACCACGCCCATCGCCCCGGGGGTGCCGGAGTAGTGCGAGGCGGTGAACCGCTCGAACCGGATGCCGGCCTCGGCGAGCAGCAGGTCGACGTCCTCGCCGGGCCGGGTGGCGACCCAGGTCTGCTCGTCGAGGGTGCCGTAGCCGAGGAAGCTCAGGGTGGCGGCGAGCCGCTGCCGGTCCCGGCGGGAGCCGGGCGCCTCCAGGACGAGCAGATCGAACCGTCCGTCCCACGTGACGCGGCCGGTCCGGTAGATCCGGGCGGCGGCCTCGTCGAGTCGGCGGGCGGCTTTTGGTGTGATCGAATATCCCGGTCCGGATGCCAGACGGAGCGGGTCGAGCCAGCCCTGGCGCACCATCCGGGACACGGCGGTGCGAACGGCCGGCGGTGCGATTCCCAACGGTGCCAGTAGCTTGACCAGGGCAGCGACGGGTGCCCGGCCACCCCTGGGCCGGAGGTGGTCGCCGTACAGGTCGAAGAGTGCCGACCGTGCCTGCATGACCGCACATTGTGACAGGCCTTCTCAAGATAAGCTAGATGCTGTTACATCAATGCTGCTCCGGTTTGGGTCCGGCGGTGTTTATCAGGGAAAATCGTTGGTCGACACCTCCGCGACGGTTGCGGGCGGTCGAGACGAAGTGGCTGTGGGGCAACCCACCGACCCTGGTGTAGGTCTGAGGGGAGACAACATGGCGGCGATGAAGCCGCGGACGGGCGACGGTCCGCTGGAAGTCACCAAGGAGGGTCGGGGCATCGTCATGCGGGTCCCGCTGGAGGGCGGTGGCCGGCTCGTCGTCGAGATGACTCCCGACGAGGCCAACGCGCTCGGTGACGCGTTGAAGGCAGCCGCCGGCTGAGTGAGGAGTGGCCCGGGCGGTGCACGCCGCCCGGATCATTCCCCAGACCCTGAGCCACCGGTACCGCCGGTGGCTCAGGGTCTTCATCGGTGCGGACCGGCCAGCCCGGATCCGCTCCGCGACACTTCCTGGAGGTGCGGTTCCGCGTGCTCGACATCCGTCTCGTCGCCGAGTCCGATCGGCTCGACGTCCTCGTCCTGCCCGTCCGTCCGGCCGGTCAGGCCACCGGGGGCGAGGCGTCAGCAGTGCCGGCGCCGACCGCCGTGGCACCCCCGGACGGCACCGCCGACGAGGCGGACGCACTGACGCCGGTGGCCCGGCTGACCGGGCGGGCCGGCGAGATCCGCACCCAGCTCCGCCCCGGGCGTACCCCCGGACGGCTGCTGCTGCTCAGCATCGGCGACGGCGACGAGGCGGCCTGGCGTACCGCCGGGGCCGCACTGGCGCGCTCCTGCGCCGATGAGACGCACATCACCATCGCGCTGCCGACCGAGGTGACCCCGGCGGTCGTCCGTGGCCTGGCCGAGGGCCTGCTGCTCGCCTCGTACCGGTTCCGGCTCACCGAGGCCGGCACCACGCCCGCGCTCGGCGGCGTCGACCTGCTGCTCACCGACCCGGCCGCGTACGAGTCGACAGTCGCCACCGCCCGGACCACCGCGGCGATGACCCGACTCGCCCGCGACCTGACAAACATGCCGTCCTCGGAGAAGAACCCGCAGTGGTTCGCCGAGCAGGTGACGGCCGCCGCAGCCGACCTTCCGGGCCTGGGACTGCGGGTCCGTGGCCCGGCCGAGCTGGCCGCCGAGGGCTTCGGTGGGATCCTCGCCGTGGGCGGCGGCTCGGCGAGCGGTCCCCGCCTCGTCGAACTGGACTGGCATCCCGCCGACGCGCGCACCCACGTGGTGCTGATCGGCAAGGGCATCACGTTCGACACCGGCGGCCTCTCGATCAAGCCGGTCCCGGCGATGAAGCTCATGCGCAAGGACATGGCGGGCGCGGCTGCCGTCGTCGCGGCCACCCTCGGCGCCGCCGAGCTGCGACTGCCGATCCGGATCACCATGCTCGCCCCGCTCGCGGAGAACATGGTCAGCGGCTCGGCGTTCCGCCCCGGCGACATCGTCCGGCACTACGGCGGCATCACCAGTGAGACGACCAACTCCGACGCCGAGGGCCGGCTGGTCCTGGCCGACGCGCTGGCGTACGCGGTGCAGCAGCTCAAGCCCGACCTGCTGCTCGACCTGGCCACGCTCACCGGCGCCAACGCCGTGGCGTTGGGCAAGCGCACCGCCGCCCTGTACAGCGACAACGACGAGCTGGCCGCCGACGTGCTGGCGGCCGTCGAGGCGGCCGGCGAGTCCGCGTGGCGGATGCCGCTGCACACCGACTACGTCGAATACCTGGGCAGCGAGATCGCCGACCTCTACAGCGCGCCGGCGCAGGGTGCCGGCTCGGTGACCGCCGCGCTCTATCTGCGCGAGTTCACCGGCGACCTGCGGGACCGCTGGCTGCACCTGGACATGTCGGCCCCGTCCTGGGCGGACGGCGACCAGGCCGAGGTCAGCCGCGGCGCCACCGGCTGGGGTGTGCGCTCGCTGCTGCGCTGGCTGGCCAGCGTCGACTGACAGTCAGCACTTCACCGCGGCGAGCACCCCGTGCCCGACCGGGAGCAGCGCCGGGATCCAGTGCTCCGACTCCCGGACCGCCTTGATCGTCTCGCGGACCGTCACCGTCTCGGCGTCCCGGGCGGCCGGGTCACCGATCCGGCCGCCGGCCAGCACGCCGTTGAGCGCGAGCACGCCACCCGGGCGCAGCAGTCGCAACGCGGCCTCCACGCAGGCGTGGAATCCCGTCGCCTCGGCGTCCACGAAGACCAGGTCGTACGCGCCGTCGGCGAGCCGGGGGAGCACGTCCAGCGCGCGGCCGGTGATGATCCGGGTGCGGCCGGCGGCGAAGCCCGCCTCGGCGAAGATCCGCCGGGCGATCCGCTGATGCTCCACCTCCAGGTCGATGGTGGTGAGCACACCGTCGGCGCGCATGCCGCGCAGCAGCCACACACCGCTCACCCCGGTGCCGGTGCCGATCTCCACCACCGCCCGGGCGTTGCCAGCGGCGGCGAGCAGCCGCAGCGCCGCGCCGGCGCCGGGGGTGACCGCGTCGAGGCCCACCTCGTGGGCCAGGCTGCGGGCGGTACGCAGGACGAGATCCTCGGTGACGTACGACTCGGCGAACTGCTGAGCCTGGGTCGTCGAATTGCCGGAACCGGCGACCGTGGCGATGGGGCACCTCCGGGGGCGGTGCGTGGTGCGGGGGCGGGTTGGCACTGTGAGCGTAGAGGCGACCGTTCCAGGACGCAGCCGCGGCTTCCGTCGTACGCGATCACCGGGGGCAACCGCTGACTCCACCGCGCGCATCCGTGCAATCCTGGAGGCGGTATCCCGTCAGCCGCGCCCACACCGGACCGTGGCCGGGCGACGCGGCGCGGGATCCGGGGACGGACTGGGAGGCACCGACGTGACCGACGGCTGGGACTGGCGCCGGGGCGGTGAGACTCCGGCGCCGGTGCGACCGCCCGGGGCAGGGGTCCCGCCTGTGGGGCCACCGGGCGCGCCGGGGGCCGGCAGCGCCCCTGTGGCGGCGCCGGGCGGCGTACCGGCGGCAGGGGGCCCGCCACCGGTGGCCGCCCCGTACGCCGGGTCGCCGGCACCGGGCGGGTCCGGCGTCGACCCGTCGCCCTGGTGGTCGGACGCGCTTGCCGATCCGTGGCGGGATCCGGCGGCGCCGGCCGCGGTGGTGGTCCCCGCCGTGGTGGCAGCCGGCACCGAACCGGAGCCGGTCACCGACCCGGACGCGGCGCCGGGCCGCCCCGCGCTGCGTCATCTGCTGCTCATCCCGCTGATCACCGCCCTGCTCGCGGGCGCCCTCGGCGGCGCCTTGGGGTACGCGTTCGCGGTGCGTGGCGGGGCCGCCGCGACGGTCCTCGGTCAGGAGGCGGCGCAGCCGCCCGCGCTGGCCCAGCGCAGGCCGGAGTCGCTGGCCGGGGTGGCCGAACGGGTCCTGCCCAGCGTGGTCACCGTGCGGGTGAGCAGCCTCGGCGGCACGAGTGAGGGTTCCGGGTTCATCGCCAGCGCCGACGGCCACGTGATCACCAACGACCACGTGCTGGCCGGAGGGAGCGGCAAGGCCTCGGTGGTCTTCAACGACGGCAGCACCGCGCCGGCGACAGTTGTCGGTCAGGACCCGGAATCGGACATCGCGGTGATCAAGGTGAGTCGGACGGGGCTGCGGCCGGTGGAGTTCGGCAACTCCGACGCGCTGGCCGTGGGCGACCCGGTGCTCGCCGTCGGCTCGCCACTCTCGTTGGCCAACACGGTCACCGCCGGCATCGTGAGCGCCCTGGACCGCACGATGCAGGCCGGTGAGCCGGGTGGGCCGGTGCGCTACTACGCGGCGATCCAGACCGACGCGGCGGTCAACCACGGCAACTCGGGCGGCCCGCTTGTCGACGGGGCCGGGCGGGTGGTCGGCGTGAACTCCACGATCAAGTCGTTGGTCGCCGAGGGGCAGGAGGCCGGCAACATCGGCCTCGCGTTCGCCATCCCGATCAACCAGGCCAAGCGGGTGACCCAGGACATCATCGGCACCGGCAAGGCCCGGCGTACGGTGATCGGCGCCCAGGTGGGTGGCCCGGGGGCGGGTGCCGGTAGCGGCGTACGGCTGGCCGCGGTCGAGCCGTCCGGGCCGGCGGCCGGTGCCGGGCTGCGGGTCGGCGACGTGATCCTCAAGCTCAACGGCCGACCGATGACCGAGCCGACCGATCTGATCGCCCTGGTCCGCAAGTTCGCGCCCGGCTCGGTGGTGACTGTCGAGTTCAGGCGTGGTTCCGATCGGCAGAACACGTCTGTCACCCTCGCCGCGGACGCCAAGTGAACAGCGGCGCACCCCCTGCCCGAAAGCGGCCTCACGTGCGTAGTCTTGCCTCTGACGCCGAGAGGAGGCCCGCGGGATGCTCGACAACCTGAACTGGTGGGAGATCGGTGCGCTGCTGCTCCTGGCGCTGTTGATCTTCGGTGACCGGCTGCCCGCGGTGATCACCGACGGCCTGCGTTTGGTGCGTAACCTGCGCAACATGGCCCGCAACGCCACCGGCGACCTGAGCCGCGAGCTGGGCACCGACATCCAGCTGGAAGATCTGCATCCCAAGGCGTTCATCCGCAAGCACCTCCTCAGCGAGGAGGACGAGGCGGCGATCCGCAAGCCGTTGCAGGGCGTCTACGACAACCTGCGGGCGGACGTCAGCGGCGTGCACGACGACCTGAAGGATGTGGCCAACGCCGCCGACCTGCGGTCGAACGGCGCGCGTCCCGGCACGGCCACCGGCGCCCCCTCGGCGCCGGCCCCCCGGGTCAGCTACGACGACGCCACCTGACACCGACCCGGCATCTGCACGAACGCGCCCCGCAGGCCCGAGTGGCAGGCGGGGCGTCCGTCGATCAGGGGGTGCTCAGCGCCCGGCGGGCTTGAGGCCGAGCGGCTTGCCGAGCAGCGACTCGCGGCGCAGCGCCAGCCGGTCGGCGATCGTGCCGAGCGCCTGCGCGGCCGGCGACTCCGGCTCGGCCAGCACGATCGGGTTACCGGCGTCGCCGGCCTCCCGCACGCGGGTGTCCAGCGGGATCTGCCCGAGCAGCGGCACCTGCGCGCCGATCGTCTTGGTCAGCGACTCGGCGACCTGCGCGCCACCGCCAGCGCCGAAGATCTCCATCCGGGAGCCGTCCGGCAGCTCCAGCCAGGACATGTTCTCGATGACGCCGACCACCCGCTGGTGGGTCTGCAGGGCGATCGCGCCGGCCCGCTCGGCCACCTCGGCGGCGGCGGCCTGCGGGGTGGTGACCACCAGGATCTCCGAGTTGGGCAGCAGCTGGGCCAGCGAGATGGCCACGTCGCCGGTGCCCGGCGGCAGGTCGAGCAGGAGCACGTCCAGGTCGCCCCAGTAGACGTCGGCGAGGAACTGCTGCAACGCCCGGTGCAGCATCGGGCCGCGCCACACCACTGCGGCGTTGCCGGAGGTGAACATGCCGATCGAGATCACCTTCACGCCGTGCGACTGCGGCGGCATGATCATGTCTTCGACCCGGGTGGGGCGGGCGTCCGCGCCGAGCATCCGGGGCACCGAGTGGCCGTAGATGTCGGCGTCGACCACACCCACGGAGAGCCCGCGGGCGGCGAGCGCAGCCGCCAGGTTGACGGTCACGCTGGACTTGCCGACGCCGCCCTTGCCGCTGGCGACCGCGTACACCCGGGTCCGTGAGCCGGGCTGGGCGAACGGGATGACCGGCTCCTCGCTGGCACCGCCGCCGCGCAGCTGCGACTGCAACGACTGCCGCTGCTCCGGGGTCATCACACCGAAGTCGATCTCCACACCGGTCACCCCGGGCACCGCGGCGACCGCGGCGGTGATGTCCGTGCGCAGCTTGTCCTTCAGCGGGCAGCCGGCGACGGTGAGCAGCAGCTCGACCCGTACGACCCCGCTGTCGGCGATCGTGGCCGAGCGGACCATGCCCAGCTCGGTGATGGGCCGGCGGATCTCCGGGTCGTTGACGGTGGCCAGGGCGGCCTGGATCGCGTCCTCGACGGTGCTGACGGGTGCTGACATGCCCGCAATGCTACGTCGAGGGGCATCCGCTGCCGCCTCTGCCCGGCGCGGTGTGAGCCAATCGATTACCTGTTGGTCAGCTCTCCGACCGGCGCGGGCCGGTGCCGTCCGGCCGGGTGTCACGGGCGAAGTCGCCGTCCAGGTCGTCGCGCGGCTCCTCCAGCCCCACACCGTCGGTCGCCCGCTGGGCACGCCGCTCCTGCCTGCTGTCCTTCTCCTGCTGGCGGCGCTCCAGCCGCTGCCGGCGCTGCCCCGCCTCGTCCAGCTCCTCGGCGAGCCGGGTCAGCTCGGAGCGCAGGAAGTCGCGGGTGGCGACCTCGCCCAGCGCGATCCGCAGCGCGGCGATCTCCCGGGCCAGGTACTCGGTGTCGGCCTTCTGCGCGGTGGCCCGCCGCCGGTCCTCCTCCGCCGCCAACCGGTCCCGGTCGGCCTGCCGGTTCTGAGCCAGCAGGATCAGCGGCGCCGCGTAGCTGGCCTGCAACGACAGCACCAGGGTGAGGAACGTGAAGGTGTACGGGTCGAAGCGCAGTTCCGCCGGGGCCAACGTGTTCCACAGGAACCAGATCGTGATGACCACCGTCATGATCACGATGAAGTTCGCGGTGCCCATGCCCCGGGCGATGCCCTCCGACCACCTGCCGAACGCCTCCGCGTCGAACCGGGGCAGCTTGACTCCTCGAGGCTCGCGCGGCTGGTCAAGCCGCTCGGCCCGCCGCTGCTCAGCCATCCGCGCCGTCCAACGCCGCGTCGGTGGCGCCCGGCGCGCTCAGGGCGTCCCGGTCGCGCCAGTCCCGGGGCAGTGAGTGGTCCAGCACGTCGTCCACGGTCACGGCGCCGACAAGCCGGTTGTTCCGGTCGATCACCGGCATGGCCACCAGGTCGTACGTGGCCATCCGGCGGGTGATCTCCGGCAGCGGGGTGGTGGGCCGCAGCGGGTCGATGTCGTTGACCACCACCTTGCCGAGCAGGTCGGCCGGGGGTTCGCGCAGCAGCGCCTGGAAGTGCACCATGCCCAGGTAGCGGCCGGTCGGCGTGTTCTGCGGGGCGCGGGTCACGAAGACCTGGGCGGCGACGGCGGGGGAGAGCTGCGGTTCCCGGATCCGGGCGAGCGCCTCGGCGACTGTGGCGTCCGGCGGCAGGATGACCGGTTCCGAGGTCATCACGCTGCCCGCCGTGCCCGGCGTGTACTTGAGCAGCTGACGCACCGGGTCGGCCTCGTCCGGCTCCATCAGGTCCAGCAGGACGTCCTGCTCCGGCGGGGGCAGTTCGTTGAGCAGGTCCGCGGCGTCGTCCGGGTCCATCTCCTCCAGGACGTCGGCGGCCCGTTCCCGGTCCAGCGCGGCGAGGATCTCCACCTGGTCGTGCTCCGGCAGCTCGCTGAGCACGTCGGCCAGCCGCTCGTCGTTGAGCGCCGCCGCGACCTCGTTGCGGCGCGAGTCGGGCAGGTCCTGAAGGGCGTTGGCCAGGTCGGCCGGGCGCATGTCCTCCAGGACGGCGAGCAGGTTCGCCGTACCCCGGTTGTCGGCGATGCCGCTGAGGCCGCGCACCCGGTCCCATTCGACCTGGTGGAGGTGGCCTCTGCGGCTGAGCCGGCCGGTCTGCTCGCGGACGGCGACCCGGCTCAGCGACCACTCGCCGCCCCGGCTGCACTCCATCGCGACGTCCACCACCGCGCCGGGCTGGCCGCCCGGATCGAGGCTCACCCGCCGGTCCAGCAGCTCCTGGAGGACGAGCAGCTCGTTGGGACGCTTCTCGAACCGGCGCAGGTTGAGGGTGCCGGAGCCGAGCACCACGGCGTCCGCGTCGATGGACGTGATCCGGTTGATGGACAGGAAGATCCGTCGACGCATCGGCATCTCGGCGACGAGGCCCACCACCTCCGGGGGACGTTTGGTCGCCCGGAGCCGGGCCACGGCGTCACGAACCCGGCCCACCTGGTCACCGTTCGGATCGAAGACGGCGACTCCGGCGAGGCGGGCGATGTAGACCCGGGTCGGCGTGCTCACGGGCACCAGCCTAAGCGCCTAGTGTTTATCAACATGTCGACCTTGGCGTACGAGATCGTGGACGTCTTCACCGACCGCCCGTTCGCCGGCAACCCGCTGGCCGTGGTGTTCGGCGCGGAGGCGCTGGCGACGGAGCAGATGCAGGCGCTCGCGCTGGAGTTCAACCTTTCCGAGACGGTGTTCGTGCTGCCCCCGACGCAGGTCGGTGCCACCTACCGGGCCCGGATCTTCACTCCGGTCGAGGAGTTGCCGTTCGCCGGGCATCCCAGCGTCGGCGCGGCGGTGACCGCGAGCCGACGCGGAATGTTCGGTGTGGGGCGGATCACTCAGGAGTGCGGTGCCGGGGTGCTGCCGATCGAGGTGACGGCGTCCGGCGCGACGCTTACCGGTGGGACCCCCACCCTCGGCCCCGAGTTGGACGCCGAGCCGTTGCTGGAGATCGCCGGGCTGGACGCGGACGACCACGCCGGACCGGCCCCCCGGGTGGCCGGCTGCGGGTTGGAGTTCCCCTATCTGCCGGTGCGGCCGGAGGCGCTGGCCCGGGCACGGGTGAACCCGGCTGCGGCGGAGCGGTACGGGGTGGCGCACGTCAGCGTCTTCTCCTGGGACGCCGCAGCGCAAACCGCGCACGCCCGGGTCTTCGTGCCGGGGCTCGGCGTACCTGAGGATCCGGCGACCGGCTCGGCGGCGCTCGGTCTCGGTGTCTGGTTGGTGGCGAGTGGCCTGCTGCCCGGTGAGGGGATGTCGGAGTACGCGGTCCGCCAGGGTGTGGAGATGAACCGTCCGTCCGCGCTGGCCTGCACGGTCACCGCCGCCGGCGGCGTGGTGGTCGGCGCGACGGTCTCCGGCCAGGTGATGCCGGTGGCCCGGGGCGAGATCGCCGTGCCGCCCTTCGTGGGCTGACCGGGCGGGCAGCCGTCCATGCGGGAGAATGCGGGTGTGACGGACGAGGATGCCCCCGGCGGCACGCCGCTGGTCGACGAGGCGATGAAGAAGGCCGCCGTGGCCTGGGTCAGCGTGGCTGGCGGGCCGGCGCTCGCGCTCTGGTGCGCCCCGTTGGAGGGCGCGCTCTTCGTGGTCAGCGGTCCGGGTGAGCAGGCCGCGCCGGGCCTGGCCGACGCGACCGAGGCGCAGGTCACGCTGCGCGGTGACCACGGTGGCCGGATCGTCACCTGGCCGGCCCGGGTGTCCCGGGTGCGCCCGGGCACCGAGGCGTGGGACACCACCGCGCCGCTGGTGGCGGGCAAGCGCCTGAACGCGCCCGGCCCGACCGCTGACCTGGTCGCACGGTGGGCCGCCGACGGCTGCGCGGTGAACCGGCTCGCTCCGGCCGGTGCGCCGCTGGCCGGCGCCGACCTGCCGTCCGACGCGCAGTCCGAGTCGCCCCGCGCCACACCGGCGGTGCGGGCCACCCGCAAGCCGTTCCGCCTGCACCGGGTCCGCCGCCGCTGAGACCGGTGGCCGGGCCGTCAGGCCGCACCGACCACCTCGACGTCGGAGTCGACGAGGTCGAGCACCTCGCGCAGCGTGCCGAGCACCGGCCCGTGCCAGTCCCGGTCGGCGTTGAACACCATGTGTTCGCCGAGGTCGGGCGCGGCGAGCCGGACGGCCGTCATCCCGGCCCGATCTGCCCCGGTCAGCTCCTGACTGCCGCCGTCGCCGACGTAGAGGCAGTCCGCCGGCGCCAGCCCGAGCCGGCGACAGGCGGTCAGGTAGAGCGCCGGATCCGGCTTGCACTGTCCGACCTGCACGGAGAAGACCCGCACGTCGAGCAGCGGGGCGACCGCGAGCTGCGGGAGGAACGCCGGCAGTTCGTGCGTACAGTCGCTGATCACGCCGGTGCGCAGGCCGCGTCCGCGCAGGGCCGCGAGCACCGGCACCGCGTCGGCGCGCAGCCGGGTGTCCGCGCGGACGGCCCGGTGCCGGGACGCCACGGCCGCGCGCAGCGCATGGTCGCTGGGGTGTACGCCCACCTGGGCGCACACCCAGCGCAGCGTCGCCTGGGCGTCACCGAGGCGGCCGGTGGCCCGCTCGTAGTAGGTGCGGTCCAGCACCTCGGTCAACGTGTCGGTGGGGCAGCCGAGCAACTCGGCGGTGCCGAGGTGGGCGACGCCGCGTTGCACCGAACGGGTAAGCGTGCCGAAGAAGTCGAACAGAACCGCCTGGTAGCTGGGCATGGGGGAACGCCTCCGGGCGGTCGTGGTCGCCGGCGTGACCGCGTGATGGTAACGGAGCGCTGACCGTCCGTGTTGCCCGTCATACGTGTGAGGATTACTCCCCGTGCCCCCACCTTCGGACCGCCCGTCCCTGGACCCGCTGACCACCGGAGCGGTCGGCCTGGCCGTCGTCGCCGTGTCGTCGTCCGGGCCGTTGATCGCGTACGCCGCCGCTCCGGCGCTTGCCATCGCGTTCTGGCGCAACCTGCTCGCGGTCGCCGTGCTGAGCCCCTTCTCCCTGGCTCGGCGCCGGGCCGAGTTCCGCCGGCTGACCGTCGGCGCCGGCCGGCGCGAGGGCCTGTTCTGTGTCCTGTCCGGGGTCGCGCTGGCCGCGCACTTCGCCACCTGGGTGCCGAGCGCGCAGCTCACCTCGGTCGCCGCGGCCACCGCCCTGGGCGCCACCCAGCCCATCTGGCAGGGGCTGATCGCCCGCGCCCAGGGACGGCGGCTGCCCCTGGTGGTGTGGATCGGCGTCGCGGTGGCGGCCGGCGGCGCGGTGATCGCCACCGGCGCCGACGTGGGCGTGTCCGGTAAGGCAGTCGTCGGTGACCTGCTGGCGGTGACCGGCGGCATCTTCGCCGCCGTCTACACGGCCTTCGGTGAACGCGCCCGGGCCAGCATCAGCACCACCACCTACACCACCATCTGCTACGGCATCTGCGCGCTCATCCTGCTGGTGGTCTGCCTTCTCGGTGGCGTACGACTGGTCGGCTTCGACCCGCGCACCTGGCTGGCCATCCTGGCCCTGGTGGCCGGCGCCCAACTGCTCGGACACTCGATGTTCAACTACGCCCTGCACAAGATCTCGGCGACCACGGTGAGCGTGCTGATCCTGCTGGAGGTGCCCGGCGCGGCGCTGCTCGGGTGGGCGTGGCTGGGCCAGCTGCCCCGCCCGTACGCGCTGCTGGGGATGGCGCTGCTGCTGGTCGGCGTCGCGGTGGTGGTGCTGGGTGGTGCCCGGGCCGGCCGTCGCGTCACACCACCCACGCCGCTACCGGCCGACCCGGCCCCGCTGGACGGCTGACGACGTTCAGAGGTACGCGGCGAATTGCTCAGCGACCAGGTCGGTCAACTGGTCGCCGTCGAGCGTCCCGTCGACCGGGATCACCCGTACGCCCAGCCGCTCGGCCTGGGCCACCGCGTCGGCCGTCACCAGTTCGTCCCGCGCCCAGCGGTTGCGCAGGGCCTGATCGGGGTCTCTGAGGCCCGGTACGGCGAAGCTGGCCCGTGGCAGCCGCGCCATCTGGTGGGCGCGGAACTCGTCGGTGGGTGCCAGCACCACCATCTGCCGTACCGAATCGACGACAGGTGCCACCAGCTCCGGCCGTAGCCCCCACCCCTCGGCCACCACGCGGCGGCCGGGCACCAGCGCGCTCAGGTCGTCCAGCACCCAGGCGAAGCGACGGGGGAAGGCGGCCAGGGTGTCGGCCGCCATCCGGGTCGGGTCGGTGCGGACCCAGGTGGTCTCCGGGTCGGGCCCTGCTGGCGGTTCGCCGCGCCGGACCCGGTCGGCGATGCGCCGGTCGTCGTGGCCGCGCGCGTCGTGCCTGTCGTAGAGGTAGGCGGTCAGTCCGTGCCGCAGGGCGAGCGTGACGGCGACCGTGGACTTTCCGGCCCACTGTCCGCCCCCGATCCACAGAGCCCGCCGGGCGGTGGCTGTCGCATCGAAATCCATGCACCGACCCTGGCCTCCGCACCAGCCAAGATCAAGTCTTGTTTCTGCTGCTGAGCCGTGATGAAGTAAGGGAAGAGACGGCTCTCCCAGCCCCTAGACCTCGTGCACCTCGATGACCCTGGTGTTCGGGGCGGCCTCGCCGAGGGCGGCACGCAGCGCGGCCCGCTCCGGGTCGACGAGGAACGACTCGTACCCGGCCCGGTCAGCGAAACGGATGACGTGCACCTCGCACTGCCCGTCGGTGCCGCGCAGCCGCCGCTCCAACTCGCCGCCGTGCCGGCCGAGCAGTGCCAGCACGGTGTCCTCGTAGTGCTGACCGGCGGCCTCGGCCCCGCTGGGGTACTCCACAACCGCGACGAGAGTGAGCATGGCGGCCACGCTACCCATCGATGCCGACGGCCGTGGCGCTGGTGACGAGCCGTGCCGGTGGCGGCGGGACGGGGGCGTCAGGCGCGGTGGGCGATCACCGCTACCCGGGGCAGCGCCTCCGGGTCCGGCACGTCGGTGAGCAGGTCGTCGACGGCGGTGACGTGCTTCGGCACCCAGCCGGCGTCCGTCAGGGCGGCGAGCACGTCGGCGACCCGATGGGCGGTGTTGGTGATCGTCGTGGCGAAGGGGGTCGTACGGCCGTCGTCGCCGCGCAGCTCGCCGGTGATGTGCAGCGGGCGGCGCTCGCCGTCGAGCGGGCCACGGGCCGCCACGACGGAGGCCGTGCCATCTTCCCGGCTGACCGGTGGGACGTCGGCGCTGAGGCCTCTGATGGTGGACATGTCGAAGCCGAACCAGCCGCCCGGGGGGACCGCCGCGTGGACGCGACGCAGGTAGGCGCGGACCCGGTCGAGCTCACCCACATGGTTGACGATGTCGTACGTGGAGAGCGCGAACGCGCAGGGGCGCGGCACCTCGAAGTCAGTGGCGTCCGCGGTCAGCAGCACCGCGTCGGTGCCGGCCAGCCGTTCGCGGGCGCGGGCGATCATCGCCGCCGAGACGTCGACCCCGACGACCCGGTAGCCGGCGGCGGCGAACCGGGCGGCCACGATGCCGGTGCCGCAGCCGACGTCGAGCAGGCTCCGTTCGGCTCCTGGCGCCAGGTGCGCGTGCAGGCGCAGCCACGCCTCGCCCATCCGCTCCGGGTACGGCGCCCAGAAGCGGTCGTACGCCGTGGCGAAGGCGTCAATGTACTCGGCCATCGGGTTGCCTTTCGTAGTGCCGGACGGAGGAACTGACCAACGGGACGAGCGCGGCTACGAAGATCACCCCGGCCAGGCAGAGCAGGGCCGGCCGTACGCCGATCTCGGGTACGACGAAGCCGGCGGCGATCATGACCGGCGGCCCGAGACCCACCGCTCCCAGCCACTCGTACGCGCTCACGCGGGACATCGCCTCGACCGGCACCTCGGACTGGACTGTCGTCTCCCACAGCACCCCGAAGACGTCGAACGCCACGCCGGCCAGTACGGCGGTGAGCACCACGAAGGGCAGCGCGGCGCCGGAGCCGAGCAACAGCGCCGGCAGTCCCAGCATCGACACGGCGAGCACGGCCACGCGCAGCGGCCGGGTCGTACGGACCCGCATCGCGACCAGTACCCCGGCGAACATGCCCACCGCGTACCCGGCGAGGACGGCGGACCACGCGCCCGCGCCACCGAGGTGGGTTCGGGCGACAAGCGGCCCCGCGAGCCCGAAGGTGACCCCGACGGCGGCGTTGACCACCGCCGCGGCGAGCACGATCTGCCACAGCCAGCGCCGCCGGACGAACTCGCGCCAACCGTCTCGGAGCTGGGCGGGCAGGTTCCGCCCGGTCGTCCGGTGGGCCCGGTCGAGGCGGAGCCGCGCGAGGAGCCCGGCGGCGACGGCGAACGTCGCGGTGTCCAGCGCCAGCGCCCAGCCCGGCCCCAGCCAGGCGATCAGCGTGCCGCCGGCGGCGAAGCCCGCCACCGTGGCGGTGTTCGTGCCCAGCCGCAGCACGGCGTTGCCACGTTGCCGTGCCCCGGACGCGACCAGTTCGGCGGTCAGCCCGTTCAGCGAGGGCAGCAGCAGCGCCGAGGCGGTGCCGGCGACGGCCGCGCAGAGAGCGAGGGTGGCGACGCCCGCCCGCCCGGCCAGGACGAGGACCGTCATCGCGGCGTACGCCGTGCCGCACATCAGCTCCGCCGCCACGAGTACGAGGTGGCGCGGCAGCCGGTCGCCGATGACGCCGCCGAGCAGCATCAACGCGATCCTGGGCACCGAGATCGCGGCGAGCACGAGCGACAGCGCCGGCGCCGACCCGTCGGGCAGGTCGAGCACGGCGAAGGTCAGCGCGAGCGGGCCCATGGCGTTGCCGAAGACGGAGATCGTCCTGGCGGCGGCGAACAGGACGAACCGGCGCTCGCGCAGCGGATCCACCTGTCGATCCCCGGCCACCACCGTGTCGCTCAGGCCCGGTCCGGGTGGACCAGCGCCGGCCACCGTGTCCGTCATGCCCGGTCCGGGCGGACCAGCGCCCGCCACTGTGCCACCGGCTCGCCCGAGTCGAGCACGTGCAGCAGCGGCTGGCGGGCCACCACCGGGCAGACGTGCCCGGGCAGCACCCGCACCTCGTCGCCCACGCACACCGAGCCCGCGTGGACCGGCATGCCGTCGAGGCCCGTCATCACGACACCGCTCATCCAGGTCTGGTCGGCGCCCGCGAGCAGCTCGTCGGCGTCGGTGCGCGGCACCGGCCCGTCGGTACCGGTGACTGTCGCGGTGACGGCGATCGCGACCGCCTCGGTGTCGCACTCGCCCAGCCGGGCGAGCCCGCCGTCGAGCAGGGCGTACGCGCCGGCGCAGACCTCGGTCACGCCGGCGACGTCCAGCGCGCCGAGCAGGGTCGGTGTACCGCCGACGCTCACCGTCGGGCAGGCCGCTCCGGTGGCCCGGATGCGCCGCGCGACCGACACCAGGAGTTGCGCCTGGTGGCGGCCCAGGTCGACGCGGCCGCGGGCGGCAGCGGGGTCGGTGATTCCCACGTACCCGGTCACGCCCGCCAGGCGCAGCCCGTCGGTCCCCGCGATCGACCCGGCCAGCTTCCCGGCCGCCTCCGGGTCGACACCGCCGCGGTGCAGGCCCGTGTCGACCTCGATCCGTACGTCGAGTGCGACGCCGTGCGCCACGGCCGCCGCGCCGAGGCCTGCCACCGTGTCGGGGTGGTCGACGTGCACCGTCACCGCGCAGCGCCGCGCGAGCCGGGCGAACCTGTCCCACCGCCACGGGTCGCGCCACGGCCACGCCACCACGACGTCGGTCACGCCCACCGCCAGGTAGGCCTCGGCCTCGGCCGCGGAGTGGACGGCGACGCCCACCGCGCCCGCGGCCACCTGCCGGGCGGCGATCTCGGGCGTGCGGTGCCCCTTGACGTGTGCGCGCAGGGCGACGCCGGCCTCGTCGGCGAGGGCGCCATACCGCGCGATGTTCGCGTCGAGCCGGGCAAGGTCGACGGTGATCCTCGGCGTCATTCGCCCCGTCCGTGCCAGGCGTCCGGGGGGAAGGAGAAGGCCGCCTCGCCACCGTCGAGCATCGCCGCCTGCCGGTCCCGTTCGGCGGGATGCGGCACGCCGACGCCGGACACCCCGAGGAAGATCTCCTCCGACCAGGACAGCCCGAGGGTGTCCTCGACGGGCTCGTCGCGGGTGGCGGCGGTGAAGAACGTCCCGAGACCGAGCGCGGTCGCGGTGAGGTACACGGTCTGACTCAGGTGGCCGACGTCGAGCAGGAGCGCCCGGTACGCCCGCGCCGCCGGATATTTCCACACGGTCCGGTCGAGGACCGCCGCGTACATCAGCAGGAAGCCGGCCTGGGCGGCGTGCGGCTGCCCACCGCACCACTCGCGCAGCCGGTCCTCGCCGCTCGCGTCGGCGAGCCGCACCAGCTCGTGGCGGCGTACGGAGTAGTGGTAGACGCCGGGCTCCACCCCCGCCACGTCGCGGATCACCGGGTAGACCTCGACCGGATGGCGGGATCCGCCGGACGGCACGGTCTTCATCAACGCCGTCCCGACTCCGGCGACATCCACCTCGCGCCGGACCCCGGCCGTCCACCGCAGGAGGGCGGCGAACGCCGACAGCGGCACCGGGGTCTCGGGATCGAACCATCGCGTCGACCGCCGGGCGTCGAGGACCCGGGTGAAGTCGACGGCCGGCGGGTCGGTGCGGGGCAGGGCGGTGCGGGGCCCCTCGTATTCCTTGACCGGATCCGGCTGGGTGGTCTTGGCGCGCAGTACTGCGGCGTCCTCGGCGGCGGAGCGGAAGACGTCTCTGCCGAGGGTGCGGCTGGCCAGGTGGTAGTAGGTGGCCGCCGGGCCCAGGTCGCGCCAGGCGGCGAGACGTTCCTCCTGGGCGTGTTCCGACGAACCCTCGGCGACGAGGACGTGCGCGGCGAGGAGCTGCTGCGCGAGCCTGCCGGTGGGCTCGGCCCAGTCGGCGTAGTCGCGCAGCAGCCGCTCCGCCTCGACAGTCAACGCGATCTGCCGGTGCCGCAGCGGATCGTCACAGACGAGCTGACCATCGCGCCACAGGAAGACGACCAGCCGCGACACACGGACACGCACGACTGCTCAGGACTCGACCGGCGGCTCCAGGCAGGTCAGTTCCTGGTCGTAGTCGTCCGATGCCACGGGCTCGAAGGCCTCAACCTGCTCGGTCATGCGGGTCTCCCTCACAAATCGGCGTTGATCACTGGACCGCACCGACCGTATCAGTAAGTCCATTGTGAACACACCCCCTGTGAGGCTCCGGCTACGCGGGGATACCGACCGCCTCGGCGCTGGCGGCCCAGAGCCGGGCCGCGAGTCGGAGGTCGGCGGCCTTGCGGAACGGTCGGCGGGGTCGGCGGTTGTAGTAGTAGCCGCCCTGGACCAGCCGGGCCGGGTCCTGGTTGGCCAGCCAGACCAGGGTCCCGGCGGCCCTCTCCGGGCTGCGGAACGGCAGGACCCGCATGCCGAAGGCGACAAGCCTGCTGTCGTTGGCGAACCGGGTGCGCACCACGCCCGGGTGGAAGCTGTACGCCGGGATGTGCGGCCAGCGGCGGGCCGCCTCGGCGGTGAACAGGATGTTCGCCTGCTTGCTGGTGCCGTACGCGCCCATCGGCCGGTAGCGGCGCAGCGGGCTGTTCAGGTCGTCCGGGTTCAGCCTGCCGAAGCGGTGCGCGCCGGAGGCGGTGACCACGATCCGGCCGATCCGGTCGGCGAGCAGGTTGGTCAACAGGAACGGGGCCAGGTGGTTGGCCTGGATCGACATCTCGAAGCCGTCGACGGTGGTGAGCGGTTGCAGCGCGATCGCGCCGGCGTTGTTGGCGAGCACGTCGATCCGGTCGTACGCGTCGCGCAGCCGCTCGGCGAGCCCGCGTACGTCGTCGAGCACCGCGAAGTCGGCCCGGAACAGCTCCGGACGCTCACCCGAGGCCTCCCGTACGCGTTCCGCGGCGGCCTGGAGGCGGGCCGGGTCGCGCCCGACAAGCACCACCTGGTCACCACGGCACGCCAGGTGCTCGGCGGCGGCCAGCCCGATGCCGGAGCTGGCCCCGGTCACCACCACCAGTCGACGCCCAGTGAGATCTTCCACAGGTCCATTCACCCCGGTCATGGCGCGAGGTTACCGTGGCGTCACTACGCCCTTTGGGATCGTTAAGTTTCTCGGATCTGTCGTCAGGTGGCGTCGGCGTGCCCGCCGGACGCTGGAAGGAGTGCATCCATGGCCGCAGTCGGTCGTCCCCGCCGGTCCTGCCTCGCCGTACCCGGTTCCAGCGTCAAGATGCTCGGCAAGGCGCAGGGCCTCCCGGCCGACCAGGTCTTCCTCGACCTGGAGGACGCCGTCGCCCCGCTGGCCAAGCCGGACGCGCGCAAGAACATCGTGGCCGCGCTCAACGAGGGCGACTGGGCCGGCAAGACCCGGGTGGTCCGGGTCAACGACCTGACCACCCCGTGGACCTACCGGGACGTCATCGAGGTGGTCGAGGGCGCCGGCGCGAACCTGGACTGCATCATGCTGCCCAAGGTGCAGAACGCCGAGCAGGTGCACTGGCTGGACCTGCTGCTCACCCAGATCGAGAAGACGCTCGGCCTGGAGGTCGGCCGGATCGGCATCGAGGCGCAGATCGAGAACGCCGCCGGCCTGGTCAACGTGGACGCCATCGCGGGTGCCTCGCCCCGGGTGGAGACCATCATCTTCGGTCCCGCCGACTTCATGGCCTCGATCAACATGAGGTCGCTGGTGGTGGGCGCGCTGATCCCCGACTACCCGGGCGACCCGTACCACTACATCCTCATGCGGATCCTGATGGCCGCCCGGATGCACGACAAGCAGGCCATCGACGGCCCGTTCCTGCAGATCCGCGACGTGGACGGGTTCCGCGAGGTGGCGAAGCGCTCGGCGGCGCTGGGCTTCGACGGCAAGTGGGTGCTGCACCCGGGCCAGATCGACGCCGCCAACGAGGTGTACCAGCCGGCGCAGGCCGACTACGACCACGCCGAGCTGATCCTCGACGCGTACGAGCACTACACCTCGGAGGCCGGCGGCAAGCTGGGTGCGGTGATGCTCGGCGACGAGATGATCGACGAGGCGTCCCGCAAGATGGCGCTCGTGATCGCCGCCAAGGGGCGGGCCGCCGGCATGAGCCGTAACTCGTCGTTCACCCCACCGGAGTGACCGGCGGGGTCGGGGTGGGCACCACTGGTGACCACCCCGACCTCTCGGCGCTGCGCCGTCAGTAGCCGCTGTCGCTGCTGGCACCGGTCGTGATCGCGAGGACGATCACCACGACGTAGAAGATGATGAGCAGCACCAGGAGCCCGGTGAGGATCCAGCCGATGATGATGGCCGCCTTCGCCATCCCCTCGCCGCCCTCACCGGTGAGCCGGATCTGCTTCTGAGCCACGTGGCCGAGGATCGCGCCGACCGGCGCGGTGATGCAGGACGCGAAACCGACAAGGGCCAGCACCAGCGCCGCGATGGCCATCCCGTTGGTCTTCGGCTGTGGCGGGTAGCCGTAACCGGGGTACTGCGGCGGATAACCCGGCGGGGCGTACCCCGGCGGGGGATATCCGGGGGAGGCGTAGCCGGGCACCGGCTGGCCCGGTGGGGGCTGCGCGCCGGCGTACGGGTCGATCGGCGCGTACGGGTCCGCCGGGCCGGGC